>JBFWWD010000301.1:0-6904 GCA_050246385.1 Geminicoccaceae bacterium
GCCCTGGTTCCAGCCGAGGCGGCGCCGGAGCTGGACCGCCTCGCCGCCGATTGCGTGCGCAGGTTCGACCGCCATCGCGCGCCACTCTCCGGGCAGGAGCGGCAGCGGCGCGACGTCTCGCGGCTGTCGCCGGTCGAGCGTGGATATCTCGAGCAGTGGGGCTATCCCTACGTCCTCGACCGGTTCAGCTTCCACATGACGCTGACCGGTCAGCTGGAGGAGCCCGAGCGCGGCCGGGTCGCCGCGATCCTCGAGGGTGCCCTGGCGCCGCATCTGGAGCATCCGGTCGTCATCGACCAGCTCGCCCTGTTCGCGCAGACGCATCGCGTCGCCCCGTTCCGGGTCGTCGGCAGATTTCCGCTTCGCGGATGACCACCGTTCTGGCTCGCCCGATCGCGCCCGGTTCCGGGGCGTTCATCGCCTTGATCGCCGGCATGATGACCATGACGGCGATGACCATCGACATCAATCTGCCCGCGATCCCGATCACCGCGGCGGAGCTCGGCGGCTCGCTGACCACGAGCCAGCTCACCGTCACGATCTTCTTCGTCGGCTTCGCGGTCGGCCAGCTGTTCTGGGGTCCGCTTTCCGACCGCATCGGGCGCAAGCCCTGCATCCTGGTCGGCACGGGGATCTACGTCGTCGCCAGCATCGGCTGCACGCTGGCGCCCGAGATCATGACCCTGCTTGCGCTGCGGGCGGTCCAGGGCATCGGCGCCGGCGCCGGGGCGGTGCTCGGCCGGGCGATCATCCGCGACCTGTTCGACGGCGCGCGCATGGCGCGGATGCTGTCTCTGGTGATGGCCGCGTTCATCACCGCCCCGGTGGTGGCGCCGACGATCGGTGCGGCGATCTTGAGCATCGCCTCCTGGCGCTGGATCTACGGCTTCCTCACCCTCTACGGCCTGGTGATGCTGGCGCTGGTGGCCCTGTTCCTCGAGGAGAGCCTGAAGGTCCGCAACCCGCACGCGCTCGGCGCCGGCCCACTGCTGCGGGCCTTCGGGGCGGTGTTCCGCGATCCGCGCAGCCGCCTGTGGTCGCTGATCGTCGTCCTCGTCTTCGGCACGCTCAACGCCTACCTGATCAACTCCTCGGCCGTGCTGATGGAGGGCTACGGGCTGACCGCGGCGGAGTTCGGCGGCGCCTTCGCCCTGATCGCGCTGGCCTCCTCCGTCGGCAACCTGCTGAACTCGCGCCTGGTCCGCACCGTGCCACTGGTGCCGCTGATCCGCTGGTCGCTGCTCGCGGCGGTGCTCACCGCGGCCCTCGCCCTCGCCCTCGCCGTCACCGACATCGGCGGGGTCTGGGCGCTGGTGCTCGCCATCGGCCTGTTCTTCGTCGCCTTCGGCCCGGTCGCGGCCAACGGCACGACCCTGGCGCTGGGGCCGCACGCGACCCATGCCGGTGCCGCCGCGGCGGCTCTCGGCTTCGGGCAGACCGTGGTACCGGCCCTGATCGGCGGGATCGTCGCCGGCTTCTACGACGGCACTGCCGTCCCGATGCTGGCGACGATTCTCGCCCTGTTCCTCCTCTGCTGGCTGATCGCCCTCCGCGGGGGACCGGCGAGGGGTTAGGCCTCGGGCCCCTCGGCGAACGGCAGCACGCCGATCCGCTCGCCCGCCGCCGCCCGGTGGGCGTTGGCGAGGGCGGGGCCGATCGGCGAGGGTGCTTCACGCAGGCACGACAGCCTTTTCGTCGGGCCGAACCGCTGTAGGTTGCACGCCAGCAAGCACCGGAGAATCTGTCCATGCCCGCCATCGTGCGACCGCGCCGCAGCGTGCTCTACATGCCCGGCTCCAATGCCCGCGCCCTGGAGAAGGGCCGGACCCTGCCGGCCGACGGGCTGATTCTCGACCTCGAGGACGCCGTCTCGCCGGACGCCAAGCGCGATGGACGGCAGGAGATCCTGGCCGCCCTGCAGAACCGCGCCGGCTACGCCTGGCGTGAGCTGATCGTCCGCGTGAACGGTCTCGACACGCCTTGGGGCCATGCCGATCTCGTGGCCATGGCTCCGGCCGGCGCGGACGCGATCCTGCTGCCCAAGGTCGAGGGCTCCGACACCGTCCGCCGCGCGCTGCATGTGCTCGATCTGGCCGGCGCGCCGCCGGACCTCCCGATCTGGTGCATGATCGAGACGCCGCGCGGCATCCTGCGGGTCGAGGAGATCGCCGACACCGAGCGGGTGCAGTGCCTGGTCATGGGCACCTCGGACCTGACCAAGGACCTGCACGCCTTCCACACGCCGAGCCGGCTGCCGATGCTCGCCTCGCTGGCGATCAGCCTGCTCGCCGCCCGCGCGGCGCGGATCTCGATCCTCGACGGCGTGCATCTCGATCTCGACGACGAGCAGGGCTTCGCCGAGGCCTGCCGCCAGGGTCGCGAGCTCGGCTTCGAGGGCAAGACGCTGATCCATCCGAAGCAGATCGCCCCCGCCAATGATGCCTTCGGCCCGTCGCCGGCCGAGGTCGACTGGGCGCGGCGGATCATCGCCGCCTACGACGCGGCGCGCGCCGCCGGCAAGGGCGTCGTCGTGGTGGACGGCAAGCTGGTCGAGAACCTGCACGTGCTCGAGGCGCGTCGGCTGGTGTCGCTTGCCGAGATGATCGAGTCGCGCGCCGGCTGATTCAGGCAGCGACCCGCAACATGCCTGCGACCTCGCGCGCGGGCAGCGGGCGGCCGAGCAGGAAGCCCTGGGCCTCCTCGCAGCCCAGGCTGCGGAGCACCGCCAGCTGCTCGGCCGTCTCGACGCCTTCGGCCACGACCGTCAGGCGGAGCTCGCGGGCGAGATCGATGATCGCCTGTGCCACGGCGGCGTCGCCGCGGCTGGTCATGATCCCGCGCACGAAGGACCGATCCATCTTGAGCCGCTGGATCGGGTACTGGCGCAGATGGCTCAAGGACGCGTAGCCCGCGCCGAAATCGTCGAGGGCGAGCCCGATGCCGAGGGCGCGCAGCCGCGCCAGCGTCTCGTCGATCTTCTCGTCCTCGGGCAGCAGGGCGGTCTCCGTGAGCTCGAGCTCGAGCCGCGTCGCGGCGAGGCCGGATTCGGCCAGCGCGCGGGAAGCCGCCTCGACCAGATCGTCGTGCTGCAGTTGGCGTGGCGAGACGTTGACCGCGATGCGCTCGAGCGCGAGGCCGGATCTGTCCCATGACAGCATGGCCTGGCACGCGGTGCGCAGCGCCCAGGTCCCCAGCGCTGAGATCAGGCCGCTTTCCTCCGCGATCGGGATGAAGCTGTTCGGCGGCACCAGGCCCAGCCGCGGATGGTGCCAGCGCATCAGGGCTTCGGCGCCGACGATCTGGCCGGTGCGCAGGTTGATCTGGGGTTGATAGACCAGAGCGAGCTCGCCACGCACCAGCGCCCGGCGGAGGTCGCGATCGAGCTCGACGCGGGCCGCGGCCTGGGCGGCGAAGTGGCGCTCGAACAGCTCGAAGCGGTTCCGGCCCCGTGCCTTGGCGCGGTAGAGCGCCGTATCCGCATGACGCAGCAAGAGATCGCGGTTCTCGCCGTCGGCCGGATAGGCGGCGATTCCGATGCTGGCGGTGACGAACAGCTCCTGCCCGTCGAGCCGGACCGGTTTGCGCGTCGCCTCGAGGATCTTTTCCGCCGGAGCGATCGCATCCTCCTGCCGCTGCAGCCCGGGGAGGATGAAGATGAACTCGTCGCCTCCCATGCGGGCGACCGTGTCGCTGTCGCGCAGGCTGGCCTGCAGGCGCGTGCTCAGCACCTGGAGCAGCCGGTCGCCCATGCCGTGGCCCAGGCTGTCGTTGATCGCCTTGAACCGGTCGACGTCGAGAAAGGCCACGGCAACCAGCTCGCCGGTCCGCGCTGCGCGCCGCAGCGTCATCCCAAGGCGGTCGTCGAACAGTCGCCTGTTCGGCAGGCCCGTGAGCGCGTCGTGGGTCGCCTGCAGCAGCATGCGGTCGCGGTCCGCCTTCTGTACCGTCACGTCGCGGACGGTGACGATGCGACTGCCCGTGGCCTCGGCCAATGTTCCGACCGTCACTTCCGCAGGGAAGCGCTGGCCGTCGCGACGCCGGCCGTCGGTCTCCGCCCGCGAGCTCGGCGCGGAGACCTCCCCGACCGCATCGAGCAGGTCTGCGACGGGCAGACCGGCGAGCTCGTCCAGCGGATAGCCGAAAATGTCCGCGGCGCTGGGATTCGCCACCTCCACCCGTCCGGTCTCGTCCAGGACCATGATGCCTTCGGCGACCGCGTCCATGATCGAGCGCAGCCGCTGCTCGCTGTCACGGAGCGCGAGCTCGCGGATCTTCGTCTCGGTGATGTCGGTGTAGATCGACAGGACGGATCGATCGGGCAGCCAGGACTTGCTCACCCGCAGCCAGCGCCCATCGCGCAGGCCGAACTCGGGCTCGCTGGAGATGGCGCTGCGACGCTGCCGGAGAATACGGGCGATGCGCTCGTCCCATGGCTCCTCACTGTCGGCGACAGCGGCGCGGAATGCCCGGTGCAGGAACTCGCCGTACCGCATCCCGAGCTCGATGGAGGCCCCCGGGCCGCCCATGAAGTTCTTGAAGCGGCGATTGCATTGGATGAGGCGGTCGTGCTCGTCCCAAAGCGCGAAGCCCTCGTTCATGGATTCGGCCGGGAGGGTGAGCCGGTCCCGGTCGAGCCTGATCTCGGCCACGTTCTCCGCGATGCGCTGGACCATGTCGTCGAATGCGCGGCCGACGCGGGCCACCTCGTCGCATCCGGAGAGAAGCGCTCGCGCGTTGAAGTCACCCTCGCTCACCGCATCGGCGACGGTGGCGAGCCGGCTGAGCCGGTGCGTGAGCAGATGGCCCATCGTCCAGCCGAGCAGCGCAAGGATCAGCGTCCCGGCGACGGCCAGGCCGAGCCCGAGGCGATAGGCCTCCTGATTGGCCGCAACGAGCTCCTCGTCGGAGTAGCGTACCTCGAGCCAGCCGAGCTGATAGTTCCCGCTCGCGATCTCCCGGACGCCGCCTTTGCCGTGTTCCCTCGCGCCGGGCTCGTCCGATCGCAAGCCGATCTGGGCGGCATCCGTCGCGGCCCTGATCCGGTGCGAGAGGTCGCTCACCGCGACGTAGCGGATGCGCGATCGCCGATCGAGGGCATCGATGAACGCCTGCAGCCCTTCATACTCGTCGGTGAGCAGGGCGACCCGGCTCATGTCGGACAGGAGGGCCGTCGTCTCCTGATCGGCAATCACCGCCGTCGCCCGCATCGTATCGAGAGAGTGGCGCAGGCTGAGAAACAGGATCCCGCCCAGCAGCACGGTACCGAGAAGCAGGATCGACAGCGCGATCCGCATCCGCAGAGGCATGGCCGGGAAGCGAGACCGCACGGCCATCGGCCTATGCCGGGCCGCCGCCGCGCAGGCGGATCAGTGTCGCGCTAACGGCGTCGAAGTCGCCATCCTCCGCGCCGACGAACCGCGGCCATGACAGTCCGTGCAGGATCGCCTTGCCCCGCGACGTACCGTTCCAGCCGAGAATGCGCTCTTTCAGACGGAGCACGTCTTCCACCGGCACCCGCGGATGCGCTGCGAGCACAAGGCCGCCGATCGGACGGCTTTCCCAGAGCTTCGCCAAGTCGAGCCTGTCGACCGCGGGTGGCACGTCGTTCAGCCTCGATGACATGACGCAGCCGCTCGCCTCTCCCGAAATGACGGCCTGCAGGCAGGAAATCCTGGTCTGACGCGGCTGCAGCCGAATGACGCCTTCATCGGCGAGGCCCCGGTCGAGCAACGCTTCCTGCAGCAGCCGGGTGGCGGCGGAAAGCGGCACGATGGCAATGGTCTCCCCGCGCAGATCCACCAGCCGACGGCCTGCGAGCTGCTTGCGGCCGAACAGCACCGCGCGGATCTGGTGATCTGCCCGAGCCAGCGCGCGATAGCCTTGCAGCTCATGCCCTTCGACGTAGAGAAAGGGGTGCACCAGCACGATGTCGTAGGCGCCCGCGAAGAGGCGGCCGGCATAGGCTTCGACGGTGTCCTTGGTGCAGAGCTGGATCCGCGCGCCGAGTGCCTCGGCCAGATCGTGCGCGGCGGCAGCGAAGCGCTCCCCGACCTTCAGGGCCGGCAGGAAAGGAAGGATTCCGAAGCTGTAGACGGGTCGCGCCTCTTCCGCCCGGGCGGCACGCGAGGCGGCTGCGGTCATGCCGCCGGCCAGGGCCAGCACGATCGCGCGCCGGCCGCGATCAACGCCTGCGCGGGCCAGCTGAGGGAATGGATTGTGCAGTCGCGTGGCGAACACCATCAGCCCATCGGCACAGTTGAGGCGTCACTTGGTTACTAAACCGAATTGCCTCTTCTGGCAACCGTAGGTGCAGTGGATTTGCCTGAACTCTCCTGCGTTCGCCCCCTTCAGGCTTGCGACGAGCGGGGCAGCTGCTGGCTGGATCGGATCGTTCCGAACAATCCGTCGGGCCGGAGGGCGAGCAGTGCGGCAAGCGCGCAGAATACCGCCACGTCCCGGTAGGCGCCCGGCAGGTAGCCGGCCCACAAGCCCTCGAGCAGCCCGATGAGCAGGCCGCCCAGTGCGGCGCCGGGGATCGAGCCGATGCCGCCCAGCACGGCCGCGGTCAGCGCCTTCAAGCCGAGCATCGTGCCCATCGAGAAGCTGACGATGCCATAGTGCGCCGCGATCACGAAGCCGGCGACGCCCGCGAGCGCGCTGCCCAAGATGCAGGACCGCGCGATCGTCCGATCGACATCCACCCCCATCAGGGCCGCCGCGCCCGGATCATCGGAGATGGCGCGGTAGGCACGGCCGAAGCTGGTGCGCCATACCGTCAGGCTGACGGCGCCGACCACCAGCGTGGCCAGGATGGCGAGAGCCACCTGGCTCGGGCTCAATATGACGGGCCCGAGATGAAACGGAACGGTGTAGAGGGGCTGCAGCCAGCGCAGGCGTGACCCGG
>JBFWWD010000302.1:0-6852 GCA_050246385.1 Geminicoccaceae bacterium
GCCCGCCTGGTCCTCGAGCACCCGCTTCAGGTTACCGCTGGTCGCACCCAGATAGTCGGGCAAGGACGCCAAGCCGAGCCCGCTTTCCGCGGCCCTCAACATCCCGAACACGTTGTTGACGGTGAGGTGGGGTACGCGCACCGAGCCGTTCTCGTCATCGTCCTTGCCTGCGGTGAGGACCCAGTTCAGCGACGCTACTGGAATTGCAGGATCCTGGCCGTAGGCGATCAGCCAATGGCGATCGAGATCATCGAGAGTCTGCGGCACGCCATGCCGCTCGAGATAGCCCGGCGTGGCGTAGATGTGCGTGTTCACGGTCATCAGCCGCCGCTGGATCAGGTCGGGCTGGGTCGGCCGCGCCACGCGGATGGCGACGTCGGCCTCACGCATGCTCAGGTCGACGTCATTGTCGCCGATGATCAGAGAGATGCGGATGTCGGGGTGGCGCTCGACAAAGTCCGACAGCTGGCTGACAAGCCAGATGGTGCCGAGACCGATCGTCGTGTTGATCCGCAAATGTCCGGCGGCGCAGTCGCGGCTGTTGCCGAGGGAGGTCTCGACCGAGGCCATGCGCTTGGCGATCTCGTCGGCCGCCTGCAGCAGGATCTCGCCTTGCTCGGTGAGGACGAGGCCGCGCGCATGGCGATGGAACAACGCCGTCGCCAGATCCTCCTCCAGCCCGCTGATCTGGCGGCTGATCGCGGATTGACTCAAGCCAAGCCGCTCGGCGGCTCGTGTGAAGCTGCCGGCGTGCGCGACCGCGTGGAAGACCCGCACCCGATCCCAGTCCATCATTCGATCGTTCTGCATCGTTCTCGCCGCCCGGCGGCTCAGCCGATCCCCGCCAGAAATCTTTCCGCGTCCAGAGCGGCCATGCAACCAGATCCGGCCGCGGTGACCGCCTGACGATAGATCTTGTCCTGCACGTCGCCGGCGGCGAAGACACCCTCGACCGAGGTTCGCGTCGAGCCCGGCTCGGTCAGTATGTAACCCTCGCCGTCCATGTCCAGATGACCGCGAAAGATCTCGGTCGCCGGATCATGGCCGATTGCCACGAACAGACCATCGACCTCGAGGTCGCGCGCCTCACCCGTGTGGACGTGCCGCACCCGCACACCGGTGACCGTCTTGGGATGCTCCGTGCCGAGGACCTCCTCGACGACGTGGTCCCATAGCACCGTGATCTTGGGATGCGCGAACAGCCGGTCCTGCATCACCTTCTCCGCGCGCAGGCTGTCGCGGCGGTGGACGAGGGTCACATGCTCGCACATCTGGGCAAGATAGAGCGCCTCCTCGACCGCGGTGTTGCCGCCACCGACGATCGCCACCGGCTTGCCGCGGAAAAAGAAGCCGTCGCAGGTGGCGCAGGCGGACACGCCGGCACCCGAGAAGTGCTGCTCGCTGTCCAGGCCGAGCCAGCGGGCCTGGGCCCCTGTCGCGACGATCAGGGTGTCGGCGGTCCAGGTGGCGCCGCCGTCGAGCCAGACGCGGAACGGTCGTTCGGAGAAATCGACGCCGGCCGCCAGGTCGAACAGCAGCTCGGCGCCGCAATGCGCCGCCTGCTGCGCCATCTGCTCCATCAGCCAGGGACCCTGGATGACCTCCGCGAAGCCGGGATAGTTCTCGACGTCGGTGGTGATCGTGAGCTGGCCACCCGGCTGCAGCCCCTGGATCACCACGGGCGAGAGATTGGCACGGGCGGCGTAGATGGCGGCCGTGAGGCCGGCAGCGCCCGCGCCGACGATCAGAACCTTGGTGTGCTTCCCCGTACTCATGCCGCTCCGCTTCCAGTGCGGGGCGGAACGATGCCGCGCCCGGACGTGCCGCTCGGCTCAGTTGTACCCGACCTCGATGATCTCGAAGTAGCGCACGCCGCGCGGCGTCGTCACCTCGACGCTTTCGCCGGCCTCCTTGCCCAGGATCGCCTGCGCCAGCGGCGACTGGATCGAGAGGAGGCCGGACTGGATGTCCGCCTCGTCGGGGCCGACCACCTGATAGGTGGCCTCCTCGTCCGTGTCCTCGTCGACCAGCTTCACGCGAGCGCCGAACATGATCTTGCTGCCGCTCAATTCCTTGATGTCGATCACCTCGGCCCGCGAGAGCTTGTCCTCCAGCTCCATCACCCGACCTTCGATGAAACCCTGGCGCTCGCGAGCGGCATGGTACTCCGCGTTCTCGGACAGGTCGCCATGCTCGCGGGCGGCCGCGATCGCCTTGATCACCGCGGGCCGCTCCTCGGTCTTCAGGCGCCGCAGCTCGGCACTGAGGCGGGCGTGGCCGTCGGGCGTCATCGGGACCTTTGTCGTCATCACGCGCCTTGATCCAATCAAGGGTTGAAAAGCAGAACCGCGCCATGCTGCACGGGCGCGGCGCGGTTAGTGCGAGGCGTCAAAATAAGATTGCAGGGGCGCGACTTCAAGCGCACCCGTGCGAACCCGGGAAAGCGCCTGGACGACGGCACGAGCGCCAGACAGCGTCGTGTAATAGGGAAGACGCTCCATCAGCGCGGCGCGTCGCAAGGTATAGCTGTCCGCGATCGCCTGCCGGCCCTCGGTCGTGTTGATCAGCATCGCGATCTCGCCGTTCTTGATCATGTCGACGATGTGCGGACGGCCTTCGTGCACTTTCTTCACGGCCGTCACGACGATGCCCGCCGCCTCGAGCGCTGAAGCCGTGCCGCGCGTCGCCGCCAGCTCGAATCCCAGCCCCCGCAGCACGCGGGCGAGCTCCACCACCGCCTCCTTGTCGCGATCGCGAACCGAGACGAACACCGTGCCGCTTTCCGGAAGCTCGGTCCCGACGCCGAGCTGCGATTTGACGAAAGCGGCGGCGAAGTCGTGGTCGAGCCCCATCACCTCGCCGGTAGACTTCATCTCGGGTCCGAGCAGCAGATCGACGCCAGGGAAGCGGGCGAACGGGAACACCGCCTCCTTGACCGCGACCGAGCCTTCCGGCTGCCGTCGGACCACGAAGTCGGCAAGGCGCTCGCCGGCCATCACCCTCGCCGCGATCTTCGCCACCGGGCTCCCGATCGCCTTGGCGACGAACGGCACGGTGCGGCTGGCACGGGGGTTGACCTCGATGATGAACACCTCCCCGTCCTTCACGGCCATCTGCACGTTCATCAGCCCGCGCACGTCGAGCGCGCGAGCCAGCGCCTCGGCCTGACGCTCGACCTCGGCCACCACCGCTGCAGTCAGCGAGTAGGGCGGGAGCGAGCAGGCGCTGTCGCCGGAATGGATCCCCGCCTCCTCGACATGCTCCATCACACCCGCGATCCGGACGGTCTCGCCGTCCGCGATCACGTCGACGTCGATCTCGACGGCATCCTGCAGATAGCGGTCGATCAGGATCGGGCCCAGGTCGGACGCTCGTGCTGCATCGGCCATGAACGCACGCACCTCGTCCAAGCCATGGACGATCCGCATGGCGCGGCCGCCAAGGACATAGGACGGGCGGATCACCAGGGGAAAGCCGAGCGCGCGAGCCTTCTCGACCGCGTCCGTCTCGTCCTGGCAGATGTCGTTGTCGGGCTGCCTGAGCCCCAGCCGGCGGAGGAGCTGCTGGAAACGCTCGCGATCCTCCGCAAGATCGATCGCATCCGGCGAGGTGCCGAGAATGGGCACGCCCGCCTTCTCCAGCGCGTGACTGAGCTTCAGCGGAGTCTGTCCGCCGAGCTGCACGATCACGCCGAGAAGCTCGCCCCTGGACGCCTCGACCCTGCAGATCTCGAGCACGTCCTCCGCGGTGAGCGGCTCGAAGTACAGGCGATCGGAGGTGTCGGGGTCGGTGGAGACGGTCTCGGGATTGCAGTTGATCATGATGGTCTCGAGCCCGGCCTCGCGCAGGCCGAACGAGGCGTGCACGCAGCAATAGTCGAACTCGATGCCCTGCCCGATCCGGTTCGGCCCGCCACCCAGGATGATCACCTTGCGCCGGTCGCTCGGCCACGCCTCGCACTCGCCGGCGGGATCGCCGAAAATCCCGGTCTCGTAGCAGCTGTAGAGATAGGGCGTGCGGGACGCGAACTCGGCGGCGCAGGTGTCGACGCGCTTGAAGACGGGTCGCACACCCTGCTCGTGGCGACGCCGCCGGACCTCTGCCTCGGCAAGGCCGCAGAGCATGGCCAGCCGCTTGTCCGAGAAGCCGTCCGCCTTGAGCGCACGAAGTCCGTCGGCGTCCTCGGGCAGGCCGTCGCGCCGTATGGCCTCTTCCGTCCGGACCAGCTCCCGGATCTGTGCCAGGAACCAGGGATCGTAGGTCGAGGCGGCCTGAACCTCGTCAAGCCCGAGGCCCTCGCGGAAAGCCTGCGCGATCTGGCGCAGACGATCGGGGGTGGGCCTGGCGATGGCGGCGAGCACCGCCTCCTTCGGCCGGTCGTCACCGACGATTCCCGGGATCTCGATCTCGTCCAGGCCGGTGAGGCCGGTCTCGAGCCCGCGCAGCGCCTTCTGCAACGATTCTTTGAAGGTCCGGCCCATCGCCATGACCTCGCCCACCGACTTCATGGCGGTGGTGAGCAGGGGTTCGGTCTCGGGAAACTTCTCGAAGGTGAAGCGCGGGATCTTGGTGACGATGTAGTCGATCGTCGGCTCGAAGGAGGCGGGCGTGACGCCGGTGATGTCGTTCTGGATCTCGTCCAGCGTGTAGCCGACGGCGAGCTTGGCGGCGACCTTGGCGATGGGGAAGCCCGTGGCCTTCGAGGCCAGGGCGGAGCTGCGCGAGACGCGCGGGTTCATCTCGATCACGACCATCCGGCCGGTGGCCGGATCGAGCGCGAACTGGACGTTGGAGCCGCCGGTGTCGACGCCGATCTCGCGCAGGACCGCGATCGAGGCGTCGCGCATCCGCTGATATTCCTTGTCGGTCAGCGTCAGCGCCGGGGCCACGGTGATGCTGTCGCCCGTGTGCACGCCCATCGGGTCGACGTTCTCGATCGAGCAGACGATGATGCAGTTGTCCGCATGGTCGCGGACCACCTCCATCTCGTATTCCTTCCAGCCGAGCACCGACTGGTCGATCTGGACCTCGCCGATCGGCGAGGCGTCGAGGCCCGACGCCACGATCTGGTCGAACTCCTCGCGATTGTAGGCGATGCCGCCGCCCGTGCCGCCGAGGGTGAAGGAAGGGCGGATGACCGCCGGCAGGCCGGTCTCGGCCAGGGCGTCGCGCGCCTGTTCCAGGCTGCGGACGACGTGGCTCGTCGGCTGGTCGAGGCCGATCCGTTCCATCGCCTCGCGGAACAGGGCGCGGTCCTCGGCCTTGGCGATGGCCTCGGGCGAGGCACCGATCAGCTCGATGCCGAGCCGCTCGAGGGTGCCGTCGCGGGCCAGCGCCATCGCCGTGTTGAGCGCGGTCTGCCCGCCCATCGTCGGGAGGAGCGCATCCGGCCGCTCGCGCTCCAGGATCTTCGTGACCATGGCCGGCGTGACCGGCTCGACATAGGTCACGTCGGCCGTCTCGGGGTCGGTCATGATGGTGGCCGGGTTGGAGTTCACCAGGATGACCCGGTAGCCCTCCTCGCGCAGCGCCTTGCAGGCCTGCGTGCCGGAATAGTCGAACTCGCAGGCCTGGCCGATCACGATCGGTCCGGCGCCGATCACGAGAATCGAGTGGATGTCGGTACGCTTCGGCATCGGCGGTCAGTCGCTTCTCATCAACGCCAGGAAGCGCTCGAACAGATACTGCGCATCCTGCGGGCCGGGCGAAGCTTCGGGGTGGTACTGGACGGAGAACACCGGCCGACCCTTGAGCCGGATGCCCTGGATGGTGCCGTCGAACAGCGAGCGGTGCGTGACCTCCACGCCTTCGGGCAGCCCTTCGTCGGCGACCGCAAAGCCGTGGTTCTGGCTGGTGATCTCGACCTTGCCCGTGGTCAGGTCCTTGACCGGATGGTTCGCCCCGTGATGCCCGAAGGCCATCTTCTCCGTGCGCCCGCCGAGTGCCAGACCAAGCATCTGGTGACCGAGGCAGATGCCGAACAGCGGTTTGCCGCTGTCCACGAGCTTGATGATCTCCGGCACCGCGTACTCACCGGTCGCAGCCGGGTCGCCCGGGCCGTTGGCGAGCACCACGCCGTCGGGATTCAGCGCCAGCACCTCGTCGGCGGTGCTCCCGGCCGGCAGGACGGTGACACGGCAGCCGAGGCTCGCGAGGCTGCGCAGGATGTTGCGCTTCACGCCATAGTCGATGGCGACCACGTGGGGGCCCGCACCCTCGCTGCGGCCATGGCCCTCGCCCCAGACCCAGCGCGTCTCGTCCCATCCGTAGCGCTGGCGGGCGGAGACCTCGCTGGCCAGATCCATGCCCTCGAGGCTCGGGCAGGCGCGGGCGCGGGCCTTGAGATCCTCGAGGTCGAGCTCGGAATCCGGCAGATAGGCCAGCGCGGCGTTCTGCGCACCGCCTTCGCGCAGGGCACGCGTGATCCGACGGGTATCGACCCCCGTGATCGCGGCGATGCCGCGGCTCTCCAGCCAGGAGACGAGGCGTCCCGCGCTGCGCCAGCTCGACGGCTCGGTGATCGGCGCGCGTGCGACCATGCCTCGGGCGTAGGGCGTGAGCGCCTCGACGTCCTCCTCGTTGACGCCGACATTGCCGATATGCGGGAAGGTGAAGGTGACGATCTGGCCAGCGTAGGACGGATCGGTTAGAATTTCCTGGTAGCCGGTGATCGCCGTGTTGAAGACCAGCTCCCCGACATGGATGCCGGGACATCCCGCTCCGACACCGAGAAATACCGTTCCGTCGGCGAGTGCCAGCGCGGCGTTGGGGCGCCGGCGGTCCAGGGTGGGCATCGGTGGTGGTATCCAGAAGGCTGGGCACGCGGCCGCTGCCGCGCATCCGGATCGCGCG
>JBFWWD010000303.1:0-6787 GCA_050246385.1 Geminicoccaceae bacterium
CTCGCCGAGCGCGGCGCCGTAGACGCCGCGCTCGATCAGCTCCTCGGTGACCTGGCGGATCCGGTTGTAGTTGCCGACGTTCATCTTGGCGGCGGCATATTCGGACCGGAAGGCGCCGTCGCGCATCCCCTCGATGAAGCTGTTGCGCTGCGGCCCGCGCCCGGACCAGAGCGGCTCGCTCGACAGGAAGGTGATCGAGCTGCCGGGGTGGTCCATGAGGTTGCGGCCGACGTGGTCCGAGCTGTTGGCGACGCCATCGGACATCAGCAGAAGCTTGGGAATCTCGATCCCGTTCGCGGCGAGGACGAAGTAACGGCCGGTGACACGGTGCTCGGTGCCTTGCGGGTCGAGGTAGCGCACGGCGGCCACGCGCCCGTCCGGGCCGAGCTCGACGCGGTGGACGACCGCGTCCGTCACCAGCGTAGCACCCGCCGCCTCCGCCTTGCGCACGGTGTCGGCGCCGCTGTACTGGGCTCCGATGGGGCAGATCGGGGCGCAGGTATTGTTGCCGACGCAGGCCGGCCGACCGTCGTAAGCGCGACTGTTGCGGGCGACGATGTCCGGGACGACCTTCCAGCCCTTCTCGCCCAGCACCTGCTGCACCCGCAGGTCGAGATAGGACATGAGCGGGGCCACATCCATCGGGAAGGGGTCCCGGCGGGGCGAGCCGTGGTCGTCGGCGAGGTTGCCCGCCACGCCCATCTCGACCTCGGCCCGGTAGTAGTCGGGCTCGAGATCATCGTAGCTCAGGGGCCAGTCGCGCCCGACCCCGTACTTGCTCTGAAGCTTGAAGTCCGACGGCAGGAAACGCGCGGCGACAGCATTCCAATGCAGGGTGGTGCCGCCCACGGCACGGATGTAGCCGGCGATGAAGGGGTCCCGCCCCTTCTGGATCACATAGTCGTTCGGTGGGGAGTATTGCGGATGTGGCGCGTGAGGGCTGGGCGGGTAGGGTGCCTGGGAATCGCCCTTGGTCGGAGAGCTGCGGAAGCGCTCCACGATCTGCCAGCGTTGGAGCCGCGGCCCCGCCTCGAGCATCATCGTGTCGATGCCCGCCTTGGCCAGCTCGAGCGCGACTATGGCACCTGCCACGCCCGAGCCGACGATGACGACATCGGCCGAGCTTCTGCTGCTGGCGTCGGCCATCTCACTCTCCGCTCTTCGGCTTCTCGGCCCAGTTGCCGTCGAAGGCGTAGCTGGGGACCGGGATGGTGCCGGCGAGCGGCACGAACATGAGCGCCTGTTCCCAGGCGACCGTCTGGATAGCCTGGGACGTGCCTTCGGTCGCCCCTGGCGGCATCAGGCCCGCTTCCGCGTCGGCCGGCGTCTCGACCGCACCCACCACGCCCAGGTACCAGGCGGAGACGATCTGGCGCGGGATCCAGGCGAACTCCGCCCCCGCCTCGTCGAGTGCGGCCTGAGCCTTGGAGACCTCGACGTCATGCGCTTCCATGAAGCCGATGAGCCGCGCCATGCCGTCGCGGAAGCCTGGGAAACGCGTCGATAGAGCATCGAAGGCAACTCGGCCCTGTGCGGGGAGGAGCTCGTCCCGGCTGGTGAGCCGGGCCGAGAGCCGCATGAAGTCCTCAAAGCCGGCCGTCGAGGCGGTGGCCGCCTGGCCGGCGCCGGCGAGCGGCATCGTCCCCAGCGTCAGCCCGACCGTGAGGCCCGTGCCGGTCAGCAGGATGCCACGACGGCTGAGAGGGCGGGGATTCGCGGGCGGGCATCGGGTCATCGCAGACTCCTCGATCGTCGAGCGCCCTCGGCCTCCCGTTCCCTGGCTGCATCCGCCACGGGTCGGGTGCGAGCTGTTCCAGGATCTATCGCAACACCTGCCGCCCCGCGACTGGTACCGGCGCCGCAGGTGTGATTCCCGCTCGGCCTGGGCCTGCCGCCCGCCCGCGCCGCCGCGTCAGTCCTGCACCCAGACCAGCGCGGCCGGGTCGACGCCGTGCGTCCCGGCCATCGCCTCCAGCCAGGCCCGCGCCTCGGCCTCGGTCGCAAAGCGTCTGACATACTCGGCATCCGGGTCCGCCGCGTCCGGCGGCTCGATCGTGTAGTCGCCCTCGATCACCCCCGGCTCGACCTCGTGAATCCGCGCGGTCATGCGGATCTCGGTCTCTTCCTCGCCCAGGCGTTCCACCATCTCCGCTCCACCTCGATGGGACCGGCTCGTGCCGCTCCGGTCACTCCAGGCCGCTCCCGGCCACCCGTCCTCGCGACCGGCGAAACACGGCCGGCACCGGCCGGAAACGAGCGTCTGGCATCTCTCGAGCATGGCAGATCCCGAGACCGGAGCCGAGCCATGCTCACCCGAGCCATTCTCTATCTCTACGCGGTCGCCTTCGTGCTGAGCCTGCTTCTCGAGCGCCCCGAAGCGATCGCGATCGCTGGCCATTGAACCTTGCGCGCATGCCGTCGCGGCCATCGCGCGCAGGCGATCCGAGAGCGCGCGACTGGAACCTCGAGCTGTACCGAGCCGTTCCCCGATCGTGCCGACCATGTCGGTCGCCGAATTTCAGCAAGGGAGTATCGGGCATGAACTGGGACACCATCGCCGGCAACTGGAAGCAGTTCCAGGGCAAGGCCCGCCAGCAGTGGGGCAAGCTCACCGATGACGACCTGGAGTTGGTGAAGGGCAAGCGCGACGAGCTCGCGGGCCGCATCCAGGAGCGCTATGGCATCGCCAAGGACGAGGCCGAGCGCCAGGTCGACGACTGGACCCGCACGGCCGATCAGGACGCGATCCGGATGAACTGACGGGCGTCACCGATCGATCGAGAGGTGGGATGGCCGGGGTGGCGACACTCCGGCCATCGCTCGTGTTCGCGCTCAGAACAGAAAGTCAGGCGCGTGGTCGGTGCGGCCTTCGGCCATGCCGTACTGGATGTAGTGGACCGTGGCCGCGTCCTCGTCGCCACCGAAGGCGGCCTGCAGGTCGACATAGTTGGCGAGATATTGTGCTGCGTCGAACAGGTCCGCCGCCCGGCCCTCGTCGTGACCATAGGCGACATAATGCGTGGTGCCCGCGGCCTCGTTCGCGCCGAGCGCCGTGACCAGGTCGCGGTAGGAGGCGATGTATTGCAGGCCGTCGAAGCTGACGTGACGGCCTTCCGCGAGACCCCTCCCGATATAGTGGGCCGCCCCGGCGCCCTCGTCGAGGCCGAACGCGTCGACCAGGTCGCCGTAGGACGCGATGTAGTGGAGGCCGTCGAACAGGATCTGGCGTTCCTCGATGCTGCCCTGATGCTCGAAATGGTGGCGACCCGCCGCCGCGCTGGCGCCCAGGGCGCCGATCAGGTCGCCATAGCTCGCGACATATTCCAGCGCACGGGTGGCGCTGCCGCCGAAATTGGCCCAGGCATAGTCGAGCGAGCCGTCATGGTCGTGCAGGAAGTAGCGCGTGCTGCCGTCGGCAGGGTCGGGGCGGGACAGCGGGCCGTCTCCGCCCTGGCGCAGCACGTCGATCATGGCCGTGACGCCGAGCGTGTGTCCGGCCAGGCCCCAGACGATGGCCTGGACATTGGCGACCGTGGCCGCGACCTGGGGTGCCGCGAAGCTCGTGCCGAACGAGGCGGCATTGGGCACGCGCTCGCCGTCGGCGAGCACGGCGATTCCGGGCCCGTTCTGGCTGAACGGGGTGGGGTTGCCCAGCCCGTCGTGCGAGCCGATCGCGATGACGCCGGCCAGCGCCGCGGGATAGCCCGGCCTCTCCAGGCCGCCGTCGCTGCCGCCGTTGCCGGATGCCGCCACCGAGAGCACGCCGCGCGCCGCCAGCGCCTGGATCTCGTCGGCGAACTGGCCCGGCGGGGCGGTGCCGGAGAAGGACATGTTGACCGCGCCGACGTGGCCGAAGCCGCCGGCGAGCAGCCCCTGCAGGCCGATCTCCACCATGGCGTAGCTGTAGCCGCCATCCGCGGGCGCGCCGATCTTGAGATCGACCACGTCCAGGCCACGCGTCACCCGCAGCGCGGACAGGAACACTGAGCTGCCGTGGGTATCGGCGACGCCTTCGTCGGTATCCAGGCGATTGCGATAGTAATCGTGCTCGAAGGCGGTCGCCTTGCCGGCTCTCGCCTGCACGGCATTGCTGATGCCGTCGTCGAGGATCGCCAGCGCCCAGGTCACGCCGTTCCTCCCTGCCTCCCGCACCGATCGCGTCGGACTAGCGCGTCCGGCCCCCGCCGGCCAGGAGCGCGATCGCGCGCTGCGTACCCGGCTGTCGCTGGGATCAGATCAGGAAGTCCGCGCCCGCCAGCACGCCGTCGGTGCGCCCCTCGGCGAAGCCGGAGAGGATGAAGTGACGCGCGGCGGCCTCCTCGTCGCCGCCGAACGCCAGCCGCAGGTCGGCATAGTTGGCGAGGTACTGTGCCGCGTCGAAATCGTCGCGGGCACGACCCTCGCCGCGACCCTGCGTGATGAAGTGCTGCGCGCCCCTCTCCTCGGCGGCGCCGAAGGCCAGGATCAGGTCGCCGTGGGAGGCGATGTACTGCAGCCCGTCGAAGCTCGTCGTCCGCCCCTCGCCATGGCCATGGGCGATGAAGTGCGTGCTCGCGGCCTGGGGATTGGCGCCGAGCGCTCCGATCAGATCGTCGTAGGAGGCGATGTAGTCCAGCTCCTCGAAACTGTCGGTCCGACCCTCGTGGCGCCCGGCGGCGATGTAGTGAGCGGCACCCGCGAGCGCATTCGGGCCGAGCGCCACGATCAGATCGGCATAGGACGCGACGTAGCTCAGGCCATCGAAGCCGATCGTCCGCTCCTCGACGCTTCCCGAGCGCAGGAAATGGTTGCGGCCGGCCGCGACGTCGACCCCGAAGGCGGCGCTGAGGTCGTCGTAGCTCGCGACATACTCCAGCGCCTTCGCGTCCGTGCCGCCATAGCGCGCCCAGGCATAGTCGAGCGAGCGGGCATGATCGTGCAGGAAGTAGCGGGTGTGATCGTCCGCCGGGTCCGGCTGCGACCTCGGCCCGGTGCCGCCCCGACGCAGCGCGTCGAGCATCTGCGCCGAGTCGAGGATCGTCCCGGTCAGGCCATGGACGATGGCCTGCACGTGCGCCACCGTGGCGGCGACCTGGGGTGCGGCGAAGCTCGTCCCGCGAAAGCCCGCCTGCGGCATGTCCTCGCCGTCGGCGAGCAGGTCGGTGCCGGGCCCGTTGTTGCTGAACCCCGAGGGTCGCCCACGGCCGTCGTGTGAGCCGACGGCGATCACGCCGGGAAGATTGGCTGGAAAGGCAGGCGACTCGAGACCGTCGTGCGAGCCGCTGTTGGACGAGCTGACGACGAAGATCACGCCGCTGCGCTGCAGCGCTGCGATCTCGTCCTCATAGCCGGGATTGGAGTAGGTCGAGAAAGAGAGGCTGACGGCTGCCACATGATGGACGGGCGCGAGCGAGAGGAGATCCTGCATCCCTTGCTCGACCAGATAGGGGAGCGGGCCGAGCTCGTCGCCGATCTTCAGATCGAGCACGTCGACCGCGCGCGACACCCGCAGCAGCGAAGCGAACACCGAGTTCGCGTGCGTGTCGGCCGCGTGATTGTCGGTATCGCCGTCACCGAACAGATAGTCGTGCTCGAACACCGTCGCCTTGCCGAGGCGGCTCTGAGCGCCGTCGGTGATGCCTTCGTCGAGAATGGCCACGGAATATGTCACGGCGCACCTGCTTGCTGGAATAGCGAGCGCAGTCGGGATCGCTCAACCAATAGCTGATGCGCATGACAGGAGATGTGGGAAAAATCAACAATCCGCAGCGTGGCGGTAGGGCAAGGCCTCCTCCAGCTCGGCCATCTCGGCTTCCTGCGACCGGCGCTCGCCGGCGAGGAACCTGGCGACGGCCGCCCGGAAGCCCGGATCGACGATCAGATGGGCGCTGTGCGTCCACACCGGCGCATAGCCCCGGTGCAGCTTGTGGACGCCCTGCGCACCGGCCTCGACACGGCGGAGACCGTGACGGATCGCGAACTCGATCGCCTGATAGTAACAGGCCTCGAAATGCAGGAACTTGAACTCCTCGAGGCAGCCCCACTGCCGGCCGTACAGGGTGTCGGTGCCGCGGACATTGAGCGCGGCGCCGACCATCCGCCCCTCGTGGCGCGCCACCATCAGCACGATCCGGTCGCGCAGCTCGCGACCGGCGAGACGCCGGAAGAAATCGCGGCTCAGGTAGGCGTTGCCCCAGCGCTTGTCGACCGTGGCGAGATAGAACGGGAAGAACTCGTCCAGCAGCCTGCGGTCGAGCGCCGCGCCATGCACGGCCTCGACCGCCACGCCGGCGGCACGCACCTGCCCCCGCTCCTTGCGGACCATCTTGCGCTTGGCGCTCTTGAGCGAGTCGAGCCAGTCCTGGAAGGAGGCGTAGCCCTGGTTCTCCCAGTGGAACTGGATGCCGAGACGGCGGAGGAACCCGGCCCGGCCGAGCTCCTCGGCCTCCGCGCCCGTGCAGAAGGTGACGTGCAGGGAGGACAGGCCGAGCCGGTGGGTGACGGCGACCAGGCTTTCGACCAGCATCGTCCGGGCCCGGTCGTTCTCGGCCAGGAGCCGCGGTCCGGGCACGGGCGTGAACGGCACCGCGCACAGCAGCTTCGGATAGTAGCGCCCGCCGGCCCGCCGGTACCCCTCGGCCCAGCCATGGTCGAAGACATATTCGCCGTAGGAGTGGCCCTTGACGTAGAGCGGGGCCGCGGCGATCAGCCGGCCGTCCTCCTCGACCAGAAGGTGGAAGGGCTGCCAGCCGGTCTGATCGCAGGCCGAGCGGCTCGCCTCGAACGCCGCCAGGAACGCATGGCCGAG
>JBFWWD010000304.1:0-6752 GCA_050246385.1 Geminicoccaceae bacterium
CCCGACGGCGAGAACGTCGGCGCCCCGCAGTTCGCCGGCGGCGATGGCGGCCACGGCACCGTGCGCCTGCTCGACGGCCGGGCGGTCTGGAGCATGGTTCACCTCACCGCGCCCGGGCTCGCCGACTATCGCGAGCGCAACGCGCTCTACTCCGACACTGCCGTGTTGGAGCTGGTCTTTCCCTCGCCCTGGCTGAACCATCAGCCGACCGAGCTGCGCGTGCGCCGGTCGGACGGCATGGTGCTGCAGACCACCGAGACCCGGTCGGGGTTCGAGGAGGCCTATATCCGCGAGCTGGAAGGCTTCTGGTCGGCGATCGTCGAGGGCACGCCCGTGCGCACCCCGTTCGAGCAGGCGCGTCGCGACCAGGCAATGCTCTGCGGGCTGGCGCGCCGCGCGGCGGGGGCGGTCTGATGCGCACGGCGATCGTCGGCAGCGGCGGCATCGCCCGCATCCATGCCCGCCTGATCCGCGAGCTGGGCGGCGAGGTCGCGGCGGTGTGCGGTCGGACCCGCGAGGGTGCCGCCTCCCTCGGCTGCGGCGAGCCGTTCGCCGACCTCCCCGCCATGCTCGCCGCCGTCCGGCCGGAGGTCGTGCATGTCTGCACGCCCAATCATCTCCACGCCGGGCAGGCGATCGCGGCGTTCGAGGCGGGTGCCCACGTCCTGTGCGAGAAGCCGCTCGCCACCACCAGCGCCGATGCCCGGCGCATGCTGGCCGCCGCCGAAGCGGCCGGCCGGGTGGGTGCGGTCGCCTACTGCTATCGCGGCTATCCGCTGCTGCGCGCCCTGCGCCGCGACGCGGCGGCCGGACGCTTCGGGCGGCTGCGCCGGATCGGCGGCCTCTACCTGTCGCAGGACGTGTTCGCCGCGGACAAGTATCAGTGGCACTTCACGCCCGGCACGGTCGGCGCCTCCTACGCCCTCATGGACTATGGCGTGCACTGGCTCGATCTCGCCGAGTACGTCACCGGCGAGCGGATCGAGCGCATCACCGCCCAGCTCTCGACCCATCAGCCGCGACGCGTCTGGCGCGGCGGTCCGGGGCAGGGCTCCCGGCCTGCGGGCGAGGCTCTGGCCGACGGTGGCGTCGCGCTGCATTTCGCGCTGGAGGATCAGGCCGATCTGCTGCTGCGCTTTGCCGGCGGTGCCGCCGGGACGCTGACCGTCTCCGCCCTGTCGCCCGGCCATCCGAACCACATCGCCCTCTCGGTCGACGGCGACATCGCCGGGTTCGACTGGCAGCAGGAGCAGCCCAACATCTGCCTGGAGCGCCGGCCCGGGGCGGTGACCCTGCGGCAGCGCGATCCGGACGTGATGGACCCGGCCGACCAGTGGTCCAGCGCCACGCCCGCCGGCCATCCGGAAGGCTATCTCGACGCATCCCGCAACGTGATCGCCGAGTCCTGGCGCGCCATGCGCGGCGAGCGGGCGGATTATCCCAGCTTCGCCGACGGGCTGCGTGGCGTCGAGCTGGTCGAGCAGGCCCTGGCGAGTGCCGGGGCGGGGAGGCGGGCATGAGCGTGCGGCTCGGGATCAACCCGATCACCTGGACCAACGACGACGTGCCCGAGCTGGGCGGGGACACGCCGCTCGAGACCTGCCTGGCCGAGACGCGGCTCGCGGGCTTCGCCGGCACGGAGCTCGGCGGCAAGTTCCCGCGGGCCAGCGCCGAGCTGCGGCCGATCCTCGAGCGGCATGGGCTCGCTCTGGTCTCGGGCTGGTACGACGGCCGCATCCTGGAGCGCGAGCCCGCCGCGGAGTGGGAGGCGGTGCTGCCGCATCTCACGCTCCTGCGCGATCTCGGCTGCAGGCACGTCGTCTACGCCGACACCTCGCGCCGGGCCGAGAACGATCTCTGGGCGCCGATCTCGCGCCGCCCGAAGCTGGCGGCCGAGGACTGGCCCGCCTATGGCCGCAGGCTCACCGAGCTGGCCGAGCGGATGGCCGCCTTCGGGGTGGGCATGGCGTTCCATCACCACATGGGCACCATCGTCAAGACCGACGAGGAGATCGGCCTGCTGATGGCGCACACCGGCCGCGCGGTCGGCCTGCTCTACGACACCGGCCACTCCGCCTTCGCCGGCGGCGACCCGGTGGCGCTGGTCCGCAGTCACGTCGACCGGATCGTCCACGTCCACTGCAAGGACACCCGCCCCGCCATCCTCGCCCAGGCGCGCGCCTCCGACGCGAGCTTCATGCAGGCCGTGGTCGACGGCATCTTCACCGTGCCCGGTGACGGCGGCATCGACTACCCGACCATCCTGAAGGTGCTCGCCGACCACGGCTATGCGGGCTGGCTGGTGGTGGAGGCCGAGCAGGATCCGGCCAAGGCGCACCCCCTGACCTACGCCAAGCTCGGCTTCTGCAATCTCGCCCGCCTGGCGCTGCAGGCGGGCTTCACCGTAGCGCCCTGAGGCCGCACCGCCGCGCCTCGCGCACGCTCGGGCGGCCGGCCTGCTCGCCAAGACCGACCGGCTCGACGCACGGATGCTCGCCAGCGTCGCCGAGCGCATGCGGCCGCGACCGTCGCCGGTCCGCTCAGCCGCTCAGCTGCGGCTGGCCGATCTGGTCCTGCGCTGCCGGCAGCTGACGCAGCTGCTCCAGGCCGAGCAGCAGCGCCGTCGGCGCTGCGCCGAATGGGAGCTGCGCCGCTCGCTCGACCAGCATCTGGTCTGGCTCGAGCGCGAGCTCGCCCGCATGGAGGGGCTGATCGCCGAGGCGGTCGCAGCCCTGCCCGACGGCGGCACCCGCGCCGGCCGGCTGGCCGCGGTCCCCGGCGTCGGACCGGTCACCGTCGCCACGCTGCTCGCCCTCCTGCCCGAGCTCGGCCAGCTCGACGCCAAGGCGATCGCGAGCCATCGCCCGCTCCGGCGGGCGATCCATCCGCGCAGCGGCGGAGGCCAACGGCCTCCGCGGGACCGGCACCGCTCCGTTCGCCCGCGACAGCGGCCTGATGCGCGGCCGACGCACCGTCTGGGGCGGGCGGCACCAGGTCCGCAGCACGCTCTACATGGCCGCCCTGTCGGCCGCGCGCTTCAACCCGGCGATCCGCGCCTTCTACGAACGGCTTCACGCCGCCGGCAAAGCCAAGAAGCTCGCGCTGACCGCCGCCATGCGCAAGCTCCTGGTCATCCTCAACGCCATGCTCCGGGACGGCACACCATGGCAGCCAGCCTACTCGGCTTGACAGACCAAGACAGTCGCTGACCCCGTTTCTCCCCCGCGCTCGCCGGTCGCCCGCATTGCAAGGCCTGAGACAACACCAGCTCGTCCTGATGGTGGTCGAGCCGGCCCGTGATGGCCGCGACGTCCGCCTTGATGGCCGCGATATCGCCCCCGCATGGCGAGGATGTGCTGACCCGCCAGATCGAGAGAGAACGGCTCGGCCATCTTCGTCAGCGCCCTGGCGGCAGCTTGCCCGCCCATGGGCAGCACATCCCAAGGTCTTGGGGCCGCGACAGGCCACCTGTTCCGCGCGGCTTCGCGAGGGAAGCCTGCGCGACAGCACGGACCGCTGCGGATTCTCCTCCACCATCTGGCGGCAGCATGCTGGCCCGAGAAGATCCGCCGGAAACAGTGCTTCGCGCCACCGAACCGGGTAGAGACTGGTTCCCGCGAGATCCCTGGACGGGTGTCAGGCCGAATGACAGCGCAGCTCACCGCCGTGTTCCGCGAGGTCCAAGAGGGCTATATCGGCTGGGTCGAGGAGATTCCCGGCGCCAATGTGCAGGAGGCGACCCTGGCCGAGGCGCGGGAGAGCCTGGCCGAGGCGGTCGAGCTGGTGCTCGCGGGCAATCGCGAGCTGGCGCGAGCGGCACTCGGCGGAGCGACGGACGTGATCCGGGAGCCGTTCCGGCTCGATCCCGCGGCGTGAAGCGGCGCGACCTGATCCGACATCTCGAGGCGCACGGAGCGCGGTTGCTGCGCGAGGGATCGAAGCATGCCGTCGACGTGAACCAGGCTGCCGGGCGGACGAGCACGGTACCGCGGCACGGCGAGATCAACGATTTCCTGGCGCGGAAGATCTGCCGCGATCTGGAGCTGCCGGAGCCGTAAGTCTTCCCGAGGGGGAAGACGGCTTGCGCGCCGTTCCACCGCCAGCCGGCACGCCAAGGGCGAGCGCGGGCATGCGGGGCGCCGGCCGCAGCAGGCGTTGTCGCGCCGGGCCACCACCATCCCGCCCCTGCCCCGCTCCATCGCGCAGTGCTACGCTTCCCCGCGTCCCACCATCGGAGCCTCCACCATGCCCGAGCCCCGCACCAACCTCGCCATCGACCCGCAGCGGCTGTGGGATCAGCTCATGGAGACGGCGCAGTTCGGCGGGACGGCCAAGGGTGGCATCCGGCGGCTGACGGTGAGCGACGAGGACAGGCTGGTCCGCGACTGGTTCAAGGCGCAGTGCGAGGCCTTGGGCTGCACGGTCACCGTGGATTCGGTCGGCAACATGTTCGCGCGGCGGGCGGGCAGGAACAACGATCTCCTGCCGATCGCGATGGGCTCGCACCTGGACACCCAGCCGACGGGCGGGAAGTTCGACGGGGTGCTGGGGGTGCTGGGCGCGCTCGAGGCGCTGCGGACCATGGTCGAGATGGGCTATGAGACCACGGCTCCCGTCGAGCTGGTCAACTGGACCAACGAGGAGGGCTCGCGCTTCGCGCCGGCGATGCTGGCCTCGGGGGTCTATGCCGGGGTGTTCACACCGGAGTTCGCCTATTCCCGCGAGGACCGCGAGGGCAAGAGGTTCGGCGAGGAGCTGGAGCGGATCGGCTATCGCGGGGCGGAGCCGGTGGGGGCGCACAGGCTGGGGGCGCTGTTCGAGCTGCACATCGAGCAGGGGCCGATCCTCGAGGACGAGGGCAAGATGGTGGGCGTGGTCCAGGGCGTGCAGGGCATGCGCTGGTACGAGGTGACCGTCACCGGGCAGGACGCGCACACCGGCGCCACGCCGATGTATCTGCGCAGGAACGCGCTGCTCGGGGCGGCGCGGGCGATCGAGCGGATCGACGCCATCGCGAGAGCGCACGCGCCGGCGGCGGTGGGCACGGTGGGGCTGGTCGAGGTCCGGCCCAACTCGCGCAACGTGATCCCGGGCGAGGTCTTCTTCACCGTCGACTTCCGCCACCCGGACGAGGGCGAGCTGGATGAGATAGAGCGGGAGTTCCGGGCGGCGCTGCCCGAGATCATGCGGCCCCTGAAGCTCGAGTTCGAGGAGAAGCGGATCTGGAACTCGCCGGCGGTGAGGTTCGCTCCCGAGCTGATCGAGTGCGTGCGCCACGGGGCCGAGCAGGCCGGATACGCGACGCGCGACATGGTGAGCGGAGCCGGGCACGACGCGGCCTATCTGGCGCGGGTGGTGCCGACGACGATGATCTTCGTGCCGTGCTTGGGCGGGATCAGCCACAACGAGGCCGAGAGCACGACCCTCGAGGAGTGCGCGGCCGGGGCGCAGGTGCTGCTCAACGCCGTCTTGGAGTATGACCGGCGGCTGGGCGGGTGAGGCGCAGCGCGCTAGCATGACGGTCGGAGGTGGCGCATGGCGGAACCTGCCCGCAAGCTCGTGACCGTCGCCGAGTTCCTGCGCTTCGAGGGCGAAGGCGACCGGCGCTACCAGCTGATCGGTGGCGAGATCGTCATGATGGCGCCGCCCTCCCCGGTGCATGGTGCGCTGGCCGCGAGCGTCTCGCGTGTGGTCGGCAATCAGCTGCGTCGTCCATGCAGGACGTTGAGCGATGCCGGGATCACGCTGCCCTGGAACGACACGAGCTGCTACGTCGCGGACGTGGCGGTCACCTGCTCACCTTTGACGGGCCAGTCCTGGTGTCCGGACCCGGTCGTGATCGTCGAGGTGCTGTCGCCCTCGACCGAGGCCGAGGATCGCGGCGTCAAGCTGCCGGCCTACCGACGGCTGGCTTCGGTGCAGGACATCCTGCTGGTGGCCTCGAACCGCGTGGCGGTCGAGCATTACGCGCGGCAGGCCGAGCAGTGGCTGATCGCCGATTGCGGGCCGGGCGAGACGGTTCGCCTGGTCGGGTTGCCGGTCGAGATCTCGGTCGACGAGCTCTATGCCGATCTCGGGCTGCCGGACGAGGCGGCGGCCGCCTCCTGACGGCTCAGGCAACGCGCTCGATCAGCGCCTGGGCGGCGGCGGGGTTCGCGACCTTGTGGCCGCCGATGACGAACAGGAACACGTCGCGCGGCCTGCCGTCGGTGGCTCGTTCCCTGGCCCATCCCGCCCAGCGGTCGAGGTCGGCGTCGGGGTAGCCCGCAGGCTCGGCCTCGGTGGTGCCCATGATGCGGGCGTAGGCGAAGGGGGCGGTGGGCTCGTCGATGTGCGGGTGCTGGGCGTCGCCCGCGACCACGATGGCGACCTCGTGCTCGCGTGCCAGCGCCACGAAGGCGGCATCCTGGAAGCTGGAGTGGCGGACCTCGAGCGCGTGGCGCAGCGGGCGGCCGTCCACCGATCTCGGCAGCAGCGCGAGAAAGGCCGCGATGTCGTCCAGATCGAGCTTCTTGGTCGGGGCGAGCTGCCAGTTGATCGGCCCGAGCTTGTCCTTGAGCGCCAGCACGCCGCCGGTGCAGAACCGCTCGACCGATTCCCCGGCCGTCGCCAGCTCGCGGCGGATGGTGGCGTAGCGCGGCGCCTTGAGCGCGAACACGAAACCCTCGGGCGTCTCGTCGTGCCATCTGGCGAAGGTGTCGGGGCCGGGCATGCGGTAGAAGGTGCCGTTGATCTCGATCGCGGTCAGGCGG
>JBFWWD010000305.1:0-6662 GCA_050246385.1 Geminicoccaceae bacterium
GTCAGCCAAGGAAGCCGGGCGTGCCCACGCGCAATGTCGTGCTCACCGAGCATCACGAGGCGTTCATCCGTCGGCTCGTCGCCACGGGCCGGTATCGCAACGCCAGCGAGGTGATGCGCGACGCCCTGCGCAGCCTGGAGCGGCAGGAGGAGCAGGCGGCGGCGGCGCTGGGCTGGCTGCGCGGGCAGATCGAGCCGGGGCTGGAGCAGGCCCGACGCGGCGAGCTGGTCGACGCGACGCTCGAGGAGATCCTGGACGAGATCGACCGCAAGCTGGACACGGCGGACGAGCGCGCGGCTCGAGCCGGCCAACCCGGTTCAGAATTCTCCTCACCCCGCATGCACGCCAGCAGCTCGAAAGCGAGATGGCGTGGTCGCGGCGGCGCTGGGGCCGGCGGCATCAGCTCTCCTTCCGCAACGGGCTCCAGGCCCGGCTGAACGCGATCGCGGCCAACCCGCACGCTCACGCCGTGCGTCCCGAGCTCGGCGCCAGTCTCGCCGGGGCGCTGGCGGCGTTGGTGCAGCCGAGCGAGGACGACTGAGCCGGCGCTACGCGGCCAGTTCTCCGGACGGGTCGAGAAATCCGGGTTCGGAACGCGCCAGCCCGGCGAGCCGGGTGAGCGCCGCGGCGTCGAAGCGAAGCGGCTCCAGCGCACGATCGAGCAAAGCGAGGTCGATCGGGCCGGCATAGGTCGGGGCGCCGGGCAGGCGCACGGCCAGGATGGCCGCGGCGAGGTCGCGCGTGTCGGGGTCTGGGGGCTCGGTGCCGGCGAGCAGGCGCTGGATGCGGGCGCGCAGCGCGGCGAGCGGGTCGGGCTCGGGCAGGCGGCGGGCGGGCGGGAAATCGTTCGTGCGATTCGCGGGTGCCGGCTCGGGTGCTGGGGCGGGGGCGAAATCGTTCGTGTAATTTGCGGCCGTGGCGGCGACGGACCGGATCAGGCCCTGCTTCTTGGCCTTGCGGTGGGCGAGGAAGGCGCGGTGGGCGCGCTGGGTGGCCATGCCGGCGGCCGAGGCGTAGCGGATGGCGGTGCCGAGGGAGAGGCGGTTGCGGGCGTCCTTCAGGTCGCGGCCGTGCCTGCCGGCGAGCGGCATGGCGGTGAGCACGCCGGCCTCGGTGCGGTCGGCACGGATCTCGTTCCACATCGCCGCCGCCAGGGCGCTGACCAGCTTGTCCTCGGTCGCGTCGGCGGGGGCGAGGTCATGGCGCAGGTCGGCGAGATGCTCGCCCCACTCGGCCGGGTCCTCCTCGGGCAGCAGCACGAAGCCGCGCGCCCGCAGGCCGTGCCTGAGCGCGTTCATCGAGGAGCGGGCCTTGCCCTCGGGGGTG
Organism: Geminicoccaceae bacterium; assembly: GCA_050246385.1. Classification (GTDB taxonomy): domain Bacteria; phylum Pseudomonadota; class Alphaproteobacteria; order Geminicoccales; family Geminicoccaceae; genus Benzoatithermus. Next base: position 1,327 of record JBFWWD010000305.1, read on the forward strand.
GCGGGGCCGCGTTTGCGCGGGGCGGGCAGAGGCTCGGTGGCGGTCATGGCTTGGAGATCCGATGTCATGCAGTGTTCGGACATCATATCACAAATAGGAACATAATCCACAACTCAGACCTGCGATCGACGTGGCAGCGAGGCCACATGTGGACGATCGGGCGCGCCTCGCCCGCAACCATGGCCTACGGCAGCGCTTCAGTATCCATCACCACCCAGCGAAGGGGGACTCCGACCATGCCGAACGCACGCCTGCTCCTGCTCGCACTGCTCACCTCCTTGTTCCTCGCCACCACCCTGAGCGCATGCGGCGATACCTGGCGCGGTGCCAAGGAGGACACGAGCGACAACATGAAGGCGACCGGCGAGGCACTCGAGAACGCAGGCGAGAAGGTCGAGCCGTAGGGCCCGGCCATCCGGCTGTCAGGACGGGGGGCACGGCCGCTCGCGGGTTCGTGAAGAGCGGGAGGAAGCGGCGGCCGGGCCCGCCGCTTCCGCCGATCCGCCTGCCGAGCTCGCGTCACGGTGAATCCGGGTGGCGGTCCGGCCTGGTCGCCGATCCCGCGCGAGGCGACGGATGCGGCGCTTCACGCAGCCCGGCGGCCGGGGGCCGCGGGGTGGCGAGTGGGTCACCGCAGGTTGTGGCACTGACGCGTCCGCCGTCGCGAATTCCAGCAAGATCGCTCCGGAATAGCGCTTCAAGACGATCCGTCTTCGGATTGTGGTCGAAAGACTTGCCGCCGGTAAGAGTGGCAATCCGCCAACAATCGAACCGTCTTGGAGCTCTGATGCATCCCTACCGTAGTAACGGGCGCGCCCGTATCTTGGTGGCGATCGCCAGTGGGATTGCGATCCTCAGCCTATCTTCTTCGAATTCTTTTGCCGCGGCCAGTTGGCCGTCTGGGGCGCGCAACAACAGCCATACCGTCAGCTTCGCGAGCTGGCGGGGAACCAATCTGCGGGTCGTCGCCGGTTGGATCGATTGGAAGCACGGCTGGAGCGGCATGAACAAATATGCCAGCGGCTCCCAGCCGCGCTCGTTGCGCAGCAAGTCGCCCAACGTCAGCCTCGGCCACGGGCTGTTCCCGAAGGGCGGCAACCTCGCCGCCTGCGCCAAGGGGCAGTACGACGCGAAGCAGCGGGAGGTGGCGCGGCGGCTCGCCAACAACGGTGTCGGCAATGCCGAGATTCGCCTGGGCTGGGAGGCCTCGGGCGACTGGTTCCCCTGGTCGGCGGCGGGCAAGTCGCCCGAGCAGTGGAAGACCTGCTTCACCCGAGTGGCCAAGGCGATGAAGGCGGGGGCGCCCAAGCTGCGCATCGGCTGGTTCGTGGCCAAGAAGGGCCGGATCGACGTGCGGACGATCTATCCGGCGGGCGCGCCGATCAGCGTCATCGGCATCAGCCACTATGACGACGCCCAGGCCCGCTTCGGCAACGAGACGTTCAAGGGCGGCCCGTGGGGCCTGCGCGCCTTCCTGAAGTTCGCGAAAAGCAAGGGCAAGAAGCTGGCGATCGGTGAGTGGGGTGTGGGCCGGCGCGGCGACAATCCGGACTATATCCGCAAGATGCACGCCTTCCTGAAGGAGGCGGGCAACAGCATGGCCCACGAGGCCTATTTCAACACCGGCAAATACCAGCTCTACCCCAAGACCCGGCTGCCGAAGTCGGCGGCGGTCTATCGCGAGCTGTTCTGAGGCGAAGTCTCGGCGGCAGCGCGTCCCGTCGTCCCACGGCGAGTGGCCCGATCACGCGTTCGTGATCGGACTGGAGGCCGCTCGCACGGCCGGACCGGGGCGGCTCCCGCCGGCCGGTGGGCCGCTCGCTCCACCCGACCGCAGGTCGGCCGCAAAGCTGCGGCCGACCTGCATCTGCGCATCCCGATATGATGCCGGCTTCCGCAATCCTTGCGGACGACCAGTGCCGACGCACACGAAAGACGACATAATCAGAAATTTTTCATTAAGCACCAAGTCTCAACTCAAGATATAGAATAGATGCTGGAATAGACAAGAATAGGCTCCCGTCCATGCAGCGGACGTCACAACGCGATCTGTCGCATCCGCCAGATCATAGATGCAGCAAAGAAATCTGGAGTTGTTCATGTCTCTCAGCTCTCTCGGTCGGGCGCGCGGGGCCTTGATCGTCCTCGCGGGCGCGATGGCCATCCTCAGCGTTACCGGCTCCCCGACCTCGGCGGAGGCGACCTGGACCTCGGGCACGCGCAACAACAACGACACGCTGAGCTTCGCCGCCTGGCGCGGCACCTCCGTGCGGGTCGTCACCGGCTGGATCGAGTGGAAGAACGGCTGGTCGGGGATGAACGGCTATGCCAGCGGCACCCAGCCGCGGGCCCTGCGCGCCAAGTCGGCCAACGTCAGCTTCGGCCACGGGCTGTTCCCGAAGGGCGGCAATCTCGCCGCCTGCGCCGGTGGCGACTATGACGACGAGCAGCGCGAGGTGGCGCGCCGGCTGGCCGCCAACGGTGTCGGGGACGCCGAGATCCGGCTGGGCTGGGAGGCTTCGGGCGACTGGTTCCCCTGGACGGCGGCGGGGAAGCCGCCCGAGCAGTGGAAGACCTGCTTCACGCGCATCGCCAAGGCGATGAAGGCGGGCGCGCCGAACCTGCGGATCGGCTGGTACATGGCCAAGAAGGGCCGGATCGACGTGCGGACGATCTATCCGGACGGGGCGCCGATCACCTATATCGGCGTCAGCCACTACGACGATGCCGAGGCACGCTTCGGCTACGAGACCTTCCAGGGCGGCCCGTGGGGTCTGCGGGCCTTCCTCCAGTTCGCGCGCAGCAAGGGCAAGAAGTTCGCGATCGGCGAGTGGGGCGTGGGCCGGCGCGGCGACAATCCGGACTACATCCGCGACATGTACGCCTTCCTGAAGGAGGCGGGCGGCAGCCTGGCGCACGAGGCCTACTTCAATGCCAAGGAGCACCGGCTGTTCCCGACCAACATGAACCCGCGTTCGGCGGAGGCCTATCGCCAGCTGTTCTAGGCCGGCGGTGCGGGCGGCGGCTGGACAGGCGGGACCTGGGCGGGCAAATCTCTCGACACCCTGTCACCCTGACGGAGCCGCCGCCTTGGGAATCCTGTTCTGGCTGATCATCGGTGCGCTCGCCGGCTGGCTCGCCGGCAAGATCATGCGCGGCGGCGGTTTCGGCATTCTCGGCAACATCGTGGTCGGGATCGTCGGGGCGCTGATCGGCGGCGCCCTGTTCCGGATGATGGGCCTGCCGCCGGTGAGCATGCTGGGCTCGCTGATCAGCGCCACGGTCGGCGCCTGCGTGCTGCTCTACATCGTCTCGCTGGCCAAGAGGACGTAGGACGGGGCGGCCACGGCCGCCCCCGGCCGCTCAGTGCGCCAGCATGACGTGGCGGGCGACCGTGTAGTCCTCGAGCGCCGTCATCGACAGGTCCTTGCCGTAGCCCGAGCGCTTGAAGCCGCCGTGGGGCATCTCGCTGCACAGCATGAAATGCGTGTTGATCCAGGTGCAGCCATATTGCAGCGCGGCCGCGGTCCGCATCGCCTTGCCGATGTCTCGGGTCCACACCGAGCTGGCGAGCCCGTACTCGCTGTCGTTGGCCCAGAGGATCGCCTGCTCGACGTCGGAGAAGCGGGTGACCGAGACCACGGGCCCGAACACCTCCTTCCTGACGATCTCGTCCTCCTGGCGGGCGCCGGCGACGACGGTCGGCGCGTAGAAGAAGCCGCTCCCGGTGCCGGGCGTGCCGCCGGTGACGATCTCCATGTGGCCGGCGTCGCGCGCGCGGTCGACGAAGCCCGCGACCCGCTCGCGCTGGCGGCCGGTGATCAGAGGGCCGATGTCCATGTTCTCGCCGGTGGGGTCGCCCCACTGGATCGAGGCGGCAGCGGAGCCGAGGTCGGCGACCAGGCGGTCGTGGATCCTGCCTTCGGCGTAGACGCGGCAGGCGGCGGTGCAGTCCTGGCCGGCATTGTAGAAGCCGAACACCTTCAGCCCTTCGACCACGGCGTCGAGGTCGGCGTCGTCGTAGACGATCACCGGCGCCTTGCCGCCGAGCTCGAGATGGGTGCGCTTGGTCGAGGCGGCGGCCGCCGCCAGCACCTTGCTGCCGGCCTCGGGGCTGCCGGTGAGCGATACCATGCGGACGCGGTCGTGGCCGGCCAGAGGCGCGCCCACCGTGTCGCCGCGGCCGGCGATCACGTTGACCACGCCCGAGGGGTAGAGCCCGGCCAGGATCTCGGCCAGCTTCAGCGTGGTGAGCGGGGTCTGCTCCGACGGCTTGAGCACCACCGTGTTGCCGGCCGCCAGCGCCGGGGCGAGCTTCCAGGCGGCCATCATCAAGGGATAGTTCCAGGGAGCGACCTGGCCGACCACGCCCACCGGGTCGCGGCGGACCATGCTGGTCAGGCCCGGCAGATACTCGCCGGCGGCGACGCCCGGCACGCAGCGCGCGGCACCGGCGAAGAAGCGGAAGCAGTCGACGATCGCCGGCAGCTCGTCGCCCAGCGCCCGGGCCGGCGGCTTGCCGGTGTTGCGCGATTCCAGGGCCGCGAACGCCTCGCTCTCTTTCTCGATCGCGTCGGCGACCTGGAGCAGCTTGAGCGAGCGCTCCTGCGGGGTGGTGCGCGCCCAGGCCGGGAAGGCCGCGTCGGCGGCGGCGACCGCCGCCTCGACCTGCGACAGCGACGCCTCGGGCACGGTGGCGATGGTCTCGCCGGTGGCCGGGTCGAGGATCGGTTCGGCGGCACCCTCGCCGGCGAGGAAACGGCCGTTGATCAGGAGCTGGGTGTGCATCGGTGCGGTCCCCGTGTCGTTGTCGGCATGGCGCGTGCTGCCGAGCTTATGGCCTTTCTCGGCGGCGGGCGAGAGCCGCCCGGACGGCGGGGACGAAGCCGCGGGCCGCAGCCCGGCCGGGCTCCGGGGTAGCCGCCGCCGGCGCTCTGCTCAGCGTTTGACCGTCAGATGGTAGGTGACGTCCTGGTGCAGAGCGCCCAGGATCGGCAGGGTCGCGTCCGCCGTCCAGCGCAGCGTGTGCCTGCCGGGCGGCAGGGGCGGGACGAAGGCGTGATAGCCCCAGGCGACGTTCGGCGTGAGGAGGATCCGGCCGAAGCAGTCCGCACCCAAGGTGGCGTCGAAGATGTTGTCGTCGGGGATGACGGCATTGAAGAACACGTCGGATCTCTTGTAGAGATGCTCGAGCCCGCGAATCGACTTGCCGTCGATCGTCAGGGTGAGACTGCCGGGCGGATTGTTCGGGTTCTTACCCGCTGGGACGTAGACGTCGCGGATGAATTTTCCAAAGGCGCGGTCGCCGGGCCGGCTCCCGTACCACGGGTCGGCCG
>JBFWWD010000306.1:0-6594 GCA_050246385.1 Geminicoccaceae bacterium
CCTGGTAGCCGGTGATCGCCGTATTGAAGACCAGCTCCCCGACATGGATGCCGGGACATCCCGCTCCGACGCCGAGAAATACCGTTCCGTCGGCGAGTGCCAGCGCGGCGTTGGGGCGCCGGCGGTCCAGGGTGGGCATCGGTGGTGGTATCCAGAAGGCTGGGCACGCGGCCGCTGCCGCGCATCCGGATCGCGCGTCTCTAACATGCTGACCGGACCCGTCAAGCAAGCCCGGGGTCGCTGATTGACCGGATCTGATCTGTCGCTCGAGGAATTCAAGGCCCGGCTGCCGCTGGCCGAGATCGTCGCGCGCTACCTCAAGTTGACGCGACGCGGGCGCGAGCATGTCGGCCTTTGCCCGTTCCATCAGGAGAAGACGCCCTCGTTCAACGTGGTCGAGGACAAAGGCTTCTATCATTGCTTCGGTTGCGGCGCGCACGGCACCGCGATCGATTTCGTGATGCAGATCGAGGGCCTGGACTTCGCTCTGGCGCTGGAACGCCTCGCCGAGCTCACGGGCATGCCGGCGCCGCGGCGCTCACAGGGCTCCTCGGCCGAGTCCGGGCAGCAGCAGCTCCACGCCGCCAATGCCGCCGCCGCGGTCTGGTTCCAGGCCCAGCTGCGGGGGAGCGCCGGCCGCGAGGCGATGGCCTATCTCGAACGGCGTGGTGTCGACCGGGCGACCGCGGCCAGGTTCGAGCTCGGCTATGCGCCCAATGACGGCCAGGGCCTGCGCCAGGCGCTGCGGTCGCAGGGCTTCGGCGATGCCGAGCTGATCGCCGCCGGCCTGATCAAGGAAAGCGACGGACGCGAGCCCTACGCCCATTTCCGGCACCGGCTGATGTTCCCGATCGCCGACGAGCGCGGCCGGCTGGTCGGCTTCGGCGGCCGCGCTCTCGGCGAGGTGCGCGCCAAATATCTGAACACCCCGGAGACCGTGCTCTTCCACAAAGGCGAGCTGCTCTACAACCTGACGCGCGCGAAGGGGCCGGCGCGGGAGCGGCGCGAGCTGGTGCTGGCCGAGGGCTACATGGATGTCATCGCCCTGGCGCAGGCCGGGGTCGCCCATGCGGTGGCGCCGCTCGGCACGGCGGTGACGGAACGGCAGCTCGCGATCCTCTGGCGGCTCGCCGATGCCCCGACCGTCTGCCTCGACGGCGACCGAGCCGGCCTCGCCGCGGCCATGCGGGCAGCCGAGCGCGCGCTGCCGCTGATGCGCGGCGGCAACACATTGCGTTTCGCCGTCCTGCCGGAAGGGGAAGACCCGGACAGCTATCTGCGCCGGCATGGTCCGGAGGCTCTGACCGGGTTGTTGTCGAAAGCGCACACGCTGTCGCAAATGATCTGGCGTCTGGAGACCTCAGGACGGCGCTTCGACACGCCCGAGGCCCGCGCAGCGATAAGCCGGAGGCTGCGCACCCTGGCACGGCTCGCCGGCGACACCGACCTGCGCGCCAGCCTCCAGGACCAGTTCCGCGCCCTGCTCGATACGCTGGCGCCGAGCGGGCGGCGCTGGTCGAAGGACCGTCCCCGCGCCGCGAATGCCTGGGAGGGCGTGGGCCCGTCGCGCCTGGCGGCCGGAATCTCGCGGCGCGAGAAGGACCGCGAGGCGGCGATCCTGGCAGCGGTGCTCCGTCAGCCAGATTGGCTGGAGGGGCATGAAGAAGAATTTGCCCACATCCAGTTCCGTGACCGGGACTTCGAAAGCTTGCGTCAGGGAATTGTCGAGTGGATGAGCGAGACGGTCAGTCTTGACGCGGATGGACTCGCGCGCCACCTCCACCGATACGGTTTGGGGCGTCTTCTGGATCAGTGCGCCGGCCACCTCACGCAGTCCCTCGCCACGCCGGGCCCCGTCACCCTGGACGACCGGCAAGCATGGTACGATGGACTGGCCGCGATGCGGCATCGGGCGGCGCTCGAGCAGGAACGTACCCCCGTCGGTGGAGCGCCCGCGGATGATGCGGGTCAGCTCAACCGTTGGTTTTATAGACTGGATCGACTACTGAACCGCGATGGCGGTGAGGACGCGGAACCGGTCGATGAGCCAAGCGGCCCAGCCCGCTGACTGCATCGCCGGAGCGGACTCATGTCGCCACGCCTCTGCCGAAGGACGAGCGGATCGTGAGGGAGCCTAGCGCAATGGCCATGCGCCAGCCCATCAAGAATACGACATCTGTCTTGCGCGGCAAGTCCGCGACCAAGACGCATGTCGGCGACGGGTTGGAAGCGATCCTCCAGAACAACCCGCAGCTGCGCCGCCTGGTGGTCCAGGCGAAGGACCGTGGCTCGGTCACCTTCGACCAGCTGAACGCCGCCTTGCCGGCCGACTTCCCGCCCGAGCAGACCGAAGAGGTCATCCAGCTCCTCGACGCACAGGGCATCATGGTCCTGCGCGACGAGCCGGGCGAGAACATGGAAGGCGAGCCAGCCGAGGTCGAGGCGAGCGGCGAGGGCGAGACGCCGGCCGCGGAAGCCGAGGGCGAGGAGGGCAGCTCCGGCCCCGAGGAGGAGCTTGGCCGCACGGACGACCCCGTCCGCATGTATCTGCGCGAGATGGGGACGATCGAGCTCCTCTCGCGCGAGGGCGAGATCGAGATCGCCAAGCGGATCGAGGCCGGACGCAATACCGTCCTCGAGGCGCTGTGCGAAAGCCCGTTGACCATGCGCGCCGTGATCGGCTGGCGCGATGCGATCCGCGAAGGCCGCGTCCTGCTCCGCGACATCATCGATCTCGAGGCCACCAACGATTCCGGCCCCAACGGCGAGGCGTCCTCCGCCTCGACGATGACGGCCGCGGTCGCGGTCGCGGTCACCCAGGAAGGCGCAGCCGCGGTCGTGCAGAGCACGGCGGTGGTGATCGCCAAGACCGCGACCCCGGCCAAGCCCGCCGCCGCGGCACGCGACGATGACGACGAGGATGCCGAGATCGTCGTGGCCGACGATGACGAGGAGGAGGAGGGGTCGACCTCGGGCACTTCCATGCCCGAGGAGGAGGATTTCGACGAGGACACGCTCTCGCTGTCCGCACTCGAGAACAAGCTCCGCGACGGCGTCCTGGAGACCTTCGACGGCATCGCAGCGGCCTATCGCGGCCTGCGCGAGCTGCAGGAGGAGCGGCTCGCCCTGATCCAGGCGCGGCGCGAAGTGCCGCCCGAGCTCGACCGGCAGTATCAGGCCGCGCGCTCGGGCATGGTCGAGCTGATGCAGCAGGTCTCGCTCAACCAGAGCCGGGTCGAGGCGCTGGTGCAGCAGCTGTTCGACCTGAACAAGCACCTGCAGAGCCTCGAGGGCAAGCTGCTCCGGCTCGCCACCTCCGCCCGCGTCACCCGCGAGAGCTTCCTCGTCAACTATATGGGCCACGAGCTCGACCACGACTGGATCGACCGGGTCGCCCGGCTGAAGGATCGCGGCTGGGCCGACTTCGTCTCGCGGCACTACGAGGACATCGATGGCCTGCGCGCCGACATTGCGGCCATCGCCGAGGAGGTCGGCCTGCAGATCGGCGAGTTCCGCCGCATCGTGCTGATGGTCCAGCGCGGCGAGCGCGAGGCCAGTCAGGCGAAGAAGGAGATGGTCGAGGCCAATCTGCGCCTCGTGATCTCGATCGCCAAGAAGTACACGAACCGGGGCCTGCAGTTCCTGGACCTGATCCAGGAGGGCAACATCGGCCTTATGAAGGCGGTGGACAAGTTCGAGTACCGGCGCGGCTACAAGTTCTCGACCTATGCCACCTGGTGGATCCGCCAGGCGATCACGCGCAGCATCGCCGATCAGGCGCGCACGATCCGCATCCCGGTGCACATGATCGAGACGATCAACAAGCTGGTGCGCGCCTCGCGCCAGATGCTGCACGAGTATGGCCGCGAGCCGACGCCCGAGGAGCTCGCGCACAAGCTCAACATGCCCTTGGACAAGGTCAGGAAGGTCCTCAAGATCGCCAAGGAGCCGATCTCGCTCGAGACGCCGATCGGCGACGAGGAGGATTCGCATCTCGGCGATTTCATCGAGGACAAGAACGCGGTCCAGCCGCTCGAGGCCGCGACGCTCGCGAACCTGCGCGAGGCCACGACCCGGGTGCTGGCGACCCTGACGCCGCGCGAGGAGCGCGTGCTGCGCATGCGCTTCGGCATCGGCATGAACACCGACCACACGCTGGAGGAGGTCGGCCAGCAGTTCTCGGTCACCCGCGAGCGCATCCGCCAGATCGAGGCCAAGGCGCTGAGGAAGCTCAAGCACCCGAGCCGCTCGCGCAAGCTGCGGAGCTTCCTGGACACCTGACGCGGGCCTGCGCGGCCTGAGCGCGCGCCGCTCAGGCCAGCGCCTGCTCCAGATCCGCGATCAGGTCGTCGGGGTGCTCGATCCCGACCGAGATCCGGATCAGCGCGTCGGTGAGGCCGATCTCCTCGCGCAGCGCCTTGGGCACGCCGGAATGGGTGGTCGAGGCGGGATGGCTGATCAGGGTCTCGGTGCCGCCGAGGCTCACCGCGAGCTTCATCACCTGAAGCTTGTCCAGGAAGGCGAACGCCTCGGCCTCACCGCCGTCGATGTCGAAGGAGAAGGTCGAGCCGGGTGCGGTGCATTGCCGGTCGAACACCGGCCGCCGCGGGTCCCGGTCGTCCAGGAAGCCGAGATAGTGGACGGCACGGATGCGCGGATGGGTGCGGAGATAGTCCGCCACCAGCCGCGCGTTGGCGGTGGCCCGGTCGGCACGGATCCCGAGCGTCTCCAGCGAGCGCAGCAGCATCCAGCAGGAATGGGGATCGAGCTGGGTGCCGAGCGCGCCGCGCAGCAGCACGATCCTGCGGATCAGCTCCGCGCCGCCGCTGACGCCGCCGGCGACCAGATCGCTGTGGCCGCCGGCATATTTGGTCAGGGAGTAGACGGCGAGGTCGGCGCCGTGGCGCAGCGGGCGCTGATACATCGGCCCGAGCATGGTGTTGTCGACCGCGACGGGTGGGCGCCGCCCCTGCCTCGCCCCGATCCGGGCGGCGGTGGCGGCGACCGCGTCGAGATCGACCAGGCCGTTGGTCGGGTTGGCCGGGGTCTCGAGCATGATCAGGCCGACCGGGCCGGCCGCCATCGCCTCCTCGGCCGCAGCCTCGATCTGCGCGGGGTCGCAGCCGTCGGTGAAGCCCACGGGCGTGACGCCGAAGGCGGTGAGCTGGTTGCGGATCAGGGTCTCGGTGCCGCCGTAGAGGGGACGGCTGTGCAGCAGGCTGTCGCCCGGGCGCAGCAGCGCCAGCATGACCGTGGCGATCGCCGCCATCCCGCTCGCGAACACCGCCGAGCGCTCCGCCTCGTCCCAGACCGCGAGCCGATCCTCCAGGATCTCGAAGTTCGGGTTGTTGAAGCGCGAATAGACCAGCCCCGGCTTCTCGCCCGGCCGCAGCTCGCGCCGCCCGGCGGTGAGGTCGAAGAACTCCTTGCCCTGCTGGGCGCTCTCGAACACGAAGGTCGAGGTGAGAAAGATCGGTGGCTTCAGCGCACCCTCGGACAGGCTCGGCGAGTAGCCGTAGCCCATCATCAGGGTCTCGGGTCGCAATGGCCGCCCGTCGAGCGTGCGGCTCTTCCATTCGCTGTTGGTCACGCGCAGGACTCCTCTGACACGCGTCACGCTAGCATGCGGCAGTACCTGCGCGCGAGCCCGACGCACCGGCCTCTTGGCGGCGGCATCGCCGGCGCGTATGACGCCGCTGTCATGGGCCTGTAGCTCAGCGGTTAGAGCCGGCCGCTCATAACGGTCTGGTCGCAGGTTCGAATCCTGCCGGGCCCACCACGCACTCCCGCAACCGCATCTCCTAGGGCTGGTTGGGCGCGAACTCGGCTTTCCAGTCAACGCCACGATCCATCATGAATCCACCGACATCCATGAACCGTTCACCGGTGCATTATCTGCGGCGAGGACAACTATCTGCATGAGAAGTGCCGTGCAGGCGGGTTTTGAACTTGTTTAAATCGAAAGCAGTCTTCCGCACGTTGCTTGAGATGCTCAAGCGTGGTTAGCACGCGCCTCTCTCGGATGCTTGGGCCTCGGTCCTGAAGCGGGAGTTTGCGTGTTCTACCGTCGGATGACCGCCGCTGCTCTGTTCCGGGCCATGCTGAAGCTCGTCCTGCTCGCCGTGCTGCTCGGCCAGCCCGCCTTGGCCCGGAGCGTGCCGCCCGCGCCCGTGGCGGCGGTGCCTCGGCCCGGCCTCTGGCGGATGGACGTGCCGCCGCCGGAGCGGATGCCGGTGATCGACCCGCAGGCCGCGACCGCGACGGGCGTGCTGCCGCACGGCCTCTCGCCCTGGGGCATGTTCCTCACCGCCGACATCATCGTGCAGGCGGTCATGGTCGGCCTGGCGTTCGCGTCCCTGGTCACCTGGGCCATCTGGTTCGCCAAGGCGCTGCAGCTCGCGGCCGCGCGCCGACGGGCGGCCGCGGCCGCGGCGATCCTGACCGAGGCGCCCTCGCTCGCCGAGGCCGGCGGCCGCCTGAACGGGCGCCGCGGCGCCGGGCCGGCGCTCTTGCGCGTGGCCGAGCAGGAGCTCGCGGCCACGGCCGACGTCCCCACGGGCAAAATTCAGGAACGGGTCGCCTCCCGGCTCGAGC
>JBFWWD010000307.1:0-6571 GCA_050246385.1 Geminicoccaceae bacterium
ATGACGGTGCCGCCGGTCCAGGCGGCGGCCGTCACCCTGCCGATCCTGATGGTGCAGGACGCGGTCAGCGTCTGGGCCTATCGGCGCACCTGGGACCGGGCCAACCTGTAGATCCTGCTGCCCGGCGCCATCCTCGGCATCCTCCTCGCGTACCTCTTCGCCGCCCAGGTGCCCGACGCCGCGGTGGCGCTGGCGCTCGGAACGATCTCCGTGGTCTTCGCCTTGCGCCGTTTCATCGGCGGGCGGGTGACGGCAGCGCCGCCGGAGGAGGTCCGGCCCAACCGGCCACAGGGATGGTTCTGGGGCGCCGTGGCGGGCTTCACCAGCATGATCGCCCACGCCGGTGGTCCCCCGTTCCAGATCTACGTCATGCCGCAGCAGCTGCCGCGCGACATCTTCGTCGGCACCGGCGTGATGTTCTTCGCCGTGGTCAACCTGATCAAGGTGGCACCCTATCTGGCGCTCGGCCAGTTCAGCCGCGAGAACCTGACGACCTCGCTGGTCCTGTTCCCGCTCGCGATCGCCTCGACCTGGGCCGGCGTCTGGCTGGTGCGCCGGGTCTCGGGCGAGCGGTTCTACGACATCGTCTACCTGCTGCTGCTGCTCTTGGGCACGAAGCTGATGTGGGACGGCTTCGCCTGGCTGCTCGGCTAGCGGGATGGACGTAGCCGGACGACGAACAGAACGACGCTCGCGGTCGGGCGAAGCCGCAGTGGCTCGCTCGGGCATGGGTCGAGCAGGAGCGTGTCGTCGGCGCCGAGTGAGACCGTCCGGCCCGCCAGCTCCACCTCGAGCTCGCCGGAGCGGCACAGCAGCAGGGCGGTGCCGCTGTCGAGCCGGAGATCGCGCGGTGCGGCGACGGACAGGCGGTCGAGCGCATGGTCGACCGCGCCGCGGCGGGTCATGACGTTGAGGTCGAGCACCGGGCCGTCGGCGAGGCTCGCCGTGGCGGGCAGATCGGCCGGGAAGGAGCAGGGCGGTGAGGCGGCGGTGAGCTCGACCGGCTGACGGCCGGTGACGGCGAGCCGCAGCCCGGCGCCGTCGAGAACCGCCAGCGTGCGGTCCACGCCCGGGAACGACGAGAACGGGCCGGCACGCGTGACCCGCGCCATGCTGACCCGCCAGTCGAATTCCTCGAGCCCGGCGCCTTCGGGCGAGACTGCGATCTCGATCGTCTCACCGCCGCCGTTCTTCCAGGGCATGCAACGGTGGTCGGGCGGGCGGATCAGGCGCATGCGATCGTCCCGAGCAGGCGGGTGAGCTCCTCGGGTGCGGTGACCATGGCGTCGTGCCCGGTCCGCAGCTCGTGCCAGTCCCAGTCCGGCTGGGCCCGCGCCCAGCGCCGCGAGGGCTCGATGTTGGCCAGGGCGGGATCGGTGCAGGCGATGAAGCTGCAGGGCAGCCCGTTGCCGAGTGGGCGCGCCAGGCGCAGCGGCGTGTCGTGCGTGTGCGCCGGCTGCGGCGTCAGGCGGCGCAGCAGCCAGTCGCGGTCGGCACCGCCGACACCGAACGTGTGGGGATCAAGTGGCGGGAGGCCGTGCGCCTCGTTGTCCGCGATCGCCTGTCGCCGCTGCGCCGCGGCCTCGGGCGGCAGCCCGTCGAGCAGGCACTGCCCGCTCTGCAGGATGACCGCGTCGAGGAACACCAGCCGGCGCAGGCGGTCGGCCATCCGGTCGGCGACGCCCGAGATGACCAGACCGGCGAAGCTGTGGCCGACCAGGACGACCTCACGCAGCTCCTCGGCCTCGATCACGTTGGCGATGTCGGCGACGTAGGTGTCGAGCGTGAGCGCGGCCGAGAACAGGTGGCGGCGCTCGCCGAGGCCGGTCTGGGTCGGCGTGAGCACGCGATGGCCCGCGGCCCGCAACCCGTCCGCCACCCGCACCCAGCACCAGCCGCCATGCCAGTTGCCATGGACGAGGACGAACGTAGCAGCCTCTACCATCGCAGCGCCGCCGTGTGGACCGGGGCGTCCCACAGCCCGCGCAACTCGTCGTCGAGCGCAGTGACGGTCAGCGAGCAGCCGGCCATGTCGAGCGAGGTGCAATAGTTGCCGACGAGCGAGCGGGCGACCTTGAGGCCCTTGTCCTCGAGCAGGCGGCGGGCGCGGCCGTACATCAGGTAGAGCTCCATCGCCGGGGTCGCGCCGAAGCCGTTGACCAGGAGCAGCACCTCGGAGCCGGCGGGCGGGGCGAGATCGGCGGTGATCGCCCCCACCATCTCCTCGGCGATGGCGTCGGCCGATTGCAGCGCGACGCGACGGCGGCCCGGCTCACCGTGGATGCCTACCCCCATCTCCATCTCGTCCTCGGGCAGCTCGAACGTGGGCTTGCCCGCGGCCGGAACCGTGCAGGAGGTGAGCGCCACGCCCATCGAGCGGGTGCGGCCGTTCACGCGGGCGCCCAGGGCCTGGAGCGCCTCGAGCTCGGCATCGGCCTCGGCGGCGGCGCCGACGATCTTCTCGACGATCACCGTGCCGGCGACGCCCCGCCTTCCGGTGGTCCAGGTCGAATCCTCGACCGCGACATCGTCGTTGGTCAGCACCGACGCATGGCGGCCCTCGTACATCTCGGCCGCCATCTCGAAGTTCATCACATCGCCTTCGTAGTTCTTGACGATGAACAGCACGCCCGCGCCGGAGTCGACGGCTTGGGCCGCAGCTAGCATCTGGTCGGGGGTGGGCGAGGTGAACACCTGGCCGGGGCAGGCCGCGTCCAGCATGCCGATGCCGACGAGGCCGGCGTGCATCGGCTCGTGACCCGAGCCGCCACCCGAGATCAGCGCGACCTTCCCGGCACGCGGGCCGGAGGCTCGGGTGACGAAGCCGGGATCGGTATGAACTCGCACCAGGTCGGCATGTGCTGCGCCGAAGCCCTCAAGCGCCTGCCCCAGGACGTCGTCGACGTGGTTGATCAGCTTCTTCACGGTTCCTGCCTCCTTGGTCGTGGGCCGCCTCGGCATGCTCGGCCATGCGGATGATGCGGGCGGCGAAATCGAGGATCAACGCCTCGACCTCGCGGGCGGTGACGGGTGAGCGAAATTCGGGCACGGCGATCCGCAGCTCGTGGCTGCGCGGTTGGGGCGCGGCGAGCCGGCCGCGGTCCGGGTGTGCCTGCCGGTACAGGGTAAGAAAGCCCTCGCGCTCCTGCGCGGAGAGGTGACAGACGTCGAAGATGATCGGCAGATCGCCGGCCGGGATGGGAACGACATAGGCCGGGTTGGCGATCTGGGAGACGAAGCTCTTGTGCTTGCCGAGAGCCAGGGCGAGGCGGCCCCGCAGGCCGGAGGGGCGTCGCTCGATGAAGGACCGCAGGAGCGACTTGTAGGCGGCGACCGCCTCGGCCCGGTCGGCCGGGCCGGTCTCAGCCATCGCCGGCGCCGAACCGCGCCACCGCCTGCTTGACGCGGCCGAGCGCCGCCGGGGCCACGGAGAGGCGGCGCAGGCCGAGCCCGAGCAGCGCCTCGGCTCCGGCCGGTTCGGAGGCCATGTCGCCGCACAGGCTGACCGGTACGCCAGCCGCCTCCCCGTGCCGGACCACCTGGCCGATCAGGCGCAGCACGGCGGGCTGCAGCGGATCGTTGAGCGCGCCGACCCGGCCCTCGCCGTCGCGCGAGGCGGCCATGACGTACTGGGTCAGGTCGTTGCTGCCGATCGAGAGGAAATCGGCGGGGATCAGGTCGACCGTGAGTGCGGCAGCGGGCGTCTCGACCATGATGCCGAGCGGCGGCATCTTGGCCTCCGCGTTCTCGGCCAGAAGCTCCGCAAGGCAGGCCGCGAAGACGTCCTGTGCCTCCCGGAACTCCTCGGCCGTCGTCACCATCGGCAGCATCACCCTGAGCGGCCCGAACACTGCCGCCCGGAGCAGCGCGCGCACCTGCGGCCGGAACAGCTCCGGCCGCTCGAGGCAGAGACGCAGGCCGCGCAGGCCCAGGAACGGGTTGGATTCCGCGGCCAGACTGACACCTGGGAGGGCCTTGTCGCCGCCGACGTCCAGGGTCCGCACGATGCAGGGTCGGCCGCGCAACCGGTCCAGCAACTTGATATAGACGCCGAACTGATCGAACTCGTCGGGCAACCGGTCGCGACCGATGAACAGGAACTCGGTGCGGAACAGCCCGACCCCGTCGCCCGCGGTCAGGAGGTCGTCGCCCACGGCGGCGGGGTCGTCGACGTTGAGCATTACCTCGACCCGCTCGCCGCCGGCGGTCACGGCTGGCCGGACGAGGAGCGTGGACGCCGCGGCATCGTCGCGGCGGCGCCGGTCGAGCCGCTCGTGGTAGCGCTCGCGGGTCGCCGCCTCCGGTCGCACGACGAGAAGGCCTTCCTCGGCGTCGAGCACCGCCTCGCCGCGTTCCGGCACCTCGCCGAAATTGGTCGCCATCGGCACGCCACGGGCGCGCGCCAGCATGGCGACATGTGCCGACGGGCTGCCACGCTCCAGCGCGACGCCGCCCAGGACCGACCAGTCCAGCGACAGAAAGCTCGACGGCGCCAGATCCTCGCCGACTACAATGGCGCCGGGGAGCAGCGGCGGCGGCCGATCCTCCTCCCCGCCCAGGGCGCGCAGGACGCGCGTGCTGACGTCGCGAAGATCGCTGGCCCGCGCGCGGAAATACTCGTCCTCCGAATCCTCGTAGGCCAGCGTGTGCCGGTAGAGGACATAGCCCCAGGCCGGGCCCGCCGAGCTGCCCTTCTCGATCTCGATCAGCGCCTCGTCGACGAAGGTCGGGTCCTCGAGCAGGGCGAGCTGGAACTCGAGGATCTCGGCTCCCATGCCATCGCTCGCGCCACACAGTTCCGTCAGTTCCTGCCGGGCGCGCTCGACCGCCTCCTGCAATCGGGCCCGCTCGGCCGCCGGATCGACCTGCTCGCGGAAGACCAGGTGCTCACCCTCCCGCTCGAGGGTCGCAGGAGCGGGCCTGACTCCTACTTGCGGCAGTCGCACCAGCGGCCCGATCGCGAGCCCGGGCGATGCCGGGCGCCCGCGCAGGACGCGCTCAGCCATGACTTTCGTCGAAGTCGCGGCGGACCAGGTCGGCCAACTCGGCGACCGCGGCCGCGGCGCCCTCGCCCTCGGCCTCGATCTCGATCGTGGTACCGGTCCGGAACTTCAGCCCCATCACCTTGACCACGCTCTTGGCATCGACCCATTCGCCGTCCGGGGCGCGGCGCAGCCGGACCGTCGCCGGGAAGCTCTTGGCGAGCTTGGTGAGCTTGACCGCGGGCCGCGCATGCAGGCCGGTGGGATGGGTGATCTCGACCTCGGCGTGCGGCGCCGTCATGGGCTCAGCTCCTCCGCGGCCGCGCAGACTTCGTCCAGGCTGGCACCGCCCGACGCCTCGGTCGCCGCGACCACGGCACCTTCGACGATCGGGGAGTTGCAGATGCGCACTCTGGTCGATCGATCGCCGTCCAGCATCTCGATCGCCATCTCCGCGTTCATCTCGGCACCGCCGAGATCGACCAGCACCGCCACGCCCGCCTCACTCCACACCCGGTCGATGGCGTCGCGGATCTTCACCGGGTCGGTACCCAACCCGCCGACGGGATTGCCGCCCGTCCAGGCGCAGGGGACCTCCTCGCCCACCATCTGTCGCACCATGTCGGCAGTGCCCTCGGCCACCTTGGTCGAGTGCGAGACGATCACCACCCCGACGGTGCCGCTCACGCCGCAGGCTCCAGCACGTCGCATACCGCCCGGATCAGCAGGCAGGAGGAGGTGGCACCCGGGTCGTAGTGGCCGATCGAGCGCTCGCCCAGGAACGAGGCGCGGCCACGGGTGGCCCGCATCGGCCTGGTCGCTTCCCTGCTCTCGTTCGCGATCCGGCGCAGTTCGGCAGCGCCGGTGCCGGCCTGGAACGCCTCCTGCACCGGCACGAGCACGTCGAGCATGGTCTTGGCGCCGACATCGGACTTGCCGCGCTTCTTGACGCTCTCGACCCCCTCGGCGAAGGCGTCGGCCGGGCTCTTGCCGGCCTTCAGCCCCTTGCCGATGCCCATGAGCAGGGAGCCGTAGAGGGGCCCCGACGCGCCGCCGACCGTGGTGACCAGCACCATGCCCGCCTTTTGCAGCGCGTCGCCCGGCGCCAGGGCAGCCAAAGTCTCGCGTTGCGCGGCGATCGCCTGGAAGCCGCGCGCCATGTTGCTGCCATGGTCGCCGTCGCCGATCGCCTGGTCGAGCCGGGTCAGCTCCTCGGCATTGGCCGCGATCGCCGCCGCGGCGGCGTCGATCAGGGCGAGTATCCGGTCTGGGGTCATTGTTTGGTCCCCTCTGCTCGCCATGCTCATGGCCTCAATCGGCTATTCTGTCACGCCACGAGACGGCCGGTGACGATCCTGCGGGCACCCCCCGGCCGCCCTGGAGAGCCAACGGCCGGGGGGATCTGGTGGGGGAGCAAGGACCACGCCGGTCCCGGCCCTCGAAACTCTCACGCTGGCAGGTTTCGCGCTGCGCGCCGAAGGGGCTCACCAGGCAACGCCCGCTGCGAACCAGGCAATATCGGCATCGCTCGCGAGTGACACGCGGCGCATCCGCATGACCTGCCCCCGGACCCGCAGGTCAATGCCTGC
>JBFWWD010000308.1:0-6541 GCA_050246385.1 Geminicoccaceae bacterium
GAGGGGCGGCTGGTCGAAGGGCGGATTGCCCGGACGCTCGTGGACGGTCGCACCGTGTTCCAGCAGGAGATGTGAGTAGCGCGGCGTCGTGAAGCGCGTGCTACCGTTCGGGCGGGCAATGAACCGCGCGGACGCATGGACCAAGGCAACGACTTCCTTCGAGACCGCTTCATCGAGCGCGTGATCCTGCTGGCGCTGCTCGCCTCGCTGGTGTTCATCTGCATCCAGATCGTCAGCCCGTTCATCGGGCCGATGCTGTGGGGCGTGATCATCGCGGTCGCGACCTGGCATCCCTACCGCAAGCTGTCCCGGTTGCTGGGCGATCGTCGCATCCTGGCCTCGATCATCGTCTCGCTGGTGCTGCTCGTGGTCCTGGTCGTGCCGATCTTCCTGCTCGTCGATTCCCTGGCGGAGGGCGTGCGCGACGTCGCCGCCTTGATGCGCGATCTGACGTCGATCAAGCTGCCGGCGCCGCCCGCCTGGATGCGCAGCCTGCCGGTGATCGGCGTGACCTTGGACGACCAGTGGCGGGAGGCCATGGTCGATCTGCCGGCGTCCCTGCAGCAGCTCCAGCCCTATATCGGCACGGCCGCCGGCTACAGCCTGTCGATCGGCGCCGGCCTCTTTACCGCCATGATCGAGTTTCTGGTCGCGATCGTGTTCGCCACGATCCTGCTGGTGACCGGCGAGGCCGGTGTCCAGGTGCTCCGACGTTTCGTGGCGCGGATCGGCGGCGTGCATCATCTGGGCCTGCTCGACGTCGCGGCGCAGACCATCCGCGGCGTCGCTGCCGGCATCATCTTCACCGCATTCATCCAAGCCGTGCTCCTGGTGCTCGGGCTGATGGTGGTCAACGCACCCGGGCCGATCCTGCTCGGCTTCCTCGCCTTCTTCCTGCTGGTCATCCAGCTACCCAACTGGTTGGTCTGGCTGCCAGTGGTCGTCTGGCTGGGCTACCGTGGCGAGAACGGGCTGGCGATCTTCCTGTTCGTCTGGGGTACCTTCGTCGTCAGCACGATCGACAATTTCATCCGGCCCTATCTGATCAGCCAGGGGGCACGGCTGCCCTTGCTGCTGATCTTCATCGGCGTCATCGGCGGGCTGTTCGCCTATGGCTTCATCGGCCTGTTCGTCGGTGCGACGCTTCTCGGCGTCGGCTACACCCTCTTCCGCACTTGGCTGGACGAGGAGTCGCCGCCGCCCGCGGCCTCGCTCTGACTTGGCTTGGTCGCTCCGGCCCGGCGTGCTAGGTCGCGGCTCCACGTGAAGGAGGGGGAGGATGGAGGACGGCTCGGCTGCGGGCGGCACGCTCGCCCTCCTGCTGATGTTTCTGATCGGCTATGGCTTTGGTTCGATCCCGTTCGGCCTGTTGCTGACCCGCTGGGCCGGTGCGGGCGACATCCGCAGCATCGGATCCGGCAATATCGGGGCGACCAATGTCCTGCGTACCGGACGCAAGGGCCTGGCGCTCGCCACGCTGCTGCTCGACCTCGGCAAGGGCGCGTTGCCGACAGCTTTGGGCCTCGCCTGGTTCGGACCGGTGGGCGGAGCGATTGCAGGTGCGGGTGCCATCCTCGGTCACTGCTTTCCTGTCTGGCTTGGCTTTCGTGGCGGCAAGGGTGTCGCGACCGCGGCCGGTGTCGTGCTCGGCATGACACCGCTCCTGTTTCTCCCGGTGCTCGCAGCGTTCGTGGTGGTGGTCGCCATGACCCGATGGGTGTCGTTGGGCTCGATCGTCGCCGCGTGTTTGGCGCCGGCCGCCGCTTGGCTGCTGGGCGCCACCGCTGCCGCCTGGCTCTATCTGCTCGTCGCCGTGCTCGTGGTGTTCAAACACCGGGAGAACATCCACCGTCTCCTGCGCGGTGAGGAGAACCGGCTCAGTTTCGGGAGCAAGGCGACCGGCTGATGGCATGTGAGCGTCCAGAGATCCTGGTCCTGCAGCTCGATCCCGAGGCGCCGCCGGGCCTGATCGCGACGGTGGCCGATCGGGCCGGGCTCCGCTTGACGGTGCGCGATCGTGAAGTCGTCCGCAGTGCCCCGGACGAGCTGGCATCCGCCCGTGGGCTGATCGTGCTGGGAAGTGCCGCGGCTGCAGTGGAGCCGGACGAAGGGATCCTTGCGGCATTGGGTGAGCGGGCGAGGGCCGATCGGCCCGTGCTCGCCGTCGGCACGGGTGTCCAGCTCCTGGCGCTCGCTCTGGGCGGGGCGCTCCAGCCGGGCGGATCCCACGAGTTCGGCTATGTCGACCTGGTGCCCACGCCGCCTGCGGCAGCCGATCCGGTCCTGCGGGGGCTGGGTGCCGGCCTGCCGGTCATGGAGTGGCACGACGAGGGGATCGCCCTTCCCGAGGCGGTCGAGGTTCTGGCGCATTGTGTGCGCTGGCGGGTCCAGGCCTTTCGCCACGGCCGGACGGTCTATGGCCTGCGCTTCCATCCCGGGGCGACGATCGAGGTCGTGCGGCGCTGGGCGGCATTGCGGGGCGTGGCCGCGAACAATCCCGCCGTCCCGGTCAGGATCGGCGCGGAGATCGTCCGGCATCAGGAGCGGGCGGAACGCTTCGGCAGCAGTGTCGTCGAGGGCTGGCTGGGGCTGGTCCGGGCGAGAAACGAGGCCACCAGCTCGGGCACGTCGCTCGAGAGATCGTAGCGCTGGGGGCCGAGCCCCCGCCGCATGCGATCGCGAACGAGCGCGGCGAGCTGCTCGGGCTGCTCGCAGACGCCGATCGGATATCGTGCCGCCAGCCGTTGGATCACCGCCGTCTGATCTCCCGCCGGGCGCCGCGCAGTCGGCCGGCCGCGCCGCGGCATGGCGATGATCGGCTTGCCGGCGCGCATGGCCTCGCCCAGGAGACCGATGCCGCCGTGGCACAGCACCAGACTCGCCGCGGCGATGCGAGCGGCCATCGCGGCGGGGGTCAGGAAGCGTTCCCAGGCGAGCTGCACCGGGACCACTCGGGAATGGCCGATCTGGGCGAAGCCGGGCAGCCCGAGCTCGGCGGCCACGGTGTCGGCGGCGGTGACCAGCTCGTCGAAGCCCTGGATGTAGGTGCCGACCGCGACCAGGATCACAAGAGCGGGCCGGAGGCCACGACCGCCCGCGGAAAGCTGTCGGCCTTGTCCGGCCACTGCACCACGAACAGATCGGCGAACGGGTAGACCAGCCGTCCCGCCAGCGTCGGCGCGAGCTCGCCGGCGGTCTCGATGAAGACCAGCCGGGCGCCGAGCAGGCGGGCGAGGATGCAGACCGCCACCGCGACATCCGCCCCGGTCGAGATCACCAACCGCGGGCGCTCGCGCAGCACGATGAGGAGCGAGCGTGCCGCGTTGCGCAGGGTTCGCACCACCGAGCGGCGTGGGTGGCAGACGAGATAGACCCGTCGTGGCGCCTCCTGGGGCGGGCGGCCACCGGCGAAGGTCACGTCGAACCGGTCGGCGAAGCGGATGCCGGCGGTGGCGCGCTCCAGCTCGGCGAGATGGCCGCCCGGCGAGTAGGCCCAGCAGGTGCGGCGGGTCTCGGTCCAGAGCGGCCTCATGGCCACGCCATGGCCCGCCGCGGATAGAGGCGGGACAGCCTGCCGTCCCGGTCGAGCAGCACCACGAGCGGCTCGCGCTGGTCGAACCGCCGCAGGCGCTCCGGCCGGTCGTAGGCATAGAGGTCGAGCGGGATGCGCCGGAGGAACGCTTCCGCGCGCAGGCGCAGCAGCAGCAGATTGACCCGCAACCAGGCCGCGAACCCGGATGGGAATACCAGGCGCAGGTCGAGATCGGCGCGGTCGCCGCTGATCGCACCCTTGCGACCGAGCGAGCCGATGCAGACGGCCTCGCGCAGCCAAGGCAGACGGCGGAGCCGGTCCGTCACTCGTTGCAGATGGGTCTCGAGCAGGGCGGGGTCGCGACGGTACCACCGGCAGTAGCGGGCGCAGACCCAGGCTTGGCCGTTGAAGGTGAAGCCGAGGCTGTGGGCCGCGAAGAACGCCACCGACAGCGCCGCCGGCGCGCTGAGCCGAAAAGACAGACCCAGCGCAATGACCAGGCCCGCCAGCCCTTCCAGCAGCAGGCGGAAGGCCAGCTCCTTGCGGTCCATGCCGCGCATGCCCTGCAGGCACCAGTTGATGGCCATGATCACGGCGCAGCTCTGCAACAGCCGGGCCAGCAACGCCGAGCGCGGTCGGATCGGGAACGCCTTGAGCTTAGGCACGCTGAAAGGGATGGTCATCGAGGAGAAAATTAACCATTAGTTGATGAAGCTGTCAAATGCGGTGCCGCGCCATGGCCTCGCTGCTCGTCCGCCTGCTTCTCATCCTCGCCTGCGGCTTCGCCGCGCTCTCCTCGTCGGTCGCCGCCGCGCTGGGGCTCGAGGAGGAGCGCATCCTGGGCTTCACCCTGGTCGTCGGGCTGCTGCTGCTCCTGCCGTTCCTGGTCCGGCCGCGGCTGTGCCGGCCGGGCGGTGCGGTGGTGCTCCTGGCGTTGCTCGCGGCCGCCATGATCCTGGTGGATCTCGCGGGGCGGTTCGATCCGCTCGACGCGCGGATCGCTCTGCCGGTCCTGGTGCTGCTCGCGGCCCCCAATCTCGCCCGATTCCTGCCGCCGGAGGACCTGACCCGCTTCGCCTGGCGCCTGCTCGCCGCCTATGTCGCGGTCACCTTTGCCTACCAGGTGCTGGCCGAGCCGGCGATTGTGGCGCGCGGCTATGAGAGCCTGGTCCGCTACGACCCGACGGGCTCGGTCGTGATGCACAGCAGCCTCAGCCTGATCCTGCTGCTGCTGGCGGCAACCCGCCTGACGCAACCGCTGCGGCCGGGTGCACGTCTAATGACGCTCGCCCTCGGCGGCATGGCGTTGGCGATGGTGTTCCTGACGGCGACCCGAACGGCTGGCCTGACACTTGCGGTATTCGCCCTGCTCCACATCACGACCTCCACTCGGCCGGCCGGAGCGGCGGTCCGCCTCGCGCTGGCGGGGACCGGCCTTGTCCTGGCCTTCGCCACCTGGACCGTCTTCGTCAGCGACAGCTTCTATCTGCGCTTGGCCGGCGGCCAGGAGGACTACAGCTCGGGGCGCTGGGTCAGCATCGGCCACTGGCTGACGCTCGTCGGCGACCGGCCCTGGGGCCTGGGACTCGGTGCCGTGCGCGAGCTTCTCGCCGGCGGCCGACCGGCCCTGGACGGGACGGCTCTGCTGGAGTGGCCCCACAACGAGCTGGTCCGGTTCTATGTCGAGGCGGGACCGCCGGGGCTGCTCTTCGTCCTTCTGCTGCTCGGTGTGGCCCTGCGGCGTGCGATCCGCATGGCACGGACCGGTGCTGATCCGACACGGCGGACCCTGGTGCTGGCGATCACCGCCGATCTGGTGGCCGAGGCACTGCTGCAGAACCTGCTCAATGCCGTCTACCACGCCACCGTGCTGTTCCTGCTGCTGACCGTGGCGACCACGCCGGCGCCGGACGACGAGCCGGCCATGCCTCTCGCGGAGCCGGTCCCCGGCCGCTAGCATCGCCGGGCCGAGCGGAGCAGGGAGCGCCCAAATGAACGAGCCGGGCATTTTCGATCGCGGGCTGCCGCAGAGACGCGCCAATCACCGGCCGCTGACGCCGCTCGATTTCCTCACCTGGTGCGCCTCCGTATTCCCGGATCGCGCTGGCGTCGTCTACGGCGATCAGTCCTTCACCTGGGGCGAGGTCGACCGTCGCTGCCGGCGCCTCGCCTCCGCCCTGCGGCGGCTGGATGTCGGGCGCGGCGACACGGTGGCGATCCTGTGCCCGAACACCCCGCCGATGCTCGAGGCACATTACGGCGTCCCGATGGCCGGTGCCGTGCTCAATGCGCTCAATACGCGCCTCGATCCGGCCTCGATTGCCTTCATCCTCGAGCATGGCGAGGCGAAGGTCCTCCTCGTCGACAGCGAATGGGCGCCGGTGGTCAAGGCGGCGCTGGCGCAGACGAACGCTCGGCCCGTGCTCGTGGACATCGTCGATCCGGCCTCGCCGGGTGAGCGTCTGGGTCCGATCGACTACGAGGCGCTCCTGGAGCGGGGCGATCCCGCCTTCGCCTGGACACCACCGGAAGACGAGTGGGAGGCGATCTCGCTCTGCTACACCTCCGGCACGACGGGCAATCCGAAGGGCGTCGTCTATCACCACCGCGGCGCGTTCCTGAACGCGATGGGCAATGCCCTGACCTTCGGCCTGAACAGCCGATCCACCTATCTGTGGACCCTGCCGATGTTCCACTGCAACGGCTGGACCTACACTTGGGCGGTCACGGCGGTGGGTGGCACGCATGTCTGCCTGCGCAAGGTCGACCCGGCCGTGATCTTTCCGCTGATCGACCGCGCGCAGATCACCCACCTCTGCGGCGCGCCCATCGTCCTCAACATGCTGGTCCACGCTCCGGCCGAGGTGCGGCGCAGTTTCGACCGTGTGATCTAGGTTGCCACCGGCGGCGCTGCGCCACCGAGTGCGGTGATCGAGGCCATGGAGCGCATGGGGTTTCGCGTCACCCACCTCTACGGCCTGACCGAGACCTACGGGCCGGCGACCGTCT
>JBFWWD010000309.1:0-6372 GCA_050246385.1 Geminicoccaceae bacterium
CATCATCCGGGTGAACTCGGGGTCGGCGAGGCGATCCGGGCGGGTGAGCGCGAAGCCGAGCATGGTGCTGCGGGTCGCGATCACCTCGGCAGCACCCAGCGACAGCTCGAGCCAGCTCAAGCCGAGCCGGGCCGTCTGCGCCTGCAGCGCGAACAGCCCGCTCGCCGCTCCTCCACGTCGCCGTCGCGCCATGCCTGCTCCCCGGTAGCTCGCGCGTTGCTTGCGCCGGTTCGGTGAGCCGCGCAACCGCCCTGCGCGCATGTGCACCCTGCGCCGACCGCCCTGCGCTTGCTGGCCGGGGCACGCTCTGCTATCCGGCCCGCCTCCGGTGCCCCGACGGACACCGGCCCTGCCTGCCTGTTCGGAACCAGCATGTCCGAGGACGCCACCCAGACCGATATGGCCATCATCGGCGCCGGGCCCTGTGGCCTGTTCGCCGTGTTCGAGGCCGGCCTGCTCGGCATGAAGTGCCATCTGGTCGACAATCTGGACAAGATTGGCGGGCAGTGCGCCGAGCTCTATCCCGACAAGCCGATCTACGACATCCCGGCCGTGCCGCGCTGCACGGGTCAGGAGCTGGTCGACCGGCTGATGGAGCAGATCCGCCCGTTCGAGCCGCAGTTCCACCTCAAGCAGCAGGCCTCCGCGCTGCAGCGTCTGCCCGACGGTCGCTGGCGCCTCGAGACCGATCTCGGCACCGTCATCGAGGCCCCGGTGGTGGTGATCGCGGCCGGTGCCGGGAGCTTCGTGCCGCGACGGCTGCCGCTGCCGGGGGCCGATCGTTTCGAGGGCTCGTCGCTGTTCTACGCGGTCCGCAAGATGGAGCACTTCCGCGGCAGGCGGATCCTGGTCGCCGGCGGCGGGGACTCGGCGCTCGACTGGGTGCTCAATCTCGAGCCGATCGCCAGCTCGATGGCCCTGGTCCACCGGCGCGACGAGTTCCGCGCCGCACCCGATTCGGTCGAGAAGATGCGCCATCTGGTCGCCCAGGGGCGGATGGAGCTGATCATCGGCCAGATCAGCGGCCTCGAGGGTGCGGATGATCGGCTCGATGCCGTGCAGGTGAAGGGTGGGGGCAATGCGTCGCGCCGGGTCGAGTGCGACACCCTGCTCGCATTCTATGGCCTGAAAATGGAGCTGGGTCCCATCGCGGACTGGGGTCTCGACCTCGAGAAGGACCTGATCGCCGTCGATACCGCGGCGTTCGAGACCAGCGTGCCCGGGATCTTCGCCATCGGCGACATCTGCACCTACCCCGGCAAGCTCAAGCTGATCCTGTCGGGGTTTCACGAGGCGGCGCTGATGTGCCAGAAGGCGTTCAGGATCTGCTTCCCGGAGCAGAAGCTGATTTTCCGCTATACGACCTCGAGCACCGATCTGCAGAAGAAGCTGGGTGTGGCCTGAGATGCCGAAACTGATCGTCACCGACCGCGAAGGCGTGCGGCACGAGCTCGATGGCCCGGCCGGCTGGTCCGTCATGGAGGTCATCCGCGAGAACGGATTGCCGGTGGAGGCCGCCTGCGGCGGCTGCTGCGCCTGTGCCACCTGCCACGTCTATGTCGACGAGACTTGGCTTCCCAAGCTCGAGGCTGCCAATTCCGACGAGAGCATGATGCTCGACGAGGCCTACGAGGTCCGCGACAATTCGCGGCTGTCCTGCCAGATCAAGTTCGGCCCGGCGCTGGACGGCCTGGAGGTCACGCTCGCACCCGAATTCTGAGCGCCGGCGCGCCGCAGCAGCGCCGCCTCCTCGATCTCCTGCCGCGTGCGACCTGCCGCGGCGCTCCGTGCGGCGGCGTGCAGTGCGTCCAGTGCCGCGTCCAGCGATTGCCAGCGCTGGATCGCATCCCGCAGCTCGACCTGCATGGCTTCGAGGCTGACTTCGATTTGCCGGCGACGCTCGATCAGCGCGCGCGAGCGATGCCGGCTCGCTTCCGCGAACGATGCCAGCGGCCATGGCCCGCCCGGCAGCTCGAACGCGCTCGCGACCTCGCTCGCGAAACGGCACCCCTCGGCGCCGATTGCCTTCTGGACCTGCTGCAGCTCGCCGACGAGGGAAGCGGCCGCCAGCCGCCGGCGGTCGACCTCGTGCCGCCGCAGCCGGGCGAGCAGGTCGAGCGCGCGCCCTCTCATGCCGTGGCCTCGCCCGTCTGGAGTGCCGCCGTCAGCGCGGCGAAGGCGGCCCCGGGCGTCGACCTCTCGGCCGGGTCCTGCTCGAGCACACGCTCGATGCCCGGCAGGGCCGCGATCGCGCGGTCGAGCTCGGCATCCGTGCCCGCACGGTAGGCGCCGAGCCGGATCAGCTCCGCCATGTCGGCGTGCAGCCGAAGCAACCGGCGCGCCTCGCGGACGGGTGCCCGTTCCTCGGGCGCGTAGCAGCCCGGCGCGGTCCGCGACAGGCTGCGCAGGGGATCGACCGCAGGAAAACGGCCGCGTTCCGCGATGAGGCGGTCGAGCAGGACGTGGCCGTCCAGGATCCCGCGCACGGCATCGCTCACCGGCTCGTTGGTGTCGTCGCCCTCGACCAGGACCGTGAACAGTCCGGTGATGCTGCCCTGTTCCTCGCCGGGGCCGGCACGCTCGAGCAGGCGCGGCAGCTCGGCGAACACGCCGGGCGGATAGCCCCGGCTGGTCGGTACCTCGCCCGCGGCGAGGAAGATCTCGCGCAGCGCCATCGCGAACCGGGTGACGCTGTCCATCAGGCACAACACCTTGAGGCCCTGGTCGCGGAAGAACTCGGCCAGGGTCAGCGTGACATAGGCCGCGCGCCGCCTGAGCATCGCCGGCAGGTCGGAGGTGGCGACGACCACGACGCTGCGGGCACGGCCCTCGGCGCCGAGCGTGCTGGTGAGGAAGTCGTGCAGCTCGCGGCCGCGCTCGCCGATCAGGCCGATGACCAGCACGTCCGCCTCGGTCCCGGCCGCGATCATCGACATCAGCGTCGACTTGCCGACGCCGGAGCCGGCGAAGATCCCCATACGCTGGCCTTCGCAGCAGGGCGTGAACAGATCGAGCGCGCGCACGCCAAGTCCCAGTCGCGGGCCAAGGCCCCGGCGGCGCTCGGCCGCCGGGCCCCGTGCCTGGATCGGATAGGCCACGGGCCCGGCGGGCAGCGGCGGCCCGCCGTCGGCCGGAGCGCCCATCGCGTCGATCACCCGGGCGCGCCAGTCCAGGCTCGGGCGGAGCGTCTCGCGGCCCCGATCCAGAGCGACCCTCGTGCCCTGGGCGACGCCGTTCGGCTCCTCGTAGAGAATCAGCCGGATGCCATCGGCATCGAAGCCGACGATCTGCGCGAGCCGCGCCCCGACCGGGTCGAACAACGGAGGCGCGGCTTCGGGCGCATGCCGCTCGACGAGGCACAGATCTCCCACGCCGGCACGGCCGGTCAGACCGCTCGCCGTCACCGTGCCGTTGGCGCAGGCGGTCACGTATCCGCCGCAGCGGTGGCGGGGCAGGGCGTTCAGGGCTGCCTGCAGCGCGTCGATCCCGGTGAGCATGTCAGCGGCATCCATCGGCAACACACGTTCCGCGTGCGGAACACTTTTTAGTTGCATATGGTGAACAACTTATGATTGTATCTGCTTCGGAGCTGCTGCTCCTGGACCGGTGCAGGGAACGACTTGGCGGCTTAACGCCGGCTTAAGCGCGATCTGCGAGGGTCGGTTCATCCAAGGGCGCGGCGCACGCGTGTGGAGCGGACGATGCGGGCATTGGTGATCGAGGACGATCCGGTCTCGGCGCGGCTGATCGAGCAGGCGATCAGGTCCGAGAACATGGTGAGCGAGCCCGCCGGCTGCGGCGAGGACGGGATCGAGCTCGCCAAGCTCTACGATTTCGACATCATCGTCCTCGACCTGCGCCTGCCGGACATCGACGGCTACGAGGTCGTCCGCCGATTGCGGGCCGCCAAGGTGCAGACGCCGATCCTGATCCTCTCCGGCCGCAGCGATCCCACCGACAAGGTGCGTGGCCTGATGGGCGGTGCGGACGACTACCTGACCAAACCGTTCAACAAAGCCGAGCTCGTCGCCCGCATCCAGGCGATCGTGCGCCGCTCCAAGGGCCATGCCGAATCGGTGATCCGCACCGGCAAGCTCCTGCTCAACATGGATGCCCGCTCGGTCGAGGCCGACGGCCGCAGGCTGCACGTGACCGGCAAGGAGTACAGCATCCTCGAGCTCCTCTCGCTGCGCAAGGGCACGACCCTGACCAAGGAGATGTTCCTCGACCATCTCTATGGCGGGATGGACGAGCCCGAGGTGAAGATCATCGACGTGTTCATCTGCAAATTGCGCAAGAAGCTCGCGGAGGCCACCGGCGGCGAGCACTATATCGAGACTGTCTGGGGGCGCGGCTACGTCCTGAAGGACCCGGAGCCGGCGCAGCAGGAGGCCGTCAGGGCCGCCGTCGCCTGAGGCCACGCCCGGCCGCGTTGCCTCGGCCGGATGCGCATGGCAGTCTCGCTCGCGGTCGTGCGACGCGACCCTGCTCGGAGCGAGACCGATGCCCAAGCGCCGCCTTGCCCTGGTCAGCCTCGGCGCGGCCGCAATCGCCACGGCGCTCCCCGCCTCGGCGCAGCTGCCCAGCATTGGCCGGGTGCGGCGGGCGGTGGGCCGGCTGCTGGCCGTTCGCGGCAGCGGGCTGGTACCCCTCGCGGTCGGCGACGAGGTCTTCGCCGACGACATCCTGCGCACGGCTCCCGCGGGCAAGGCGCTGATCGTCTGCGAGGGCGGGCTCGAGATCACGATCGGGCCCGGCACCGAGCTCGCGCTGCGGCGCTTCGCGGTCGACGGCTCGGGGCGCCTGACTGGCTTCTTCGGCCTGCTGCGCGGGATCGCGCGTCTGATCGGCGAGCTGGTTGCCGGAAGTGCCGTCGAGGTCGACACCCGAACCGCCGTCGCCTCGGTACGGGCCACCGAGTGGATCGTCGAGAGTGCGGACAAGGGTACCGCGGTGCTCGCCTTGTCCGGCCGCGTCGCGGTGCACGCGCTCGCGGGCGGCAGCGTCGAGCTGGACCCGGGCGAGGGCACCGACGTCGCCCCCGGGGGAGCGCCGCGGCAGCCTGCGCTCTGGGGCGAGCCGAGGCGGCGCGCCGCCGTGGCGCGCACGACGTTCTGAGAGGTGCGGCCTCTGCCGGCCGGTGAAGGGCCGAGCCTTCGCCTTCGCCTGCTGACGGCTCTCCTCGTGACCCTCGGCGTGCTGGCGCTCGATTGGCGTTTCGGTGCGGAAGAGGCGCTGGCGCCGCTCGAGCTCCAGACGCTGGACTGGCGCTTCCGCCTGCGTGGCCCCGAGGCTCCGAGCGGCGAGGTCGTGCTCGTGCTGGCGGACGACCCGACGCTTGCCGAGCTGGGAACCTGGCCGCCGTCGCGCGCGGTCATCGCGAGCGCCGTCGATCGACTGGCCCGTGCGGGGGCGCGAGTGATCCTCGTCAACCTGCTGCTCGCCGAAGCGCCCGGCGGAACGCCGTCCGAGGCGGATCACGAGCTGGCCCGCACGATCGCCGCTGCGGGCAATGTGGTGCTCGCCTATGCCTTCGTGCCGTCTTCGGATCGGACCACGACACCGCCGGACTGGCTCGGTGCCACCGCCTACCGGGTCCGGGCCGGGCCGGACAGGACCCAGCTCCGACCCGCCGGGTTGATCCTGCCGGACCCGTGGCTGGGCCGTGCGGCGGCGAGCCTCGGGCACGTCTCGCTCCTGCTCGAGGCCGACGGCTCGCTCCGCGCCGATCTGCCGGCGGTGACCTTTGGCGGGGAGCTCTACCCCTCGGCGGCGGTCGAAGCGGCGCGGCTGGCGTTGGGCCTGGACCGCGACGATCTCGCCGCCGACGGCAGTCGCGAGATCGTGCTGGGGACACGGACGATCCCACTCGACGGCCACGGCCGGCAGCTGCTCGATCATCTCGGCCCTGAGAAGTCCCTGCCGACCTGGTCCCTGGCCGACCTGCTGGCGAATCGGCTCGATCCCGCGCTGTTGCGTGACCGGATCGTGGTGCTCGGCGTTTCGGCCGCCGGGGCCGGCGACCGCTTCACCACGCCGTTCGCGGCGCGCCTGCCGGGCAGCGAACATGTCGCCACGGCCCTCGACAACCTCCTGACCGGGCGCGTGCTGCGGCACGGGCCGGAAGTACGGGCGCTCGACCGGCTGCTGACCGCCCTGGTCGCGATCCTGGCGGCCCTGCTCGCCGGGCGCCGTTCACCCTGGTGGTCGCTCGGGGTGCTCGCCCTGCTGCTCGCCGGGCTCGCGACGGTGCTCCAGTTCGCCTTCGTGCGGGAGCTCTTGTGGCTGTCGGCGCTGCCGCCCGCGGCGGCGCTGCTGTGCGCCGGCATCGGCGTCGAGCTGCTGCGCGTCGGGGAGGAGCGCCACCGGCGG
>JBFWWD010000310.1:0-6298 GCA_050246385.1 Geminicoccaceae bacterium
GGGGCCAGTCGCCGGCACGTTCCGCCGCGGCGAGCTCGGCGCGCGGGTCGGGGGGCATCCGCTTCGAACCCGCCCGTGGCCTCGCGGCGGCGGGCCGGCCCGCCGCGGCGAGGCTGCGCGCCAGCTCGGCGCGCACGGCGTCGGCCGCCGGGCCGGCGGCGGCGAGCAGCTCGCCGGCGGCCTCGGCGAGGCCGAGCCGTGCCGCCGCCAGCGCCAGCCGGGCGCGGATCGCCCCGGCCCGGGGATCGCCGTCCAGGGCCTGGCCATGGGCCAGCGCGAGCGCCAGCCGCATGGTCGTGGGCAGGGTCTCGTCGGCGAGGCTCGCCGCCAGCTGCCGCCGCATGGCCGCGACCGGGCCCGCCGCTTCGCCGGGGCTCCGGCTGGCGGCGATCGCCTCGCCCCAGCTGGCGACCGCCGTCACGGGCCGCCCGGCCGCCGCCTGCAGCGCCGCCAGCCGGGCCAGCATCGGCGCCGCGAGCGGGTGACCGCGCCAGCGCGGCCGCTGCAGCGCCAGCTCGGCCAGGCCCTGCCCGGCGGTGAGCTCGCCCCGGCTCAGCCGCTGGTCGGTCAGGAGGAAGGCGGCACGCGTGGCGGTGTCGGGATCGCCGCCCGCCGCGGCCGCGGCGAAGCTCCGTTCGGCGGCCAGCGCGGCGCCGCTCCCGGCCTGCGCCCGGCCTTCCAGGAGCGCCAGCCGCGCCCGCTCCTCCGGCTCGAGGCGCAGGCCCTTCAGCCGCTCCAGCAGTGCCCGCGCCGCCGCCGGGTCGGCGCCCTCGAGCAGCAGTGCCGCCAGCTCGAGGCCGAGCCGGCGCCGCAGCGGGTCGGGATAGCCGTCGGGCAGGCCGCCCGAGCGGCTCCACTCCTGATCGGCGAGCTCGCGGCGCGACGCCAGTGCGGCGGCATAGGCCCGCCACAGCGCCACCTCGGGGTCCTCGTCGAGCGCGTGGTCGAGGAGCTTGACCAGGGCGGGATCGGGCCGGCCGGAGAGCGCCTCCGCGGCACCGCCCAGCGCCAGCCGGCTCAGCCTCTGCGATGCCGCGGCCGGGCCGGCGAGGTCGCGCGCCTCGATCAGGTCCAGCGCCGTCCGCGCTTCCGGGCCCAGCGCGTCCGCGAGATAGAGCCGCGCCAGCTCCAGCCGCGCCTCGGCCCGCGGCAGACCGGCCAGCCCGTGCAGCCCGTCGACGATCCGCTGCCGCAGTGCCTGCCGGTCGGCCGGGTCCGCGCCGGCCAGCCCGGCGAGTCCCAGGCCCGTGTCGGACGTCGCCGTGCCCATCCCGGCGGCGGGCGTCGCAGGTTCGGACGGCGGGTCCGGCGTCGGCGGCCCGTCGGCGAGACGCAGGCCGCCCGGGCGCGTGATGGTGAGCCGCCCGTCCGCGACCGTCGCCCGCACGCCGTCCGCGAGCACGCGCCACACCAGCCCCTGCAGGGACGGCAGCAGCTCGAGATCGACCAGCCGCTCCGCTTCCGGCTGCCGCAGCCCCTCGCGCGCGCTCATCACCAGTCCCAGCCGCTCGCCCGTGTCGGGATCGCGCAGCTGCGCGACCACGCCGTCGGCCGCGGCCGTGAGCGAGCCGGCTTCCCGGCTGCGCTCCAGCCGGATCCCCTCGGCGGGAGCGGGTTCCGTCCCGTCCGGGGCGCTCAGCGCGATCCACCAGCCGGCGCGGTCCGGGCGGGCGGCAAGCCGGGCCGGCCGCACGAGCCGGAACCGGAACAGCCGCACCGTGCCGGCCCGCGCGGTGCCGAGCGGCTCGAGCCAGGCCGCCACGTCGGCCCGCCGCAGCGAGCGCCAGCCGGCGACCTCGGCCTCGGCGGCCGGGAAGGCGGCCCACAGCCGGTCGCCACGCTGGAACAGGGCGGCCGGCATCGGGGCACCCCAGCGGAAGCGTAGCTCGAGACGGTCGGCGGCCGGTTCGGCCGACACCGTCACCCGAAGGTGCGGGGAAGCAGGTGGCGGCTCGTCGGGAGCCCTTGCCGCCGCGGCCACCTCCTCGCCGGGAGCGGTCTGTGCCGGCTCCGTCACGGGCGGATCGGGCCGCGCGACCGGGACCGGCGGCGGATGGAGCGGCCCAGCGGCCGGCTCGGGCATCGGCGGCGGCGCCGCGGCCATGGGCGCCGGCCGGGGCGGTGCGCGGACGAGCTCGACCACGGCCATGCGCGCGTGCGGGCGCGACAGCCGGGCGAGCACGCCCGGCCGCAGCCTGAGCCGCAGCCGGCACCCGTCCGCGCTGAGCTCCGTGCCGGCGACCCAGGCCGCCAGTGCCGCGAGCCGGTCCGGCGCAAGCGGGGCCATGGCGACCGTTGCCTGCAATCTCGCCTCGCCGGGCGCGTCGGCCAGCGTCGCGTCCGCCGGCGCGGGCCAGACGAACGCCAGCCGTGCCGAGCCGCCGCGAGCCTCGACCGCGAGCGCCGTGCCCGTCGCCGCCGCGGCCACGGGCGGCGCGGCGAGCGCGAGGAGCGTCAGGCCGGCAAGAAGGGCCGCGAAGCTGCGCACGATCTTCTGGTTCCCTGACGGGGCGGCGGCAGGCCGTCCCATACGCGCGAGCCTAGTGCGCTCCTCCTGAAGCGGTGGTTAACGCGAGCCCGTCCGGGCTTGGCCCGGCCCGCTCGATCGGGCATGGAGCAGCGTCGCGGTCAGGTTTCGCCAGAGAGGCGCCATGGAGCAGCTCGAGCTGGAGATCGACCGGTGGCTCGCCCAGGCCGCGCTCGACGCCGCCGACGAGGTGGAGCTGCTCGACGGCTTCTGCACCAGGCTGGTCGCGGCCGGGATCCCGCTGTGGCGGGTGGTGGCCGGCGCCGAGCTGCTGCATCCGCTGATCGACGCGCGCGGCTGCCGCTGGGTGCGCGGGCAGGGGACGGTGCGGGAGGACTATGCGCGCTCCGAGGCCAGCTTTCGCGACGATCCCAACTGGCTGACCAGCCCGTTCTATCGGCTGGTCCACGGCAGCAACGACACCGAGCTCAGGCGGCGGCTCGATACCGACTATCGCCGCGGCGAGTTCGCGCTGCTCGACCGGTTCCAGGACGAGGGCAGCACCGACTATCTGGCCCTGGCGGTGAGCTTCGGCCGGCACGCCGACGCCGAGGTCCAGGGCATGCTGTGCTCGTTCCAGACCGACCGGCCCGGCGGCTTCACCGATCCCGAGGCCGACCTCCTGCGCCGGCTCGCGACGCTGCTCGCCTTGGGGGTCCGCTCGCTGATCGCGGACGAGACCGCGGACATCCTGATGACCACCTATCTCGGCGCCGACGCCGGGCGCCGGGTCCTGCGGGGCGCGATCGCCCGCGGCGTCGCCGAGAGCGTGCGCGCCCTGCTGTGGTACAGCGACCTCGAAGGCTTCACCCAGATCGCCGACGAGACGCCCGGGCGCGAGCTGATCGGGCTGCTCAACGACTATGCCGAGATCGTCGCCGGCACCGTCCACGCCCATGGCGGCCAGGTGCTGAAGTTCATCGGCGACGGCATCCTCGGCATGTTCCCCGAGGCCGACGGCGCCATGCCCTGCAGCCGCGCGCTCGATGCGGCGGTGGCGGTGCTCGCGGCCTGCGAGAAGCTGCGCGTCGAGCGCCTCGCCGCGTCCCGGCCGGCGACGGGGCTCTATGTGGCGCTGCATGTCGGCGAGGTGCTCTACGGCAATATTGGCAGCCGGGACCGGCTCGACTTCACGGTGGTCGGGCCGGCGGTGAACGAGGTGGCGCGGATCGAGGCGCTGTGCCGCTCGCTGGAGCGGCGCGTGATCGTCTCCTCGGCCTTCGCCCGGGCCTCGGGTCGCGCGCGCGGCCGGCTGGTCTCGCTCGGCCGCTACGCGCTCAAGGGCGTGCGCCGGCCCGAGGAGCTGTTCACGCTCGATCCCGGCTGAGCGGCTTGCCGGTCAGCTCGGCCAGCATCACCGGCCGGAACCCCCTCGCGTCCACCCCGACGTCGAACTGGCGCGGCAGCGGCTTGAGGCGGCCGTGGCTGTGGCCGTGGAGCTGGAGGCTGCCGCGATGCTGGCGGTTCCAGGCCCGCAGCGGATAGTGGCACAGCACCAGCCGCCGCCCCTCGACCTCGATCTCGGCATAGTCGTGCACGCTCGCCCAGCCCGACAGCGCCCGGATCGCCGGCGGGTCGTTGTTGCCGCCGATCAGTCGCTTGGCACCGTGCAGCGCCGCCAGGAGATCGGCCGCGCGCTCGGGACGCACCCGGACCGCGAAATCGCCCAGGTGCCAGACGGTGTCCTCGGGGCCCACCAGCTCGTTCCACGCTGCCACCAGCGCCTCGTCCATCGCGGCGACCGAAGGGTAGGGGCGCTTGAACAGGCCGAGCGCGCCGCCATGGCCGAAATGGGTGTCGGCGGTGAAGAAGGTGCGGCTCAGGCCTCGTGCTCGCGCAGGCGCGGGATCAGCTCGGCGAAGTTGCAGGGCCGGTGCCGGATGTCGAGCTGGAAGCGCAGGATCTCGTCCCAGCCGTCGCGGCAGGCACCGGGCGAGCCGGGCAGGCAAAAGAGATAGGTGCCGCCGGCCACGGCGGCGTCGGCGCGCGACTGCAGGGAGGAGGTGCCGATCTTCTGGTAGCTGAGCATCCGGAACAGCTCGCCGAAGCCCGCGATGTGCTTCTCCGCCACCTCGGCCAGCGCCTCCGGCGTGAGGTCGCGCCCCGTCACCCCGGTCCCGCCGGTGGTGATCACCACCTCGACTCCCGGATCGGCGATCCAGGCCCGCAGCTGGGCCACGATCGCGGCGAAATCGTCGCGCACGATGGCGCGGGCCGCGAGCTCGTGGCCCGCGGCGAGCGCGCGCTCGGCCAGCGTGTCGCCGGAGCGGTCGTCGGCCGCCGTGCGCGTGTCCGACACGGTCAGCACGGCGATGCGCAGCGCCCGGAAGGGAACGCTCTCGTCAATCCGCCCGGGCATGGAGCACCACCTTGGCCTTGGGCCGGGGCACCGGGTCGATCTCCGGCCACCGGTTCTCCGCCAGCGCCCGCAGGGACGGGCTCGTCTCCCGGTCCCGGTCCTGATAGGCCCAGAGGCTGCCCAGCACCTTCTTCACATAGGCGCGGGTCTCGCGGATCGGCAGGCTCTCGACGAACAGCAGCGGGTCGTCCGCGGCCGGCTTCAGCTCGTCGGCGAGCCAGCCCTGCAGCCGACCCGCGCCGGCATTGTAGGCCGTGAGCAGGTGGATCAGGCTGCCCTGCACGGCGGGGGAGCCGGCGAGCTGCCGCAGCCAGGCCTGGCCGACGGCGAGATTGTTGGCGGGCTCGAGCAGCCAGTCCTCGCCGGCATAGGCGACCTCGGTGAGCTTCGCGAGATGGGCGGCGGTATCGGGCATGATCTGCATCAGCCCGAGCGCCCCCTTCGGGCTGCGGGCCAGCGGGTCGAAGCCGCTCTCGGCCCGGATCACCGCATGCAGCAGGTGGCGGTCGAGCTGGTAGCCCCCGGCGGGCTCCC
The DNA here is from genome assembly GCA_050246385.1 of Geminicoccaceae bacterium. Taxonomy (GTDB): domain Bacteria; phylum Pseudomonadota; class Alphaproteobacteria; order Geminicoccales; family Geminicoccaceae; genus Benzoatithermus. Next base: position 5,421 of record JBFWWD010000310.1, read on the forward strand.
ACTCGGTCGGCGGCAGCTTGAGCCGGTCGCTTGGTGCTGCCCGCGCGGCGACCTTCCCGGCGGGGGCCGCCGTCGGCAGGTCCAGCCCCTGCGCCAGTGCCGTCAGCTCGGGCAGCAGGTCCGAGGGCGCCCGCGCGGCCAGGTGCCGCAGCTCCGCCGCCGACAGCTCGCGCTCGCCGATCGCCGCCAGGGCCAGCACCCGCCGGGTCCCCGGATGATGGATCATCAGCGTGGTGAGGCTGGCCTCCTCACGAGCCTCGGCCCGGTCATAGTCCACCACGTCCTCGAGCATGCGCTGCGCCAAGGGGCCGTAGAACGCGTCGGCGGTGTCCCCGGCGACCCGCAGCAGGGGCACGACCAGCCGGGGCCGTTGCGCGCGCAGATTGGCGCGGGCGGCCCAGAACGCGGCGCGCGCCCGTTCCGGGTCGTCGAGGCGCGCATCGTCGGCGAGCCGGGTCAGCCGGTCGGCGGCGAGCCCGAAATCGGCGGCGCGCCACGCGGCGAGGCCGTCGTCCCAGAGCCGGTCGGCGCGGCTCGCGGGCAGCCCCTCGGGCGCCGGCGGCTTGGCCGCGCCCGTCGGCTTGCGGGCCAGCGCCAGCTTGTAGATGTGCTGCGCCTGCGGCAGGTCGGCATAGAGCTCGAGCCAGCCGGACAGCTCGGCATAGTCGGCGCGCGGCGCCTGCTTGGCGAGGTAGCGCTCGGCGAGCACGTGGCCGAGCAGCAGGTCGTCGTCGAGCGTGCCGAGCAGCGCCTCGGCCTCGGCCCAGCGCCCCTCGCGCTGCAGCGCGAACAGGGCACGATAGCGGGCGAGGTCGGCGGCCGGCAAGCCCGCCGGCAGCAAGGGCGGGCGCGCCCGACCCGCGTCGAGATCGGGCCGG
>JBFWWD010000311.1:0-6233 GCA_050246385.1 Geminicoccaceae bacterium
GCCGGCGTTCCCGTGCTGCAGAAGCCCTATCTCATGGACGTCGCGCCGAGCGTCGCCTGGAATCCCTATCTCGGCCGTTTCGTGATGGTCATGGCCCACGTGCCGGAGACCAATCCCCTCCAGCGGGGCGTCGCTTTCTACGACGCGCCGACGCCCTGGGGCCCCTGGACCGTGATCCGGACCTACGACCAGTTCGCCGAGGGCACGGTGTTCTTCTACCAGCTCCCGACCAAGTGGATGGCCGCGGACGGCTCGGCCGTGCTCGCCTTCAGCGGCACCGACCTGACGCGGGAGTGGGACGCGCTCAACACGGTGCGGATCCGCTTCGTCGTCCGCGACGACAACTCCTAGAGTGTGTTCGGCTTGACCCAACACACTCTCGCATTCCTGGGGCCTATCGGCATTTGGCCTACATGAGGCAGCCCGTTTCCGCTCAGCGCGGAAACGGGCTGGCCGGCCGGGTCAGGCCAGCAGGAAGTCGGCGGCGGTCAGGCCGAGCACGCCCGTCACGGTGATCTGGTTGGTGCCGGGCAGGTCGATCACGCTGTCGCCGCCGACCTCGTGGATGGCGAGCTGGCCGAAGCTCGTGTAACCGAGGCGCTGCAGGTCGATCAGGTCGACATCGCGCTCGAAGTCGCCGATCACGTCCCGGCCGCAGCCCTTGGCGAACACGAACCGGTCGGCACCCCGCGTCACCTCGGCGCCGATCTCCACGCCGTCGCCGTAGAGCGTGTCGTCGCCCTTGCCGCCCAGGAGCACGTCGTCGCCGCAGACGCTCCGGTCCCACAGCGTGGCGGCGTCGCCGATGATCGTCTCGCGCTCGGCACTCCCGCTCAGCACGTCGTGCCCGCCGCGAGCGTCGTCCGCCATGGTCTCGGCATCGCCGTAGAGCATGCAGCCACCCTGCTTGCTGTGCAGATAGTCGTCGCCGCCCCGGGCATGCTCCTCCATCCGCTGGGCGTCGCCGTGGAGCAGCGAGTTGCGGTGGTTGGCGATCAGGCGATCGTTGCCGCCTTCCGCCTCGCCGCGCAGCTCGCCGTCGCCGACCAGGATCGCTTCGGCGCCGCGCCCGAACAGCCGGTCGTCGCCACCTCCTGCCCGGTCCCACAAGTCGCCGGCGTCGCCGATCAGATAGTGGCCGTACAGGACGTCGTCCCCGCCGCGCGCGTCGCCGGACATCTCCCCGGCATCGCCCCATGCCACGCCCGGATTCGACAGGCCGAGGATGCGGATCGTGTCGCTGCCGCCCACACTCGCGTCGAGCATGGAGTGAGCGTCGCCGAAGAGCAGGATGCCGTCGCCCCCGCCGGTCATCGCGTCGTCGCCGCCCTGCGCCGAAGCCATCAGTTGCCGGGCGTCGCCGGCGACGATGACGCCGGCGCCGACCCGCGTGATCTCCAGCCGGTCGGCGCCACCGCGGCCGGCGCCGCCGATCGTCTCGGCGTCGCCGAACACCGCTACGCCTAGAGCGTCGAAGACGAAGCTCTGCCCGAGGGCGGTGCCCGCGATGCCGGCGCTGCTGTCACCGTACACGTCCTCGGTCACGATCGCGCCAGGCTGGTGCAGAGGGGCAGGGGCGACGACGATCGGCATGGGCGTTCTCCCGCGGCTCTTGGGCGTCTATGCCTCACTGCCGTAACGGACGGGGATGCTCCCTCAACCGGTGCCCTGTGGAAAACCATGACGTTCATTGTCATTGCGTGGAAATTCCACCAGGGTTGTGGAACGAACGCCTCGGGAGAGAATGTGTGCCGGTGGAGATCAGCCGTAAGCTCTGCCTGACTGCGGCTTGGCTCGGCGCCGACAGCCGCAAGGAGTTCGCCGCCGCCTTCCGGCGGGTCAATCCGACGACACCGTTCGACGTTCAGCGCGCGCACAAGTGGCTGCAGGGTCGGGCCCTGCCGCGCGGGCGGCAGCTCTATGAGGACTGGGCCGAGCTGGTCGGCCTCGGTGAGGGTGCGGACTGGATCGCCGAATGTCGGTCGGAGGTGTTCCTTGCGCGCCTCTGCCTGATCCACGGCACCGAGCCCGAGACCCTGCGGCGGCGGGCGGACGCCTTCGGCGGAGCATCCGGCTCACCCAGGCGGCAGGATCGTGACCTCGAGCTGATCGGGACCTATGCCTGCTACTCGCATGCCTGGGCGCGCTACTATCACGGTCGGCTGATCCGCGGCACGCTGACGATCACCCCGGGAACCGGGGTATCGCGGCTCCGGGCGAGCTATGCGGAGGATCTGCCGACGGGCACGATGCGGCTGTCGGGGCCGCTGATGCGTGGCGAGCGGGTGATCACGACCCATCTCGGCGACCCTTCCACCAGCGCCCAGCTCTTCTTCTGGCTGTTCGCGCCGGCGCCCCCGACCACGGTCCTCGGCGGCTTCATGAGCGGGACGACGCTGATGAGCGCCGAGACGCAGCTCTCGGCGACCCGCCTGCTCGCGATCCGCCTGCCGCCGGCGGCGGCCGCGACCGGGCAGGCCTACCTGCATCCCGAGCGCGGGGTCGCGGCCGACCTCGCCCGATCGGGTCTGGCGACGGCCGCGCCGCCGCTGCTCGATGCGGCGGTGGCGGAGTTCCTTGGCCATGCCGGCGCGCCGATCGACCAGATCACGCAGGCCGATTATCGCGGCTTGATCGAGCTGCTCGACCGGCATTGGCTCGAGGTCCGTGCGAGCGGCGAGGGTGTTTGCGGCGGCGGGGACAAACGGACGCACGATTCTCCGGGGGGCGGGCGATCGCCGGCGGTCGACCCGGCCGCTCCGAGCAGGGTCGCCTGAGCACGGGCCTCGACGCGGGCGCTGCCGTGGCCGCCGTCACGCGGCTTGCCACTTCCCAGCCGACATGCGCCGCGCCAACATCGCGCCGGCACCGGAACGGAGGAACGGGAATGGCTTTCCAATCGGCGCGCAGAGCGCTGCTCGCGGCGATGGCGCTGGGGGTGGTCTGGCTCGCGGGCGACGCCCGGGCGCAGGACAAGATCAAGGTCGCCGCGGTCTACACCGTGCCGGTGGAGCAGCAATGGGTGAGCCGGATCCACCAGGCGCTGAAGGCCGCCAACCTGCGCGGCGACATCAGCTACGACTGGTCGGAGAACGTCGCCAACACCGACTATGAGCGGGTGATGCGCGAATATGCCGAGGCCGGCAGCCAGCTCATCCTCGGCGAGGTGTTCGGGGTCGAGCGGGCGGCGCGGCAGGTCGCCAAGGACTATCCGCAGACCGCCTTCCTGATGGGCTCGAGCTTCGGCCCCGAGGAGCCCAATTTCTCGGTGTTCGACAATTTCATCCAGGAATGCAGCTATCTCACCGGCCTGGTCGCCGGCAAGCTCACCAGATCGAACCAGATCGGCATGGTCGGCGGCTTCCCGATCCCGGAGGTCAACCGGCTGATGCACGCCTTCATGGCCGGTGCCACCGAGGTCAACCCGGACGTGAAGTTCACGGTCTCGTTCATCGGCTCCTGGTACGATCCGCCCAAGGCCAAGGAGGCGGCGTTCGCCATGATCGACCAGGGTGCGGACGTGCTCTACGCCGAGCGCTTCGGCGTCTCCGACGCCGCCAAGGAGCGCGGGGTCAAGGCGATCGGCAACGTGATCGACACCCAGGACCAGTATCCCGGCACCGTGGTCGCCAGTGCCCTGTGGCACATGGAGCCCTCGATCGAGAAGGCGCTGGCCGCGGTCAAGGACGGCAGCTTCAAGGCCGAGGACTACGGCCCGCTCAGCAACCTCGCCGCCGGCGGCTGCACGCTCGCGCCGATCAACGCCGAGCTGGTACCCAACGACGTGATCGACATCGTCTGGGCGCGCGAGGCCGAGATCCGCTCCGGTGCGCGCAAGGTCGCGATCGACGACAGCGAGCCGAAGTCGACGAAGTAGGGGCGGCGACCGCGCGGTCGTGGCTACAGCAGGAAATCTGCGGCCGCGTGCGCATGCGGAGGCTGGTCGGTGCGGCCTTCCTCGTAGCCGTGCTCGATGTAATGAGCCGTCGCGGCCTCGGCGTCGTGGCCGAAGGCGGCCTGCAGGACGGGGTAGTTCTTGAGGTACTGCTCGGCGTCGAAATCGTCGCGCGCGCGGCTCTCGGCCTCGCCGAAGCGGATGAAGTGGACCGCCCCGGCATCGGCGTTCGCCCCCAGGGCCTGGATCAGGTCGCCATAGGAGGCGATGTACTGCAGCCCGTCGAAGCTCACCTGCCGACCCTCGGCGGCACCGTCGACGATGAAGTGCGTGCTGCCGGCGTCCCGGTCGGCGCCGAGCGCGGCGATCAGGTCGTCATAGCTCGCGACATATTCCAGCCCGTCGAAGCCGGCGTGGCGACCCTCTTCCGCGCCGTAGGTGATGAAATGGCTGCTGCCGGCCTCGGGATTGGCGCCGAAGGCGGCCGTCAGATCCGTGTAGGAAGCAATGTAGTCCAGCGGATGAAAGGTGACTGTGCGCCCCTCCTCGTAGCCGTAGCCGATGAAGTGGCTGGCGCCAGCGTCGCGGTCCACGCCGAGCTGGCGGATCAGATCCGCGTAGGAGGCGATGTAGGCCAGCCCGTCGAACCCGACCGTGCGGCCCTCCGCCTGGCCATGGAGCTGATAGTGCCTCGTCCCCGCCGCCCCGAGTGCCCGGATCAGGTCGGGGTAGGAAGCAATATACTCCAGCCCGTCGAACGGTTTCGGCGGTGCCGCAGCCACCCAGGCCGACTCGTAGGCGCCGATGTCGGGAGCCGTGCCCGCCGGCTGCGGCCGTCCCTCGCCGCGCTGGTCGGTGGCCGACGAATCGGCCGGATCCGCGCCACCAAGGGCGGGATTGTCGGGAGCGTTGCGCAACGCGATGGTCTGGGTCAGACCGCCGTGGTCGGCGAGGCCGCCGGCGAAAAGCAGGCTCGGGGATATACTTTCCAGATCCCCGCCGTTGGCTACTTGCACCGAGCTGCCGAAGATGTTGTGGCCGTTGCTGGAGCCGATGCTGCCGGCGATGTCGGCACTGGAGCTGACCACGGCAGTGTTTCCGGCGACGATGCTGTTGTACAGGTCCCAGCCCCCATTGATGCCGCCGCCAGTCGCCGCGACACCCTCCGCGCTGTTGCCGCTGACCGTGCTGTTCCATAGACCTCCGACGCCGCCCCTGAAGATCCCGCCGGCCGAGGCATGGGACCCGTCCGCGATATTGCCGCAAACGGTGCTTTCCCCGATGTACACATGGTCGCCGTAGATACCGCCTCCGTTGGCACTTGAGCCGATCGCACTGTTGCCGCTGATCGTGCTGCCGGTGACACCAGCAGTCTCGTAGGCCGCGATGCCGCCACCTCGAGCATTGCTGCCGCGGGCCTGATTGTGGCTGACGGTACTGTCTTTGACGAAGACGTACCAGCCGTCGATTCCTCCTCCGCTGCCTACTGCTCGATTGTCGCTGATGATACTGTTATGCACGTGAACTTCGTAGAAGCCGGCGATGCCTCCACCGCTTGTTGTCGAGATGTTGTCCGACACGGTGACATGATCGAGTGTCAGATCAACATATTCGCCCGCCCCTCCGACGCCTGCGCCACCGTTGGCATGACCGCCGGTAATCGTGAGGTGTGCGAGATCTACCCCTACATTTCGTACCAGCAGCACGCGGCTCCGCCCATCCGCGTCGAGCGTCATCCCACTGCCGCCGTCGATGGTCACCTCCGACGCGACGGTGAGCTGGCTGCCGGCGAGCACGATGGTCCCACCCTGGACCGTGCCGGAGAACTGGATCGAGTCGGCGGCATCGTCTCGATCCGCCCGTGCCAGCGCCTCCCGCAGGCTGAGCACGCCGTCGCCGGCATCGACGCTGTCCGAGAGCGTATCGACCGTGAATGTGGCCATCGTTGTTTTCTCGTTAGCGCACCTCAATGATCGACGATGATGTGGCGTCCGAGTTCGGTAAAATTAACTTTCTGTCAGATGAAATCTCTGGCTTGCATATGTAAAGCATTCGACAGTTCTGGAACCGTCCGTTCAGCTCAGAAGAGAATAATCGCTGGCGACCGACATGAGACACGGGCCCCAAGCCTGCGGGAAATCCGCTCGCATTGACGCGGAAGTCGCCAACACTGGGCCAGCGGGCGACTGGAGCCGGCGATCAGACCGGGCTGGGCCGACTCGCCAGCTCCTGATCCTGCGCCAGTGCCCGCTGCAAAGCGGGGCGCTCGTTCAGACGAGCCAGATAGGCCGGGAACTCCGCCCGCTCCGGCACGACGTCCACCAGGCCGCCCCAGCGC
>JBFWWD010000312.1:0-6181 GCA_050246385.1 Geminicoccaceae bacterium
CCCTCAGTGCTCCGGGCGTCATGCGTCGCCCCGGGCGAGCAGGGCCGTGCCATAGCCGGCTTCCAGGTTGGCGGGCGGCAGCATGGGAACTCCCAGAAGACGGGCGCGAATGTCCATCCAGACCAGATTGGCGGCACCGCCGCCCACCGTGCGCACGGAGCGCAGCGGCGGCGCGCCGAGCTCGCTCAGCAGGTGGTAGGCGCGCTGCTCGACCTCCGCGATGCCTTCGAGCAGTCCCTGGAACAGCGCGACCTCGTCGGCTGGCAAGGGCTGCGGGTCGAAGGCGAGCGTCGGGTCCGCCACCGGGAAGCGCTCGCCCGGCGCGGGCAATGGATGCCAGTGCAGGCCGGTCGGCCGGTCAGGGCGCAGCCGTGGCGTCAGCTCGGCCATCCGGTCGGCGGTGAAGTAGCGCAGGAGCGCCTTGCCACCGGTGTTCGAGGCGCCGCCGACCAGCCAGCGCTCGCCCATGCGATGGCTGTAGACGCCGTGGCGCGGCGAGAACACCGGTCGGTCGGAGAGCAGCTTCAGCGTCAAGGTGGTGCCGAGGGCGCTCACCCCGTCGCCGGGCTGCGAGGCACCGGTGGCCAGAAAGGACGCGCAGCCGTCCGTGGTGCCGGCGACGACCATGCAGCCCGGTGCCAGGCCGAGGCTCGCGGCCACGCTCGGCAGCATCGCTCCGATCGCCGTGCCGGGTGTGAGCACCTCGGGCAGCAGCTCGCGCCGCACGCCGAGCCGGTCGAGCCACTCCGGCCAGGTCCGGGTCACCGGGTCGAAGCCGAGCTTGAGCGCGTTGTTGTCGTCGCTCAGGCCGAGCCGCCCGGTCAGTCGCGCCGCCAGCCAATCCGCTTGGTGGAGGGCGTGGCGTGCCCCGGGCTGGCGCTCCTGCAGGAGCAGCAGCCGCGTCAGGGGTGAGGTGGCGCCATGCGCGCCGCTCTCGGGCGGGGCGATCTCGCCGATGCGTGGGGCGAGCGCCGCGGCGCTGGCGTCGTTGTACATCCCGGCCGGCTCCAAGGGAGCGCCCCGGGCGTCGGTGACCAGGAGCGTGCCGGACGTCCCATCGATCGCGAGCGCGTGGATGCGGTGGCCGGGCACCGCCGCGGCGACGTCGCCGATCACCCTGGCCGTGGGTGCCCACCACAGCTCGGGGTCCTGCCGCAGGCCGCCGTCGACCGCCAGGGGCGGCGGCAGCGGGGCGGATGCCTGCGCCACCACGGCTCCCGTGCTGTCGATGGCGATCCCGCGCACGCCGGACGTGCCGACATCGACCCCCAGATAGACCTTGCCGCCGCGCGCCATGCCGGCCCTCCCTGAACGTGGGCGAGGTTAGGTAGGGACCGTCCCTGCCTCAAGCGGGATCGAGCCTGCGGCGCAACCGCGCCCCGCAGGCGGCGGCCATGCACTCCAGCTTGGCGGCGACCTTGTCATCGCCGGTGAACAGCAGATCGCGCAGCCCCTCGCGCAGTGCCGCCATGACGAGCCCGGCATCGTCGGCACAGTCGACGAGGATGCTCCGGCCGAGCTCGCGCTCGACCGCGTGCCAGAAGCCGACCCCGGCGAAATGGGCCATGTCGGGTGCGGTGACGAGCACGGCCTCGGGCGTAGCGGCCAGGACCCGCCGCGCCTCGGCGAGATCGTGAACGCGGACGATCAGCGCGGCGCCAGGGCCGCGACGCCGGGCAGCTCCTTGCCTTCCAGCCACTCCAGGAACGCGCCGCCGGCGGTCGAGACGTAGGAGAACTGCTCCAGCACGCCGGCATGGGCGAGGGCGGCCACGGTGTCGCCGCCGCCGGCCACTGACCGCAGCTTGCCCTCCTGGGTGAGCCTGGCGACGGCACGGGCGACCCCGGTCGTGCCGCGGTCGAACGGCTCGACCTCGAACGCCCCCATCGGTCCGTTCCAGAGCAGGGTGCGGCAGCCGTCGAGCTTGCGCTCGATCTCGGCCACCGTGTCCGGCCCGACGTCGAGGATCATCTCGTCGGCGTTCACGGCATCCGCCGCCACGGTGCGGTTCCGGCCGCCGGCCTTGAACTCGGTCGCGACCACGACGTCGCTCGGCAGGACGATGGCGACGTCGTGCTCGTTGGCCTTGGCCATGATGGCACGGGCAGTCTCGGCGAGATCGTGCTCGCACAGCGACTTGCCGACATTGGTGCCCTGGGCGTTGAGGAAGGTGTTGGCCATGCCGCCGCCGATCACCAGCACGTCGACGCGCTCCATGACGTGGCCGAGCACGTCGAGCTTGCTCGACACCTTGGCCCCGCCGATGACCGCCGCGGTCGGCCGCTGGGCGCCGCCGAGCGCTGCCTCCAGCGCCTCCAGCTCGGCCTGCATCAGCCGCCCGGCATAGGCCGGCAGCCGCTCCGCCAGGCCGGTGACCGAGGCGTGGGCGCGGTGCGAGACCGAGAACGCATCGTTGACGTAGAGGTCGCCGAGCGTGGCGAGCTGGTCGGCGAAGGTGGGGTCACCCTTCTCCTCGCCGGCGTGGAAGCGCAGGTTCTCCAGCAGCGCCACGCCGCCGTCGGGCAGCGCGTCGACCACGGCATGGGCGAGCTCGCCGACGCAGTCCGGGGCGAACCGCACGTCGATCCCGCCCAGCGCCTGCGACAGCGGCTTGACGATCGGCCTTAGGCTCATCGAGCTCTCGACCTTGCCCTTCGGCCGGCCGAAGTGGGACAGCACGACGACCTTGGCCCCCTTGCGCGCCAGCTCCTCGAGCGTCTCGCAGGCGCGCTCGATCCGGGTCGCGTCGGCGACCTCGCCGTTCTGCATGGGCACGTTGAAATCGACCCGCACCAGGACCCGCTTGCCGCGGGGATCGACGTCGTCGAGCGTGCGAAACTTGGGCATGGTGCTGCTCCTCAGCCGGGGCCGGAGCTAACACCCACCCGCCGGGGTGTCCACTTCCCGTGCGAACGGGAACCAGTAGCTCTTCGCCGCCTGACATATGCCGCAAGGTCTGCGGTCCCATTGACCGCAGGGTCGGCGGAGAGCAGCTTTTCCGGCGCCGACCGAGCCCATCTGGGCGATGTCGGTCCAGACGGCCGGTCGCGGGTGCGGCCGTGGTGGTTGATGTAACGACCCTGCAAGCACAGACGGGTCGAAGCGGGGACACGCAAAGGAAAGCTCGCGGGTGCCAGGAGCCTTTCCCGCCATGGCGGTGCTGGTCGAGGCGGCCCTCGTCGTCGCGGCACCTTGGCCGCTGGTGGCAGCCGTCTGGCGACGCCAGACACGGACGCCGGGCCGTCCGCTGCGGCCGCTGTACGTGGCGGTGACGGGCGCTCTCGCCTGGGGTGCCGTGGTGCTGCTGCTGACGACCCGACCCGCCGCGCTGCACGTCGTGGCGGGCCTGACGGTGACTGGCCTCGCCCTCTGGTGGTGGCGTCAGCGTCCGGCTTACGGTCGCCGGCGCGGCCTCCCGCCCGGCTCGCTCCGGCCGCTCGAGGCCAGCCTCTGGGGTGATCCGCTGGCCTTGTGCGAGCGTGCGCGCCGCCACGGGCCGGTGTTCAAGATGCAGCCGACCCTCGAGCCGTTCGTCTGCGTGCTCGGCTTCGAGCTGGCCCGCGACCTGCTGCGCGAGCACGGCGATGGGCTCGCGGCGCGGCAGTGGCCGGCGACGCGCGAGGTGCCGGGTGGCTTTCTGCGCTTCATGCGCGGAGACGCCCACCGCCGCGTTCGTCGCCACATCGTGGCCGCCATGCGCGCCGACCTGGTCGGGCCGAACACCGCCACCCTGCGCCGCATCGCTCGATGCGGGCTCGCCCGGCTGGCCGAGCCGGATGCGATCGCCCAGCGGGTGGCGCTGCGCGACATGGCCGAGGCCTGGCTCGCCGTCGTGCTGTTCGGGATTGGTCCCGACGATCCTCTCCTGCCCCGGTTGCGGGCCTGCCTGCCGGCACCGGAGGACCGCGACCGCACGCCCCGCATCGGCGCCTGCCAGCCCGGCGCGACCGCCGCAGGCATCGCGCTCCTGCGCACCGAGAACGGCGAGCCGGCCAATCCCGCGTGTGTCATGTCACGCCTTCCCATCGACGCCCGTGGCGACGACGTGCTCGGCAACCTGTTCATGATGCTGCAGGTCGGCGCCTTCGACCTGGCGAGCCTGCTGCGCTGGCTGCTCTACTATCTCGGCCACCACCCCGACCTGCGCGCGCGGCTGCGCGAGGCCGCCCCACCGGCGCGCGCCACCCTCGCCCGCGCCTGCGTCCAGGAGACCCTGCGCCTCGACCAGGCGGAGGCGGTGATGCGCAAGGCCACCGCCGACATCCGCTTCGCCGGCTGGACCATCCCCAAGGGCTGGGGCGTGCGCATCTGCCTGCGCGAGCCGCATCGCGACCCCGCCGCGTTTGTGCGACCGGACGCGTACGAACCGGACCGCTTTCTCACTCAGGCGCCGACCGCTGCGACCTATGCTCCTTTCGGCCTGGGCGCCCATGCCTGCGTCGCCGCCGAGCTGGTCGTCGCGCTGGGCGGCCTCCTGGTCGCGGAGTTGGCGACCGGCTTCGACCTCGCCATCGCCGCCGACGGTCACCGGGTGCTCGGCACCTACCACTGGGAGCCCGCACCCGGGTTCGCGGTGCGGCTGGCGCCGCGCGCCGTTTCGGGCTGATCCGGGTTGAGATCAGGCTTCAGGCGGGCGGCAGCTGCAGGCGGTGCAAGAGGGCGTAGCGCCCGGCGATCTCGATCTGGGCGAGGCTGGCGCCCCGTTGCTGTGCGGTGCGCCGAAGGGTCGGCAATATCTCGGGCCGGTGGCGGACATGGAAGCGCGCGAGCCAACCACGCATGAAGCGCGCGAACCAGGCGGGGAGCCCGGTCATGTCGCCGAAGTCGACCACGTGCAGCGTGCCGCCCGGGCGCAGGGCAGCCGTGGCCGCGCGGATCGCGGCGGCGGGGTCGTCGACCATCGACAGGCAGTAGGAGATGGTGACGTGATCGAAGCCGAGGCTGCCGAAGGTCGCGGCCGGATCAAGAGTCTCGGCCACGCCGTGGGCCAAGGTCGCGCGCACGCCGCCGCGCCTGAGACGCGTGCGCGCCACCTCCAGCATCGGTTCGGCGGCATCAAGGCCGTAGAGCCGGGCATCAGGCCAGCGGACACCGATCAGGGCGAGGTTGCGACCCGTGCCGCAGCCGATGTCGAGCACGCTCTGGCCGGGGCGCAGGTCGAGCCCGGCGATCAGTCGGTCGCGGCCGAGGAGGTAATAGCGGCGGGTCAGGTCGTAGATGTGCTTCTGCGGCCGGTACATCCGCGCCATGCGGTGGCGGATGTCAGGTGCCGTGGCCTCGATCGCGCTCGCCATCAGCCGTGGTACCGGTAGAGGTGAAAGCCGCCATAGATCGCGGAGCGGTCGCGGGCGTGCAGCTCCTGCGAGCGCTGCTCGTCATAGTCCCAGGGTGCCAGGGTGTCGGCCGGAAGCATTTGGGGCAGCGGCGATTCCTCGCCCGCGGTGCGGAAGATGACCCGCGCGCCCGGCCGGGCGGTCCGGTTCATCTCCGACCAGAGGGCCGTGATCCGTGCCCGGCTCATCCAGTCCTGGGCGTCGAGCAGGACGTAGGCGTCGACGCTGCGGGCGTCCTGCCGGCGCAGGAAGTCGGTGACCGTGACCTGCTCGATGTCGACCCGGTCGACCCGCTCGCGCAGGGCTGCGAAGCTCTCGGGCCGCAGATAGGGCGGCAGGCCCTGCCCCTGGCCGGGGTAGCGTCGGCCGAAGGCCTGCCAGGCGAACCAGTTCTCATGGATCGGGAAGTCGCAGGCGAGCCGCTCGACGCGCGAGCGGACGAGCGTCGCCAGGCTGCCGCCGGCCTCGGCCTTGAGCGCGTCGAACTGGGCCGGCGGGATGCCGAGGCCGAAATAGGCGGCCGGCAGATCGGCCAGCCGGCGCACGAGCGGGCTCGCGAACACCGGCGCCAGCTCGGTCTCGAACAGGCGCCGCTGCTCGCCGAGGTCGCGGGCGTCGAGCAGGCGCTGCGGCCGCTTGCCGTGCAGCCGGCAGACGAGGTGGCCGAGCTGGATGGTGCGGCCGAGCAGGCCGTGCTTGTAGAGGTTGCGGCGGAACATGGAGATGCGGCGGCGGCCGGCGAGGTCGCGGCCGTTCCAGTAGTCGCGCACCACGGGCTCGAGCCGCGGCTCGACGAACCGCTCGTAGAGCCGGAGATTGTCGCGCGTGTCGGCCTCGGCGAAGAAGGA
>JBFWWD010000313.1:0-6166 GCA_050246385.1 Geminicoccaceae bacterium
CGGCGGGCCAGCGTTCTACATCGCGCGTGGCCTGGGCGCGCCGTGGGCGGGCTACGTCTTCTCGGTCTGCCTGATCCTCTCCTTCGGGCTCGTCTTCAACGCCGTCCAGGCGAACTCGATCGCCGATGCCATGCAGGGTGCCTTCGGGCTGCCCAAGCTCGTGGTCGGCCTCGTCGTGGCGGCGCTGGCCGGCGTGATCATCTTCGGCGGCCTGAAGCAGATCGCCCGGGTCGCCGAGATCGTCGTACCGTTCATGGCCGGCGCCTATCTGCTGCTCGCGATCTGGGTTCTGGTCACCAACGCCACTCAGGTCCCCTGCGTGATCGGCCTGATCCTGGGCAGCGCGTTCGGCTTCCAGGAAGCCGCCGGCGGGGTCGCCGGTGGCATCGCGGCTGCCATGCTCAACGGCGTCAAGCGTGGCCTGTTCTCGAACGAGGCAGGCATGGGCTCCGCTCCCAACATCGCCGCCTGCGCCACCCCCAACCCGCACCACCCCTCCTCGCAAGGCTTCGTTCAGGCCCTGGGCGTGTTCATCGACACGATCCTGGTCTGCACGGCGACCGCGGTGATGATCCTGCTCTCGGGTGCCCTGGAGCCGGGCTCCGGCGTCACCGGCACGCAGCTGACCCAGGCGGCGCTGCACGTGCATTTCGGCGAGGCGGGCCGCTACTTCGTGGCGATCGCGATCTTCTTCTTCGCCTTCACCTCGATCATCGGCAACTACTCCTATGCCGAGAATGCTGTGACCTATATCGGCCATGGTCACACAACCGGCTTCGTCGTCCTGCGTGTGCTGGTGCTCCTGATGGTGGTCTGGGGTGCCATCCAGACCGTCGCCACGGTGTTCGATGCCGCCGACGCCTCGATGGGGCTGATGGCGACCATTAACCTGATCGCGATCCTCCTGCTCTCGGGGACGGTCGTGAAACTGACCCGCGACTATTTCGCCCAGCGTAAGGCGGGCAGGGAGCCGGAGTTCCACGCCGCCGACTATCCGGAGCTCGGCGACGGCGTGGACCGGCAGATCTGGTCGCGCTGACGCAGTCGGTGACGGGCGCGGTTCCGACCACGCCCGTCGCTCGCTCTACTCCACGTCGGCCGGCCAGATCGGCGCGCCGAAGCGCAGCGGGTTCTTGCGGTAGTGACCGCTATGCACCGTGCCGAGGACCCGAACGTGACGCAGCTCGTCCGGGTTGCTCTCCATGGACAGCGGGTTCTTGGACAGGACGACCATGTCCGCGGCCTTGCCGGCCGTGATGGTGCCACGCTTGTTCAGCAGGCCGTACTGCCAGGCGGCGTTGGCAGTGAAGCCGCGGATGCCCTGCTCGATCGAGATCACCTCCTGCGGCCCCGCGACGGTCGGGCAGGCACCGCGATTGGTGTTCGGATACCAGGCGGGCTGCTGGACCGTCCGCGTCTTCGCCACCCAGATGGTGAACAGCGGGTCCGGCGGGTTGACCGGCGAATCCGTGTGCAGCGTTACCTTCAGGCCCATGTTCTTGGCCGAGCGGGCCGGGTAGGGCGTGTAGCGCCGCGTGAACACCTCAGGCCCCAGCACCTGCTGGCACAGCGGTAGCCCCCAGAAATAGATGTTGGGCATAAGGAAGCTCACCGGATCGTTGAGCGCCTTGAGCCGGGCAAGCAGCGTCGAGCTGAGGAACGGCGCGTGCAGGACGATGTCGCGGAATGGCTTCGGGCTTTCCGGCTGGGCCAGTTCGAGAGCGCGGATCGAGTTCTTGATCGCCTGGTCGCCGTTCTGGTGGAGCATGATCGGGTAGCCGTTGGCGTGCGCCCGCTCGGCATGCTGCTTCAACGCCGTCGTCGTCAGATCCGGCAGACCCGTATAGGGCTGCGGAAAGGGCGGCCGGGTGAATGGCGGAAACACCTTGTTATAGGGCGCGCTGAGATCGGCGGTGTAGCCCTGCGGGGTGCCATCCGCGAAGCTCTTCAGGCCGGCGATGAAGATCCCCTCATGGCCCTTGATCGTCTGCTCGGCCTGTCGGGCCGCCTGGACCGTTCCCGCGAACTTGGCGCTGTCATTGTCGTACATCATCAGCGCGACCGTGAACGGGAAGCGGGGGTCTTTCATGAGGTCGCGGTAGATCGTGGCATCGCCTGGCGTGGCGGCACCCTCCTGGATCAGGGTGTAGCCATGACCGGCATAGACATCGATGCCGCCGGCGATGGATCTGATCGCCGATAATGGATCTGATTTCAGCACCTGACCGATGAAGTACGAGTCACCGAAAAGTGCCAGATCCTCGTCCAGCTGGCCGCTCTTGGCGAGAGACTTCTCCTGCGCCGGGTTGATGATCGGCTCACGGCAGGTCTTCTTGTCCTCGACCCCGGTGCCGCAGATGTTGAGCTTGCGCAGCGCCTTGGTGTTGGCATAGGCGATATGCCCGGACTGGCTGGAGACGTAGATCTCGACCTCCTTGGAGATCGCATCCAGCGTGGCGCGCGAGTTGCCGTTCTCGAAGTTCGGGCATTCGAAGCCGACCCTGCTCGCCGGCCCCGGGCAGCTCTTGCCATGGCCCAGGCGGGAGGGGTCGTAGCTCATGGCATAGACCGGCTTGCCCTTCTTCGCCGCCTTGGTGATGCGCTCGATCACGTCGTCCTGGCTGCGGACGGGGATGAAGCACACCTGCGGATCGGTCGGGTCCTTGCAGCGGGGATCGCCGGGCAGTGGCTTGAAGAACAGGTTGACGCTGGAGACGTCGAGCCAGTTCTTGGCGTCGGTGAAGAAGGCGTAACCCAAAAAGTGGGAATGCGGATCGATGAACCCGGGCAGCACCGTCGCCCCGTCCAGCCGGACGGTTTGCGTGTCCGGGCCAATGAGGCGCCGGATCTCGGCCTCGGTTCCGACTGCCAGGATGTCGTCGCCCTTGACGGCCACCGCCTTCGCTGTCGGCTGATCCTGATCCATGGTGGCGATGTCGGCGCCGAGATAGACGATGTCCGCCGGTTGCGGAGTGGTGGCTGCGGCCGTATGCCCGTCCGCCAGGAGCAACGCCGCACCGATGGCAAGCGACGCGTGCCCGAGGATTCGTCTCATTTTTTTCTCACTCTGAGGAGGCGTTTCCTCGGCCGAGGTGATCATGCCCAGGCAGAAAAGTCACCTGATTTATTCACCTTGAAGTTCTATTTCGGATGCCGCACCGGGCGGCGACCGGGCGCGGCGTTCCGGATCAGAGATTGTCCGCCCGCAGCGCCTCGAGCACCGCGTCGGTGACCTCGCGCGTGGTCGCCTTGCCGCCGAGGTCGGGAGTGTGCAGGGCCGGATCGGCCGTGACGCGCTCGACCGCCCGCATCAGCCGTGCGGCGGCGTGCTGCTCGCCGAGGTGCTCCAGCATCATCGCTCCGGTCCAGAAGGTGGCGACCGGGTTGGCGATGCCTTTGCCGGTGATGTCGAAGGCCGAGCCGTGGATCGGCTCGAACATCGAGGGCGTGGTACGCTCCGGATTGATGTTGGCGGTCGGCGCGATCCCGATCGAGCCTGCGAGCGCCGCGGCGAGGTCGGACAGGATGTCGGCGTGCAGGTTGGTGGCGACGATCGTGTCCAGCGTCTCCGGCTTCAGGGCCATCCGCACGGTCATCGCGTCGACCAGCATCTTGTCCCAGGCGACGTCCGGAAACTCCTGCGCGACCTCGGCCGCGATCTCGTCCCAGAGCACCATGCCGTGGCGCTGGGCATTCGATTTGGTGACCACGGTCAGCAGCTTGCGTGGCCGCGAGCGGGCGAGCGCGAAGGCGAAGCGCATGATGCGGGCGATGCCGGCCCGAGTGAAGATCGCGACCTCGGTCGCCACCTCGTGTGGCAGCCCGCGATGCGAGCGCCCGCCCTGGCCGGCATACTCGCCTTCCGAGTTCTCGCGCACGATCACCCAGTCCAGCTCGCCGGCCGCGACCTTGCGCAGCGGGCTGGTGATGCCGGGCAGGATGCGGGTCGGCCGGACATTGGCGTACTGGTCGAGCGGCTGGCAGATCGCGAGCCTGAGACCCCAGAGCGTGACGTGGTCCGGCACGTCGGGGGCGCCGACCGCGCCGAAATAGATCGCGTCGAACCGGCGCAGCAGGTCGTGGCCGCCCGGCGGCATCATCGCGCCGTGGCGCTTGTAGTAGTCCGAGCCCCAGTCGAACCGCTCCACGGCGAGCGAGAAGCCGCCGTCGCGCGCGGCGCAGGTCTCGAGCACCTCCAGCCCGGCCGCGATCACCTCCGGGCCGATCCCGTCGCCGGGGATCGCCGCGATCCTGTGGGTCCGCATCGGGCCTGTCTCCCTGTCCGTGCCGCCGTCCCCGCTCGGTGCCGGAGCGATCACGCGCTGGCAAGGGCGGCGGGTCGCACCCGGTTCGTCTTGGCGCGCGGCACACGCCTTGCGACGATGCTCCGGCACGTTCCAAGGCAGGAGGCGTCCCATGGCGGAGCTCGCGGAGATTCTCGCCGAGATCGCCGGGGAGATGGCGCTGGCGAGCGAGCGCGGCGAGGTCGCGAGCTACATCCCCGAGCTCGCCAAGGTCGACCCGCGCCAGTTCGGCATCGCGGTCGCCACCGCCGACGGCGAGGTGCTGACCGCGGGCGATGCCGAGGTGCCGTTCTCGATCCAGAGCGTGTCCAAGGTGTTCACGCTCACTTTGGCGCTGGGCACGGTCGGCGACGCGCTCTGGCGCCGGGTCGGCCGCGAGCCCTCGGGCAGCGCCTTCAACTCGATCGTCCAGCTCGAGCAGGAGCAGGGCATCCCGCGCAACCCGTTCATCAATGCCGGGGCGATCGTGGTCGCCGACACGCTGCTCGGCGCGCACACGCCCAAGGGTGCCCTGGGCGAGATCGTGAGCTTCGTGCGCCAGATCGCCGAGGACGACACCATCGCCATCGACCCGGCGGTCGCCCGCTCGGAGCAGCGCACCGGGTTCCGCAACGCCTCGCTCGCCAACTTCCTGCGCGCCTGCGACAATCTCCGCCACGCGCCCGAACTGACGCTCGGCGTCTACTTCCACCACTGCGCCATCGCCATGAGCTGCCGCCAGCTGGCGCTGGCCGGCCGCTACCTGGTCAATGCCGGCCGGCTCGCCCCGGGCGGCAGCCGCATCGTCTCCGCCGACCGGGCCCGGCGCATCAACGCGCTGATGCTGACCTGCGGCCACTACGACGGCTCGGGCGACTTCGCCTTCCGCGTCGGCCTGCCCGGCAAGAGCGGCGTCGGCGGCGCCATCCTGGCGATCGCCCCGATGCGGGCGTCGATCGCGGTCTGGTCGCCCGGCCTCAACCGGATCGGCAACTCGCTGCTCGGCTCCAAGGCGCTGGAGCAGCTCGCCAGGGCGACCGGCTGGTCGGTGTTCGGGGGCCGGTAGCCCACCCCTACTCGTCGGCACCCGGCCCGTTCAGCACCATCAGCCGGCGCAGCATCGGCGCCTCGCCGCCGGGCTTGGCGAGGTTGAAGCGGCCGTCGGTCTCGCGCAGCGCCGGCACCTCCTCCGGCTCGACCGCCCGGGCACGCAGCCCACCCGCACCCAGGAGGTCGCGCCAGGCGTCGACGAACTGGCCGGTGACCAGGATGGTCCCGGGTGCCGCGTGCGGCTCGAGCCGGGCCGCGACCAGGAGCGCCAGCCCGGCCCTGGCCTCGACCTTGTCGCCGTCGCGGCTGATGTCGACGAAGCCGGCATCGCCGCCGAAGCGCATCTCGCAGCGATAGTCCGAGCGCAGCAGCCGCTGGCGCAACGCCGCCGCGGCGAGCACCAGCTGGCGCGGGTTGGGATCGACCAGCAGCACGGCATCGCCGTCCATCGCCCGGGCGATGGTCAGGTCGCGGCCGCATTCCGCCACCGCCTCGCCGAAGAAGCCGGGAAAGCGGGTGCCGGCGACCGGGTCCTGGAAGATCGCCCCCGCCCCGCGCACGTCGCCCTTGAGCACGAACATGGTCTGCCGGGCCGAGCGCCAGTGCCGGTCGGCACCGATCACGTTGAGCTTGTCGAGCCGGCGGAAATAGTCGGGGCTGTAGGCGCCGATCAAAAGGTCGAGGCCGGGGTGGATCAGGAAGTGCTCGGCGTCCGGCAGGACGTCGTCGCGGTCCAGTGGCACCTCGCCGGGATAGCCGAAGAACTGGACCAGCTCGGCCGTCTCGGGATGCATGCCGACATAGCCGAGCAGGCCGATCTTGAACATGCTGGC
>JBFWWD010000314.1:0-6130 GCA_050246385.1 Geminicoccaceae bacterium
GCAAGAACAAGGCGCAGACCATCGTCCAATGCGGCGTTATCGGATTCATCCCTGTCAGCCCTGTCCATCAGGCAAGCCGAAATCCGCGCCTCGCGGATACGGCCATCCCGCAACGCCTCGACGAGAAGGAGGCGCAAGGCCTGCAGATCCTCGTCATTGAGCGACGAACGCCGATGGATCAGATCCCGTATTTCGGGAAGATCGATCTCGACATCTTCCCAATCCGCATCCCTGTCGATCGGAATGTGCCGGGAGATGAGATCCTGGAGCAACGTGGCGCCGTCGGCGACTGCAGGATCGTGCGCTGGAGGCGGCCTCTCTGTTTCCTCCTGCCAAAGAGAAAGATCAAAGTCATGCCCGCCGTCGGATGGCAGCAAAGAGCTGGAGCTGTGTGGGCTGCCGCCGTCGGCGGATACTTCGTCCATAGTCGGAGCACTGGGTGAAATGATGTCGACGCCGCTCGATAAAGCCCGTTCGTAAGTCGGAACTGGGCCGTGCTCATGTTTGCGCAGCCCAGCAGGCGGTAGTTCTTCGGCATTCAGCGCAGCAGACGCCAGCAGCACGGCGACCTCGGCCTGTCCTCGCAGGCGAGCCACCGCGAGAGCATCATGTCCCTCGTTGTCCCGAATGCCCGGATCGGCGCCTTCCGCCAGGAGCAGTTGGCACAAGTCAAGGCGGCCTCGGGAGGCCGCCAGGATCAAGGGCGAACGGCCCCTTTCGTCAGTGGCGTTGATGTCGATGCCCGAAAGCAAATGCAGCCGGACGGACTCCATCGCCCCGGCCAGGATGGCCATACGGAAAGCGGGGCTCAGGGACCTACGTGCAACGGCATCCATGTCACGCCTCCTGCCTTGACGCGAAGAAGGCCGTGACCTGTTCCTGATTGAGCATGACGATGTGCTGACCCTGCGGCGGCTTTGCGGCTGCGTCCCCCTCTATCCCGAAGCGCTTTAGATAATGCCAAAGCAACGAGGCGCGCACATCGATCACCGTCACGCCATCGGCCATGCCAAAATCGGCTTCGACGATCTCCCTCGGTCCGTTCGACAGTCCTGGATAGGGGCGACGCTCGCGCGCGAGCGCTGGCACCACGCTTTGTCCGTATGGGGAACTATTGCCGACGGGCGTGCGTCAACAGGGGCGGGCATCGTTGCCAGCACAAAAATCACCAACGGACGCTATCCCGCAGACAGCGGGCGCAGGCATGCCAGCGGAGACCGTCCAAGGCCAGCGCATGCGGAGCGATCCACCGCTGCTCCGCTTCCGGCCGCGACATGGCCTGACAGGTGATCTCGACTTCCTGCCGCCAACGGATGGCATCGAGAATTGCCCGCAACACCAGCGGTTCGATCGGTCGCTCTCGGCCTGGAACCACATCAAAGGAAGGCGTCTGCCTGGAACGGCCGAAGCCCTGCTCCACGATTCCGTCCACCATCAGCCGAAGATGCGCATGCTGACGGGTTAAATCGCGTGTAATCAGTCTTGGGCCGAATGTATCGCTGCCGACATAACCGCTGGCGGCGCGATGATAGACCGCATTCCCTTGGGCCATATGCAGATAGCGCGCACAATCCGCGGGCGCCTGTTGCAGGGATGCACCAAAAGTTCCCCCTGCTCGCCGGCGGTTGACTAATCCATCCCAGAACAATCTTAGGTCAATGAATTGAAGCTGCTTCTCCGTGCCCCATCGCAGCCCGCCAGCCGGCACAGCCCCTCTCGACAAGAAAGTTGATATCCGACAAGCCCTCAACGATCAGGTTTCTTACGGCAGCAGAAGGCTTTATGTCAATGATCCGGCTGCCAAAGTGCCGCATCGCGAGCGCCTTGTTCCATCCGCACGCCCGCGCCTGCTCCCGCATGACGGCGTGGTCGCCCACCGTCTCGGCAATGGCAAACCTCTAAGGCCGCGCCCCCAAGCTCCTCGGCCGCGCGAGCCTGGAACTCGCGGCTATACTCGACCACGGACGGGCAGACGGTGGCGATCCGCGGCTCAGAAATGCCGGCTGAGCAGCCTCCGGCAAACCCGATGGCCTGGATTCACCTGCACGGGGCGTCAGGGCCTTTGTCGTCGGGAGGGATTCGGCGAGCGCCAACGGGAGACGGCCATGCAGCAGGCAACCATCATCGGCATCGATCTGGCGAAGACACCTGACGACTCCACGGCGCAGGAACGAACTGTGCGGTCAACTTCTGCAAGAAGCTGTCACGTGGGAACGTCCTCCCGTTCCTCGCGTCATGCCCTTTGGCAATGGTTGCGATCGAGGCTGCGCCAGCGCTCATCATTGGGGCCGCGACATCGCTGCCCAGGCCACCAAGTGCGACTCATCGCGCCGGTCTACGTAAAGCCGCTTTTTGGAGCGATAGACGAACGAATCGGTGCGGAAGCCTTCATCCACAGCAATGCTTCACCCCTGACCAAAGCCGCAAGGCCACCGACGTGACCATGCGTTGCTTAAACTCCCTTTCTGGTCGGGCAAGAGGGATTCGAACTCAGTGGTTCGCGATGCGGCCGAGAATCCAAGCAAAATGGAAACTTGCGCGAGTGGGTACCGAACAGGCCAAGTGAACACCCGACGGAGAAAGCGGCTCCAGAGAGACGAAATCGCCAGTGTCTAGCGAAGCGGCGCGGTTAACGGCGACGGCCAGATTGGTGCCATTTCAAGGGGTTATGCTGCCGGCCGATTGAGGAGAGAAACCCGACCGGGCAGTCAGAGGTGGCGGAGGGACAGGGATTCGAACCCTGGGTGCCCCTCGCGGGGCACAACGGTTTTCGAGACCGCCCCGATCGACCGCTCCGGCATCCCTCCGCGACGGCGCGTCGGGCACGCGCGCGGCGGATATCTAGTCGCTCGCGGGCCGGGCCGCAAGCGCCGCGGGATTGACAGGCCGGCGCAAGCGGGGAAGGTCGGCGGCGTCCAGCCGGTCGGAGCCGAGCCGATGCGTGCCCTCAGCCTTGCCGCGATCCTGCTCGCCGCCCTGCCGGCGGCGGCGCGTGGCGACGCGATCACCGACCAGCTCGACCAGGCGCGCCTCTACTACGAGCAGGGCGACCTCACCGGAGCCGTCGGCGAGCTCGAGTTCGCGCTGCAGGCGCTGCGCGGCCGGATCGGCGCGGCGCTGGCCGCGACCTTCCCCGCCCCGCCGGCGGGCTGGACGGTCGAGGCCAGGGACGATCAGGCGGCCGCCGCCATCCCGTTCGTCGGCGGCAGCATGGTCGGCCGGACCTATCGCGCGCCGGACGGCACGAGCTCGATCGAGGCGCAGCTCTTGACCGGCGGCGGCTTCCTGCAGGGCCTCGCCGGCATGTTCCTGAACCCCACCCTGCTCGCCGCCCAGCCCGACGCCAGGCGGGTGCGGATCGGGCGCGAGAACGCGGTGGTGACCTTCGATCCCGCCGAGCGCTCCGGCCAGCTCGTGCTCGACCTCGGCGGCAAGGGCACGGTGCTGGTCGAGGGCAGGAACCTGGACTCGGGCGAGCCTCTGGTCGACCTCGTCCGGCGCTGGGACCTCGCCAAGGCCAGGGGGCTGCTCGGCGGCTGAGGGCGGGGCACCCCGGGGGCCCGTCAGCCTTCGGCCTGCTTGAGGCATCCTGGGGCCTATCGGCCTTCGGCCTGCTTGAGGCCAGCTAGCCGAACAGCCGGTCGCCCAGCTCGTCGATCAGCCGCTGCGCCTTCTGCACCATCAGCCGCTCCGCGTCCTCGGCACTGCTGTGGGTGTCGGCGCGCACGAAGCGGTGCTCCTTGCGGCCGTCGGGATAGTCCTTGGCGATCGTGCCGGCGGTCAGGAACTGGCCGCCCTGCCGGACCGGCTCGGGATAGATCAGGAAGCCGTTGTGCTCGACCGCCTCGCGCTTCGGCACCGGCGCGTCCTTGCCGCCGCCGAACAGCCGGCTGAGAAGACCCATCGCATCACTCCGCTCGCTGGCCCGCCGCATCTGTGGCGACGCCGCGCCGCTCCCGCAAGCCTCCGCGCGGCGGGCGCACCGCCTCACGCGGCCCGCCGCCTGC
The DNA here is from genome assembly GCA_050246385.1 of Geminicoccaceae bacterium. Lineage (GTDB taxonomy): Bacteria > Pseudomonadota > Alphaproteobacteria > Geminicoccales > Geminicoccaceae > Benzoatithermus. The sequence goes on from JBFWWD010000314.1 coordinate 4,008, forward strand.
GGGCCAGCGCCGCCCGCCGCCGGCGCTCATGGCGATTGCGGGCGGGCGGCTCGGGTTCGGCCGTGCACGCAGCAAGATCGTCGTTCGCCGGCCCGGGTTCGAGTGTGCGCGCGGCGAATTCGACCGTGTAGTTTGCCTCATGCGGCTCGCGGCTCTCGGGTTCGTGCGTGAAATCTCGTGTCGCTGCGTCGGGCTCGCCGGGTTCGGACGTGTCGTCCTGCAGCTCGTCGATCCATGTGTCGGGCCGCTTGCGCAGCACCCGCAGCGCCTGCAGGGCGCGGCCGATGTCCTTGTCGATCCGGGCACCGTAGCGGGCATAGGTGCCGAGCTTCCTCACCGTCGCGTCGGAGGGAGGGCTCTCCGCGGCGGCGGCGGTGAGCGTCGCCAGCTCCAGGCCGCGCAGGCGGTCCTGGCGCCACAGCGAGGTCACCAGCTCCATCACCCAGTGCCGCTCGTAGGCGTCGCGCGGGCCCCAGTCGGAGCTGACGGCGGCGTGCAGGGCGGTGAGCTCGTCCCGGTCCTCGCCGGGCAGGAGCGCGAACGGGCCGCCGCGCAGGCCGTGCTTCGTGCCGTTCCTGGCCGAGCGGGCCTTGCCGGCGGCGGTGACGGGGCCGTGCGAGCGGGCGCCGTTGGTGCGCGCGGCGGCCTGCTGGGCGGGGGAGCGGGTGGTGGACATGTCGGGCTCCTGGTGGGTCAAACCTGCCAGCTTATCGCCTGGAGATCACGTTCAGTCAAGGAATAATAGCCTAGAACCTGGTCGAGGGCATCAGGGCTACCGTCGACGTCTCATTGTCGTGCCGACCAAGCACGGTCAGGCTGCAGCTTTCCGGGCTCCAACCACCTGCTTGTCACAAGGTGCCGGTGGGCGAGTTCAGTCGCTCTCGATCCAGTCCGCAAGCTGCAGGCCGCCGATGCGCGCGAACTCGCGCTGGTTGTTGGTCGCGAGGATCAGGCCGGCGGTGAGCGCGTGGGCGGCGATCCACAGATCGTTGTTGCCGATGACCTCGCCGCGCCGCTCCAGCTCGGCGCGAATCGACCCATAGGCCTCGCCTGCTGCCCGCGGCAGCGGCAGCACCGGCAGCAACGTGACGAGCCGGGCCAGGAGGTCGAGCGCGCGCTCCCGCTCCCGGCTCATCTCCGCACCGTAGCGCAGCTCGCCATAGGTGATCACGGAGATGGCGGCCTCGCCGGCGCGGAGCGACCTGAAGCGCGCCAGAACCTCCGGCGGTCGCCGCTGGCGGATGTAGATGCAGATGTTCGTGTCGAGCAGGAAGCGGGGCGAGGTCACAAGCCCTCGCGCGCCTGGGGCGCGTCGTCGCGACGCTCGGCCAGGACGTCGTCCGGCAGGGCGCACAGGATCTCGAACGCGCCCGTGAGGTCGCGCGGCAGCTCGCGCAGCACGATCTCGTCGCCGCGGCGGAAGATCTCGACCTCGGTGGCGGCGAGCCGGAACTCCCTCGGCAGGCGCACGGCTTGGCTGTTGCCGGATGTGAAGACCTTGGCGGTGGCCATCGTCGATTCTCTTCGCAGCTCGAAGCAAATCGACCAGAAAGTATACACTTGTTGTATATACTTTCAAGCCGAGGGTGACTTCGCCTCCGCAACGAATGCGCGGCGAGGCCGTGCGCGCCATCTCGCTGCGCAAGGCCAACGAGCGCGAAAGGAGACGCTGTGAGCGACGCGACCGATCATGACGACGACAATCCGGAGTGGACCGGCGCCGATTTCGCGCGCGCCCGGCCTTCCCCCGAGATGTTCCCCGAGCTCGCCCGCAAGCTGAAGGCCGGGCGGGTGGCCCAGGCTGGCGCGGCCCAAGGTCCATGTCGGCTTCCGCCTCGCCGCCGAGGTGGTCGAAGGCATCAAGGCGACCGGCAAGGGCTACAATGCCCGGGTCGAACGGGTGCTGCGCGAGGCGCTGGAGCAGGGGAAGCTGTGAGGGGGACGGCTGCAGGTTGGACTGCACCCCTGGGGAGAGACGGGATAAATGGGGACAGGTCTGGACTGCACCCCGAGGCTGAGACAGGGAATTAGGGACAGTCGGTTGCCGCCGTGGCCAGGGGCTGCTGCGCAGCAGCCCCTGGCGATCGACGTTGCGCCTCGAACTCCACCGGCGCGAGATAGTT
>JBFWWD010000315.1:0-6056 GCA_050246385.1 Geminicoccaceae bacterium
CGCAATCCGCAGACCGGCAAGACGATCAAGATCGCCGCCAGCAAGGCGGTCAAGTTCAAGCCCGGCAAGGGCCTGCGCGACGCCGTCAACGGCTGACGCTCCGCGCAGCGGGTCGCTCTTTCCTCGAGATCGGGTCGCGCCGGGTGTCGTCGGCGCGACCCGATTGCCGTTCGGCCTGGATCCCGCCCGCCTTCCTCTCCCTGCTGAGCCGATGGCAGCCGGCATGGACATGGTCGTGACACGGCGCCGCCCATCCGTGGGACTGGCGCAGCGTTGCATCCTGCGGGCGGGGGACGGGTACGAGGGTCGGGACGACGCCCGGACGCCGGCGGCCTGAGGCTCAGGCCAGCCGGAAGACCTGCGCCTCCCAGGGTCGCAGGATCAGGCCGGCCAGATCGACCGGGCCGTCCATGCCGTAGTTGCCGATCAGCGGCTGCACGACAGCGGGCGAGCTTCTCGGATACCGTGAAGCTCGGCTGTCCCGGGCCAAAATTGAGCACGATCAGGAGCCGCTCGTCCACGCCCAGCCAGGCCAGATGGTCGAGCCGGTCGATGATCCCGCGCAGATCGCCGATGCCGCCGCCGTCGCTGTCCTGGAAGCTGCGCGGATAGATCTGATAGACGACGCTCTCCCGCCACCAGCGCTCGGGCACGATCCCACTCCCTCCCGCGCTCGACGCGCTCCGGACCGAAAGCCGACCGGCCCGCTCGCCGGCAGCCTCGTCGGCGGGGCGAACGGCCTCCGGCGGCGGAGCACGAGGCTCAGCCGACCCGCCCGGAACCCGCCGCGGCGGCGTTGGCTCAGGGCACCGGATGCCCCAGGCTCGCCTCGTACAGCTCGAACCAGTCCTGCCGGTCCAGCGCCAAGTCCTCGGCGCGGGCGAGGCCGCGCAGCCGGTCGAGGCGGGTGGTGCCGAGCACGGGCAATGGCCGGCTCGGCAGGCGCAGCAGCCAGGCCAGGGCGATGCAGCCCGTGTCGACCGCGTGCTCGCCCGCCAGGCGCTCGAGGACGCTGCCGACCCGCGGGCGCTCGGCATCGAACAGCGAGCCGCCGCCGAGCGGCGACCAGGCCATCGGCACCATACGGTGGCGCTGGGCATGGTCCAGCGCGCCGTCGACCAGGGGTGCGGTGTGCAGCACCGACAGCTCGATCTGGTTGGTCAGCAGCGGCAGCGGCAGGCGGGACTGGAGCAGCTCGATCTGCGTCGGGCCGTGGTTGGACACTCCGACCGCGCGGGTCTTGCCCTCCTGCACCAGCCGCGCCAGCATTTCCGCCGTCGCGTCGGCGTCCATCAGCGGGTCCGGCCGGTGGAGCAGCAAGAGATCGACCTGCTCCGTGCCGAGCAGCCGGAGCGAGGATTCGAGCGAGGCGCGGATATGGGCGGCACTGCTGTCATAGTGCTTGACCCGGTGCGCCGGCCGGGCGGGGCCGACCAGGCCGATGCCGCATTTGGTCACCAGCTCGATCCGGCTCCGCTCGCCGCCCCACTCCTTCAGGGCGGCCCCGAACAGCGCCTCCGCCTGGTAGCCGCCATAGATGTCGGCGAGATCGAAGCTGGTGATGCCCAGCTCCAGGCAGCCCTCGATCAGCCGGGCGAGCTTGGCCGGCGTGTCCGTCTCCGCGCTCTTCAGTGCGCGCCAGGCGCCCCAGACGAGGCGGGACAGCTCCGGGCCGTCGGAATGCAGCTGCTGGCGGCCGACCGTCATTGCATGGCTCCTCGCCGCTGCTAGCCGCGGTTGATCCGCAGCCGTCCCGGACTGGGCGCGACATGGCAGGCCGCGCATGCCTTGACCGGCCCCGCCTTCTCGCCGGCGGCTTCCTCGCGGCGATGGCAGTCGGTGCAGAAGGTGTGGAACACGAGGTCGATCCGGCGCAGCTCGGTGGTGCCCCAGTCCTTGTGGCAGGCATAGCAGCCGCCCGGGCCGAGGCCGCGCTCGGCGAAATTGTGGTGGCAGGTGACGCACTGCACGGTGCGATGGAACTTGTGATCGAAGCGCGTCGGCAGCAACGGCCGGCTGGCGATCGCCTCCAGCCGCACGGTCGAGCCGAGCCAGAGCGCGCCGGCGACCAGGAGCAGGCCGAGGATCACGAGCACGGCACGCAGCATCCGCTCAGCCCCGCCCCAGCGCCACCAGCAGGGGCACGCCCAGAAAGACCACGAGCAGGCAGGCCAGCAGCGCCACGAGCGCCGTCGCCGTGCCGATCCGCGGCGGCCGCCGGCCGCCTCCGGGCCGCGCCGGCCGTGGGCCGCGACCCGAGACGCGCAGGATCGTGGCGAGCAGCGGCGGCACCGCCAGGGCACCGACGATGGCGAGCGCGCGCCAGTCGGCCGTCAGCCGCGTCGACGACCACACGACGTGCACGGCGACCAGCAGCGCGCCCAATATGCCGGCCCAGGCGTGGAATCCCGCACCGCCGAGCCAGGACGGTCGGCGCGGGAAGGCGGGCTCGCGGCCCAGCGCGACCAGGGCGAGCAGCACGGTGGCGACGGCCCCGACCATGACGTGGGGCGGCATCATCCAGCCCAGATAGTCGAGCATGAACGGGTCCGCGGCGACCATGACCACGACATGAAGCAGCGCCAGCAGCACGAGCGCGTCGCCGGCCGCACGGTGCATGGCGAAGCGGTAGGCGCGCTGCGGCATCCCCGGTGCCGGCCGGACCAGCATGCAGAGAACGGCGGCCGCGGCGCCGACATAGCCCAGGGCCGATGCGATCTCCCATGCCAACTCGTAGGTGACCAGGGGCGGCGCCAGGACGGCCAGCAGCATGGCGAGCAGCGCCACCGCACCGCCGGGATGGCGGGCGAGTATCCCCAGCGATGCTGTCGCTCTGCGGACCAATCCATCTCCTCCGTCGCCGCGCTCTTCGAGCTTGTGGCGCACGGGACGCACCCACGATAGGGTCGATCGACATAAACAGAGAACGATCAGGGGCAACAATCATCAAGACGGGCGGAAGGCGCTACTGGTCGCAGTTCCTGCCGCCCGGGCGAATGTCGGCGGGCGGCCTTGGTGCCGCCGTGCTCGTGGGTGTGATCTGCGGTGTGCTCAACACCGTCTATGCCATGTCCTATGTCAGCCTCGCCTTTCCGGGGCCGCTCGTCGAGGGCCTCGCCCCCGCGCTCGGCCTGGGCCTGCTGAGCGCCGCGCTGGTCTCCGCGGTCGTCGCCCTGGTCTGGAACTACCCGGGCAGCATGGGGGTGATCTCGCCCGAGGCGACGCTGGTGATCGGCACGGTCGGCCTTGAGTTCGTCGCGACGGTTTCGCCCGCGCAGCAGCTGCCGACCCTCATGGCGACCCTCGCCCTGGTCAGCCTGGCCTTGGGTGGCCTGCTGCTGATCCTGGCGCGGGCGCGGCTCGGCTACCTGATGCACTATCTGCCCTTTCCCGTGGTCGCAGGGCTGATCGGCGGACTGGGGATCTTGCTGGTGATCGGCGGCCTGCAGCTCGCCGTGCCCGGGCTGCGGACCGAAGGCGTCCGGTCCTGGGGAGAGCATCTGCCGGAGCTGGTGGCAACGGCGCTCGTCGGGACCCTGTTGTGGCTGGCCCAGTATCACCGGCCGGGCACCTTGAACCTGCCGCTCATGGTGACGGCAGCGACGGTCTGCTTCTGGCTGATGCCGGGCGCCGCCGGGCGCCCCGACTGGCTGTTGCAGGGATTCGACCGATCGGGAACGTTCGCGCCCGGCGACAGCTGGTGGGCGCTGGGCGCGGTCGACTGGTCGGCCATGGCCGCCGCCTCGCCCACGCTGGTCATGCTCGTGGCCTTCCTCGCCATCGTCGTGCTGGCCGACGCCGCCTCCATGGAGGCGGCGCTCGGGCGGCAGCTTGAGCCGAACGGGACGCTGCGCGCCTTCGGCATCGCCAACCTCGCTTCCGGTGCGATCGGCGGCTTCACCGCGGTGATGAGCCTATCCGGCACGTTGCTCACCCACCGTTGCGACACCGTCTGCCGCACCGTCGGCATCGTCGCCGCCGCGGTGCCGCTCGCCTTCTACGGGCTCGGACCCCACGCTCTCGGCTTCGTGCCGGCGTTCGTCGTGGGCGGGATCGTCGTCTATATCGGGCTCGAGTTCGTCGCGGACTGGATCGTGCTGCTGTGGCGGCGCATGACGACACCCGATCGCGCCATCCTGCTCGCGGTGGTCGCCGGGGTCGGCCTCGCCGGGTTCGCCGAAGGGTTCACCCTCGGCCTGCTGCTGGGCGTCGTATTCTTCGTCGTCCGCTCCAGCACCCTGCCGGTGATCCGGCACGAGACCACGGGACGCTACCGCTTCAGTCACGTCGACCGTGCCGAGGGCGAGCGCGAGCTGTTGCGCCGCGAAGGCGACGGCACGCTGGTGCTGGAGCTCGGCGGGTTCCTGTTCTTCGGTTCGGCCTGGCGCGTGCTGGACCGCGTGCGCGGCCGTTCGCGCGAGCGACCGCGGCTGCGTGGCCTCGTCCTCGACTTCCGCCGCGTCACCGGCGTCGACAGCTCGGGTTGGCACAATTTCCGCAAGATCGTCGATCTGGGCGCCCAGGATCGTTTCCGGGTCGTGCTCAGCCAGCTTCCGCCGGTGCTGCGGGGTGCCATGCTGGCGGAGGGCCTGCTCGACGCCAGGAACGACCATGTCCGTGAGGTCCACGACATCGACCGCGGCTTGGAGCTGATCGAGGAGCAGATCCTCGCCGTCCGCCCGTGCGGCCTGGCGGAGGCGCCGATGCCCTACGATGGCGCCGGCTCGCCCCTGCTCGACGGTCTGGACGGCTATGTGGAGCGGCGGACGTTCGTGCCCGGGGAAGCGCTCATCAGGCAGGGCGATGCCTCGGAGGACGTGTTCATCATCCGCTCCGGCTGGATCGCCATCGTCATCGACGGCGCCGCCGGCGAGAAGATCCGCCTGCGCCGCGCGGGGCCCGGCACCGTGGTCGGCGAGCTCGCGTTCATTCTTCGCCGCCCGCGTACCGCCTCGGCGATCGCCGACGGCGTCGTCACCGCCGATCGGCTGACCGCGGAGGCGATCGCCCGGATGGCCGACGAGGATCCGCTGCTGCTGATCCAGCTCCAGCGGGCTTTCCTACGCATTCTGGCCCGCCGCGTCTCGGACAGCACCGAGCTGCTGCTGCAGCTCAGCCGGTAGGCCAGAAGGCGAGGACCCGGGCGCTCAATCGACGAGCTGCTCGCGCAAAGTCGACCCCCGATAGCGCTCGCGGAACAGGCCGCGCGCCTGCAGTTCCGGCACCACCAGATCGACGAAGGCATCGAAGCCGTGCGGCAGGTGGGCCGGCGTGACCACGAAGCCGTCGCAGGCCTCGGCCGCGAACAGCTCCTGGAGCTGCTCGGCGATCTCGCCGGGCGAGCCCACGAGCTGGGGCACCATGACGCTCTCGCCGTAGCGCCGGCCGACCTCGCGCAGCGTCAGCCCCTCCGCACTGAGCTGGCGCACGACGGCGAACAGGCCCTGCATGCCCTCGACCTGCAGCTCCGCCACCGGCGCGTCGAGCGGCAGCTTGGCGAAGTCGAAGTTCATGTGGCTCGACAGGGTGGAGAGCCCGACCTCGGGATGGATCAGCGCGTTGTGCGCGTCCCGCTGGGCCTCCGCCTCGGCGCGGCTCGCGGCGACGAAGGGCATGACGGCGGTGAGCACCTTCACCGCCGAGGCCTCGCGGCCCTGGCGGACCGCCCGCTCCTTGAGGTCGGTGTAGAACCGGCGCATCCGAGGCAGATCGGGCTGGATCGAGAACACGATCTCGGCCCAGCGTGCCGCGAAATCCTGGCCCCGGGCCGAGGAGCCGGCCTGGATGATCACCGGCCGGCCCTGCGGCGAGCGCGGGATGTTGAGCGGGCCGCGGCTGTGGAAGAAGCGCCCCTCGTGGTCGACGCGCCGGATGCGCGCGGGATCGGCGTAGAGGCCGGCCTCCCGGTCGAGCACGAGCGCGCCGGGCTCCCAGCTGTCCCACAAGGCACAGGTGAGCTCCAGGAACTCGTCGGCCGCGTCGTAGCGCTCGTCATGACCGAGATGACGGGTCAGGCCGAAATTGTCGGCCTCGCCCTGGTTCACCGAGGTGACGAC
>JBFWWD010000316.1:0-5955 GCA_050246385.1 Geminicoccaceae bacterium
CGCGCTGCGCCGGCTGATCGCGGCGACGCCCGACCTGGCCCTGGGCGGCGTCACCTAAGGCTGGCTCGGTGCCGCGCTCGATTCGATCGCGCTCATGCGGCGGCCGGGCTTTCTGGAAGCGATCACCACGCCGATCCTGATCATGCAGGCCGGCCGCGAGCGCATCGTCAGCAACCGCGCCGAGAGGGCAGCCGCCCGACGCCTGCCCGACGCGCGGCTGGCCGTGTTCCCCGAAGCCCGTCACGAGCTGCTGCTGGAGCGCGACGAGATTCGTCTGCCGGCGCTCGCGGCCATCCGCGCGCTGTTCGACGAGGCTATCGCGGCAGGCTGACGGCAGGCGCGGCCATGGCGCCGGCGAGACGCGCCACGACGCCGTCGAACATCGTCTCGGTGAGCCGGCCCGTATTCACGTTGTAGCGCGAGGTGTGGAAGCTCGAAGCCAGCGTCTGTCCGGTCGGCAGCCGATGCCAGCCGTCATGCGCGAACGGAACGGCACGCAACGGCACCTTCAGCGCGCGCAGGATGGCCTCGTGCGCGATGCGGCCGAGCGCCAGCAGGAAGCTCGGCGCACCGTCGCCGGTCAGCTCCGGAATCAGGAAGCTGCGGCACGCGGCGGCTTCGGCGGGCGTCGGCTTGTTCTCCGGCGGCACGCAACGCACGGCATTGCAGATGCGGCAGTCGACCAGCTCGAAGCCGTCGTTCGGATCGGCCCGGTAGGTGCCGCGGGCGAAGCCGTGGCGCTGCAATGCCGGGTAAAGCACAGCCCCTGCGAAATCGCCGGTGAACGGGCGGCCGGTCCGGTTGGCGCCGCGCAGCCCGGGCGCCAGCCCGACCACGACCAGACGGGCGCGCGATGGCCCGAACGACAGCACAGGCGCGTTGAACCAGCCCGGCTCGGCGCGTCGGTGGTCGTTGCGGAAGGCTTGCAGGCGGGGGCAGAGTGCGCAGTCAGAAGACGGAGCCGGCCGGATCGGCTCAGTCCTGATCGTCGTCATACTCCCCGTCATCGTCGTCGTTGGGCAGGCTGCCGCGACCGCGGCCGGCATCCTCGTAGCGCGCCTGATATTCCCGGGCCACCTTGCCCTGCAGCTCGGCCAGGTCCAGGAAGAAATCGGCCTGGCGGCGCAGCTCGTCGGCCACCATGGGCGGCTGGGTGCGGATGGTGCTGACCACGGTGACCCTGACGCCCCGACGTTGCACCGCCTCGACCAGCCGCCGGAAATCGCCGTCGCCCGAGATCAGCACGACATGGTCGACGTGGCCGCTCATCTCCATGACGTCGACGGTGATCTCGACGTCCATGTTCCCCTTGTACTTGCGCCGACCGGTCGCCTGGGTGAATTCCTTCAGCGGCTTGGTGACCATCGTGTAGCCGTTGTAATCGAGCCAGTCCACCAACGGCCTGATCGGCGAATACTCCTGCTCGTCCAACAGCGCCGTGTAGTAGTAGGCGCGCACGAAGCGACAATCCGACGCCAGCGCATGCAGCAGCCGCTTGTAGTCGATGTCGAAGCCGAGCGCCTTCGCGGCCTGGTAGAGATTGGCACCGTCGATGAACACGGCCACCCGGTCATCCGGGTGAAAAAGCCGCTCGGGGGCAGCTTGGCCCATACGCTGAACTCCGGCAAAACTAGTCCAAATGGACTAGATCAGGGTAGGACTCTCCACAGCTGCACGCAAGGACCGTGCCCCCCGCCGGAGCGGCCATCCGCCCTTGCGATGGAAGCCCGGTGTCGCCATCTGCGCAACATGGATGTCCGCGGACGCGCGTGACGGTCGACGCCGTTTGCCTACAACTGCGACATCGGATAAACGACAACCAAGCCCGCATGTTTCACGTTCCGGAGATCTTTTATCATGGCCCGCATCACGGTCGAAGACTGCGTCCTGCGCGTCCCCAGCCGCTTCGAGCTGGTGATGCTGGCAGCCCAGCGCGCACGGGACATCTCTGCCGGCGCCCAGCTTTCGCTCGATCGCGACAACGACAAGAATCCTGTCGTCGCGCTGCGCGAGATCGCGGACAGCACGGTCGACCTCGATCATCTCCGCTACGAGCTGATCCACGGCCTCCGCCGCCACGTCGACCTCGAGCCCGAGACACCCATGGATCTGGCCGAGGAGCTCGAGGCGCTGATCCCGCCGCAGGAGGCGGGCATCGTGGCGCCGATGCCCGAGGGCGTGAGCTACAGCGAGTTCAACGTCGCCGACGAGGACTGACCTGGCGGGCCGTGGAGACCGCCGCGACGGGAGCCTAGCATGGGGGATACCGCGGAGCTGATGTTGGAGGCCAAGGCGCCGGCCTCCGCCACGGCTCCGACGCCCGCCCAGCGGCCGCGCCGTCCGGTCATTCGCCAGTACGAGCTGGTCGAGCGGGTCCGGTCCTATGATCCGGACGCGGACGAGGATCTGCTCAATCGCGCCTACGTGTTCGCGATGAAGGCCCATGGCTCGCAGCTGCGGGCCTCGGGCGATCCCTACTTCCATCACCCGGTCGAGGTCGCGGGCATCCTCACCGGCTTCAAGCTCGATAGCGCCTCGATCGCGACCGCGCTGCTGCACGACACGGTCGAGGACACCGGCGCCACGCTGGAGGAGATCGAGCGGCTGTTCGGCCGCACGGTCGCCCGTCTGGTCGATGGAGTGACCAAGCTCAACCGCCTGGAGCTGCAGTCGGCCCAGACGGCACAGGCCGAGAACTTCCGCAAGCTCCTCCTCGCCATGTCGGAGGACATCCGCGTCCTGCTGGTCAAGCTCGCCGACCGGCTGCACAACATGCGCACGCTGCATTTCATCAAGAGCCCCGAGAAGCGGCGTCGGATCGCCGCCGAGACCATGGAGATCTATGCGCCGCTCGCCGAGCGGATCGGCATGGAGGGGCTCAAGGCCGAGCTCGAGGACCTGGCCTTCGCCGAGCTGCGCCCGGACGCGCGCGAGAGCGTGCTGCACCGGCTGCGGCATCTGCGCCAGGGGGACGTCGATCTGGTGTCCCGGATCGAGACCGAGCTCACCCAGGTGCTGTGGAAGGCCGGGATCGAGGCGGAGATTCTAGGGCGCGAGAAGACGGCCTACTCGATCTGGCGCAAGATGGAGCGCAAGAACGTCAGCTTCGAGCAGCTCTCGGACATCATGGCGTTTCGCGTCCACGTCGACGGCGTGGCGAGCTGCTATGCCGCGCTCGGCGTGATCCACGGCGCCTATCACATGCTGCCGGGCCGCTTCAAAGACTTCATCAGCACCCCCAAGCCGAACGGCTACCGCTCGCTGCACACGACCATCATCGGTCCCGAGCGGCGCAAGATCGAAGTGCAGATCCGCACCCCGGACATGCACGAGGTCGCCGAGCTCGGCGTGGCCGCGCACTGGGCCTACAAGCAGGAGGGGCGGGTCACCGAAGGCAAGCAGTATCGCTGGATCCGCGAGCTTCTCGACATTCTCGAGCATGCCGCCGGCCCGGAGGAGTTCCTCGAGAACACCAAGCTCGAGATGTTCTCCGATCAGGTGTTCTGCTTCACGCCCAAGGGCGACCTGATCGCCCTGCCGCGTGGCGCCACCCCGGTCGACTTCGCCTATGCGGTCCATTCGCAGGTCGGCGACCGCTGCGTCGGTGCCAAGATCGACGGCCGCATGGTGCAGCTGCGCACCCACCTGCAGAACGGCGACCAGGTCGAGATCATCACCAGCCGCGGCGGCACACCGTCGCCGGAGTGGGAGCGGTTCGTCGTCACCGGCAAGGCCCGGGCGCGGATCCGTCGCCATCTCCGTCTGCGCCAGCGCGAGGAGCACCTGGTCCACGGCCGCGATCTGCTCACCAAGGCCGCGCGGCAGGAGCAGGTGGCGGTCAACGACAAGCTGCTCGAGCGTGCGCTGGAGCCGCTGCGGCAGAAGACCGTCGAGGATCTGCTCGGCGCTCTGAGCGACGGCTCGATCGCCCCGCGCACCGTCCTGCAGGCGATCCATCCCGAGCTCAAGCGGATCGAGCCGCGCAAGGACGAGCTCGAGGCGGCGATCCCGCCGCGCCGGCCCGCCACCCCGGTGGACGCGGCAGACGCGCCGCTGGTCGGCCTCGCCCCCGGGATCGCCTTCCAGTTCGCCGGCTGCTGCCGTCCGGTTCCGGGCGACCCGATCGTCGGCCTGATCCGCACCGGACGGCCGGTCAGCGTCCACCGCGCCGAGTGCCGCGTGCTGACGCGCACCCGCGACACCGAGCACCGCCTGCTCAATCTCGACTGGAACAGCAGCGGCGGCCTGCCCATGGTGTCGGCGCGGCTCAGCGTGACCACGATGAACCGGCCCGGCTCGCTGGGCTCGATCAGCACCGTCGTCGGCAAGCAGGGTGCGAACATCGTCGATCTCAAGATCGGCCGCCGCACCCCCGACATCTACGAGCTCCTGCTCGACGTGGAGGTCGGTTCGGTCGAGCAGCTGCAGCGGGTGCAGGCGGCGCTGCGCGCGACCAGCTGCGTGACCTCCGTCGAGCGCAACCTCGGATGAGCCGATGAGCGAGATCAGCGAGAACGACGTCCTGGCGGAGTTCCGTGCCGCGGGTGCGCTGCTCACGGGGCACTTCATCCTGACCTCGGGACTGCACAGCCCGTTCTACCTGCAATGCGCCCGCGTGCTCATGGATCCCGAGCGCGCGGCGCGGCTGGTCGCCGCCTTGAAGCCGCGGGTCGAGTCCGCCCGGCCCGATCTGGTGGTGGCCCCCGCGCTCGGGGGGATCGTCCTGGGCTACGAGCTCGCGCGCCAGCTCGGCTGCCGGTCCATCTTCGTCGAGCGGGTCGAGGGCAGCTTCACCTTGCGGCGCGGTTTCGAGATTCCGGCGGGAGCCCGCATCGTGGTGGCCGAGGACGTGATCACCACCGGGCTGTCGACGCGCGAATGCATCGCCTGCTGCAGGGCGGCCGGCGGCGAGGTCGTGGCGGTGGCCTGTCTCGTCGACCGCAGCGCCGGCAAGGCCGAGCTCGGCGTGCCCCTGCACTGCCTCGCCACGCTCGACCTGCCGACCTATTCGCAGCACCGGCTGCCGCCCGAGCTGGCGGCGATCCCCGCGATCAAGCCGGGCTCGCGCGGCTTGGACGCGCGGCCGACGCAGGACGGCGGATTGCTCGCGTAACACGAAAAGTTCTTGCAGGTTTATCAACTATAGATTTCCATTGCCCCAGTCAGACAGGGGCGATCCCGCGATGTCGGCCTCGACCGCTTCCCTCACCATCGCGCGGGTGCGCACGCTGGCGCTGCTCGGGCTGGATGTCGCGGAGGTCGACGCGGAGGTGCAGATCGCGAGCGGGCTGCCCAGCTTCGCCATCGTCGGGCTGCCGGACAAGGCCGTGGCCGAGAGCCGGGAGCGGGTGCGCGCGGCGCTCGGCGCCATGGGCTTGGCCCTGCCGCCGCGGCGCATCATCGTCAATCTCGCCCCGGCCGATCTCGCCAAGGAAGGCAGCCACTTCGACCTGCCGATCGCGCTGGGCATCCTGATCGTCATGGGGGTGCTGCCGGCGGACACGGTCGAGGGCCATCTGGTGCTCGGTGAACTCGCGCTCGACGGTGGCATCCGGGCGGTCACCGGCGTGCTGCCCGCCGCCGTGGCCGCGGCCGAGCGCGACATGGGGCTGGTTTGCCCGGCGGCCTGTGGCGCGGAGGCGGCCTGGCTCAAGGATCAGGTCGAGATCCTGGCGGCACCCAGCCTTCTCGCCCTGATCAACCATGCCCGCGGCGCCCAGCTCCTGGCGGTGCCGGAGCCGGGGATCGCCAGCGATGACGGGCTCCATCCCGACCTCGGCGACGTCAAGGGACAGGAGACGGCCAAGCGCGCGCTCGAGATCGCCGCCGCCGGCGCGCACAATCTCATGCTGATGGGGCCGCCCGGCGCCGGCAAGTCGATGCTCGCCTCGCGGCTGGTCGGGATCCTGCCGCCGCTCGACCCCGCGGAGGTGCTCGAGGTCAGCATGCTGGCGA
>JBFWWD010000317.1:0-5931 GCA_050246385.1 Geminicoccaceae bacterium
GCCGGTTGTCGCGCACATGGTTGATCTCGGTGCGACCGTCCTGCCAGCCGACCTCCGCTCCGGCATAGTCGAACAGGACCCGCGCCAGCGGCAGGTCGACCTCCTGCTCCTCCCGCTTCCAGCCCATGCCGCGCGACGTGATCACGCTGGGGCAATGGAGATGGAGGATGGGTGTCGGCTTGAGCTCGAGCCGCTCGCGCTTGCGGAGAGGCTCGGGCAAGGCGAGCGCGGAGGCGCTCGGCTGCAGCTTCTGCCGGACAAGGCTGGCCACCGCGGCAGGCACGGCCGGAGCTTTGAGCAGCAGCTTGGTGACCCGCGGCGAGACGTTGGTCTCGATCCGGCCGCAGACATATTCGCCGAGATCGATGTACCAGGGCTCGCCCAGGCCCACGATCACCATGTCCGGCCGCGGCTCCTCAAGCTCACAGACGACGTGCTGCTGGCCCTCGCTGTCGAAGTGCCAGGCAAACCGGCCGGCACGCGGCTCGCCATAGGACAGCGCGGGGCTCTGACCATTCCGCCAGTGGCAGCGCTCGGTCTCGAGCATGCGCTGCAGCGTGTCGCCGTCGCCGACGGAGCCCAGGCGCTTGGTCTGCGAGTTGCCGCCGCCGAGCAGGCGCCCGATCACCTGATCCGAGATGCCGACGAAGGTGGCCGGATCGTCCGCGACCAGATTGGACATGGCGAGAGGATGCTCTCGCCCGTAGAGGCCGCCGCGTAGGCGCCGGGCGCGGAAGGTGCTCACCGCGAGCGGCTGGATCGAGGCCGCGTCACGCCAGAGCCGCTGCGCCGGCTCGAGCAGATAGAGGATGCAGTCCGCGCCGTCGCCGGCGTGACCGTTGGCCTGGGTGCGCGTGCTCTGATTGAGAGCGGCGATCCAGGCTTCGAGCTCCGGCTCGATCGCGGCGCTGACCTCGTCGGCATCGGGCGCCGCGGTCTCGTCCAGCGCGGCGAGCAGGGTTGCCGCCGCGTGCTCGCATTCGCTGTAGACCAGACAGGTGCAGGTGCTGGAGAGCCTGATCCGACCGCCGCGGCCGTTCACGATGTTGACGCGCGTCAGATAGGGTGTGCGCCGCTCCCCCTTGACCCGGCCCGTGATCGAGCGGCCGTCGCGCTCGACGTTGATCTCGACGACGGCGCTCTGCTCGCAGAGCGATTCTGCGCGTTCCCAGGTCGTCGATGGAAAGAGACGTTCGAGATCGGTTCTGTTGAAAGCTAGCATCGGGCTGCGGAGGCTCTCGTTCGCTATTTATTCCAGTGTCCTGGGCTCGCCGACACGACGATGCCCCGCTTATCGCCGACACTTGACCCGATCGCAGTCGGGCCTGGCCGGGATGCTGCATGCCCGCCCGCGTCCCACCCAGCTTCGACGCAACCGACGGACATCCTCCAATGCTTACAAGCGCAATCGAAGCAATTTGCAACGGGGCTGGTATGACGACTCGGGGCGGAAACTGCTTATTTCGTGTTCCGATGCGCCGATCCATCCGCATGTGCGTCAATCCGCCGCACAGCTTGAGCGGAACTATTCGTGCCGCTTAGGACAGGAAGTGCGCCTCGACCCGCAGACCACCCATGGGTGAGCGAGCCAGATGCAGCCACCCGCCCAGACCCTCGACAACCTCTCGAACGATCGTCAGGCCGAGACCGTAGCCTGGCGCCGTCTCGTCGAGCCGCTGGCCACGAACCAAGGCCCGGTCGCGTTCCGCTTCGGGGAGGCCGGGGCCGTCATCCTCCACCGTGATGACGACGTCGCGTTCCTGCCTGGCCGCGGACAGACGGACCCGGGAGCGTGCCCACTTGCAGGCATTCTCGACCAGATTGCCGAGGATCTCCTCGAGGTCGGCCGCTTCCCCGGGGCAGCTGAGATCGCCGGGAACCAGGCATTCGATCGCGACGCCTCGCACGGCAGCGAGCGGCGCCAACGCCCTGGTCACGCCCTCCGCACAGCGTTGCAGGTTCGCCGTGGCGTCGGATCGGCGGCGGGCCTGAAGCCGCGCACGCGCCAGGTGCCGCTCGACGACCGCCTGCATCCGCTGGGAATGGGTCCGAACCGCGTCCGCGCTCTCGGGCCGGTCCGTCGCCAGCCGCTCGGCGTCGAGGAGAAGGAGCTGGAGCGGCGTTTTCAGCGCGTGAGCGAGATCGGCGGCCTCGGCGCGCGCGCGCTCCACCTTCCGCTCGCGTTCCGCCAGCAGCCCGTTCAACTCGTCGACCACACCCGCCACCTCGATTGGCACTGCTCCTTCCATGCGTCTCGCGATGCCCGAGCGGATACGCGCCAGCGCTCGCTCCAGCGCCGCCAAAGGCGCCAGCCCGACCGTGACCTGGAACGCCGAGGCCAGCAGGAGCCCGAGCGCGAGCGTTCCCATGCTGATCCAAAGCAGGCGATCGAACCGTCCGGCGACCGCCTCGATCTCGGCGACGGGCAGCGCCACGGCGATTCGGACCACCGGCTCTGGGCGATCGGCGAGACGAACCGCGCGCTCGACCACGTTCAGCCGGCCAAGTCCGATGATCTCGATCTCGTGTCGGTGCAGCTCACCCGGTGCCGGCAGGTCCCGGGGCAGCGACAGCGTCCGGTCCCACAAGGACCGCGATCGTAGCGGTGGCGCGCTGCCAGCGTCGATTTGCCAATACCGGCCGCCATAGGCCTCATGGAAGCGAGGGTCCGCAGGGGGGGTGCGAAGTGCCGGTCGCCCGGATTGGTCGAGCTCGAACGTCGCAGTGAGGCTGTCGAGCTGGTGCACCAGCTCCGAGTCGTACTGCGCGTCGAGATGCTCCCGAAACAGGGCGGCGAGCGCGAGGCCGGTGGCGGTCACCGCCAGGAGAATGAGGACGGCGCCGCCGGCGAGCAGACGCAGGCGCAGCGAGCGCCGGCGAGTCACCTCGGTGTGCCCAGTCGGTAGCCAAGACCGCGGACGGTCTCGATCCGGTCTCGGCCGAGCTTGCGACGCAACCGCCCGATCAGGACCTCGATCGTGTTGGAATCGCGGTCGAAATCCTGGGCATAGATGTGCTCGACGAGTTCGCTCTGCGAGACGATGCGGTCCGGTCGATGCATCAGATAGGAGAGTATTCTGTACTCCATCGCCGTCAGCGCGATCGAGGTCCCGTCGAGCACGACCCGCCCGCTCCGCGGATCGAGCTCCAGTCGCCCATGCCGCAGGATCGGGTGCGCGCGGCCGCTCGCCCGACGCAGCAGTGCCCTCAGCCGGGCCAGGAGCTCCTCGGTCGCGAAGGGCTTGCCCAGATAGTCGTCGGCTCCCGCGTCGATGCCTTCGACCTTCTCGCGCCAGCTGTCGCGCGCGGTGAGAATCAGCACCGGCATGGCGTGACCGTCCGCGCGCCAGGCTCTCAGAACCGATAGACCGTCGCGCTTCGGCAGGCCGAGGTCCAGAACGACCGCGTCATAGGGCTCCGTCTCGCCGAGGAAATGCGCCTCCTCCCCGTCCGCGGCGCGGTCGACGGCGTAGCCTGCGGCATCGAGCGCGCGGGCGAGATGGTCGGCGATGCCCGCCTCGTCTTCGGCCAACAGCACCCGCATGCGCTCAGTCGTCCTCATGCGGCGACAGCAGAGCACCGGTGCGCGCATCGAGCACGCGCTTCCTGACCACGCCGTCCGCCGACAGCGTCTTCACCTCGTAGATCCAGCGGCCACGCTCGTGCTCGAGCTCCACCTCGAGCATCTGTCCTTGATCGATCGTCCGCAGCCGGCCGAGGATCGTCGACAGCGGCAGGATCTCCCCGCGCCGCACCGCCTCCAGCGCGCGATCCTGATCGTCCTGGTCGGCGCGCACGGCTGCGGACGCGCCGACCAGGCCGAGCATCAGGACGATCAGAAGGGAGCGCATCGCAGGGCCCGCGGCGGCTGGGTCGAAGCGCCACGCTAGCACGGAAAGCTGAACGCATGCTGAACCACCCGTTCAGGCTCCGCTCAGGCTGGATCGACTACTTGCCTGGCCCGTCCGGAATGGTCTGGACGGAACAGGATCGATCAGATGCGTATTGCCGCCATTGCCACCGCACTCTCAGTCGGCGTCCTCGCCGCCATGCCGGCCTTCGCCGAGGATGACTGCACGAGCGCGCCACGCGATCAGTGGTTGCAGCCGGAGCAGATCAAGGCCAAGGCCGAGGAGATGGGCTACACGGTCCGCTCGGTCGGCGAGGATGACGGCTGTCTCGAGGTCAAGGGCTTCGACAAGGCAGGGGCCAAGGTCGAGGTCTATTTCGACCCGGTGAGCGGTGCCGTGATCAAGACCACGGAGGACTGAGCGGTGCCGGCCGAACCGACCGTCCGGGTCTGGGATCCGGTCGTCCGCGTTTACCACTGGAGCCTCGTCGCGGCGTTCGCCACCGCCTTCCTGGCCGAGGAAGGCGGCCGGCTGCACGACGCGGCGGGCTATGCCGTGCTCGGCCTGATCGTCACCCGCCTGGTCTGGGGCCTGATCGGCTCCGAGCATGCCAGGTTCGTGAGTTTCGTGCCCCGCCCGGCGCAGCTCGCGGACTATCTCCGGGGGCTGATCAACGGCAAGCCGGCGCGGTTCCTCGGCCACAATCCTGCCGGCGGTGTCATGATCGTGCTGCTGCTCGCGACCGTGCTCACCGCGGCCGCCAGTGGCTGGCTGATGACCACCGACCGGTTCTGGGGCGTCGGGTGGGTCGAGGAGCTGCACGAGAGCACAGCCTGGCTCGCCCTGGCGCTGGTCGCGCTCCATGTCGCCGGCGTGCTGGTGAGCAGCCTGCTCCACCGCGAGAACCTCGTCCGGGCGATGATCACCGGCAACAAGCCGGTCACGGTCGACTGAGCCCATGCTCGCGGCGTCGTAGGCGGCAGCACGCCTACGACGCCGGAGCAGCATGCAGGAAGCTTACCGCCGGCGGGCGGCCGGGGAGATCCAGGCTCGCGATGCGCGGCGCCGTGCGGGCGACGATCTGCCCGGCCCGCAGCACGAACAGCCGCGCCGCCTTGAGCCGGATCGCTTCCACGGAGTCGCTCGCCTCCAGCACCACCAGGTCGGCCCGGCAGCCGGGCTCCAGCCCGTACCCCTCCAGGCCCATGATCGCCGCGGGCTCGCCGGTCACGGCATGGAAGCATCGGCGCATCGCATCGAGGCTGGTGAGCTGTCCGACATGCACGGCCATGTGCGCGACCTCCAGCATGTCGCCCGAGCCCAGCGAGTACCAGGGGTCCATGACGCAGTCATGGCCGAAGGCGACGCGCACGCCGGCCGCGGCCAGCTCGGCCACCCGCGTCATGCCGCGGCGCTTGGGATAGCTATCGTGGCGTCCCTGCAGGGTGATGTTGATCAGCGGGTTGGCGATCGCGGCCACCCCCGCCTCGGCGATCAGCGGGATCAGCTTGCTGACATAGTAGTTGTCCATGCCGTGCATGGAGGTCAGGTGCGAGCCGGCCACGCGTCCCGAGAGGCCGAGCCGTTGCGTCTCGCAGGCCAGGGTCTCGATGTGGCGGGAAAGAGGGTCGTCCGTCTCGTCGCAGTGCAGATCGACCATGAGGCCGCGATCGGCCGCCAGCTCGCACAGCTCGACCACTGACCTGCGGCCGTCCTCCATGGTGCGCTCGAAATGCGGAATCCCGCCGACGATCTCCACTCCCAGCTCGAGCGCGCGCAGGAGTTTCTCGCGGGCTCCCGGCGAGCGATAGAGCCCGTCCTGTGGAAAGGCGACGAGCTGCAGCGTCAGATAGGGTGCCACCAGCCGGCGCACCTCGAGCAGCCCTTCGACACCCGTCAGCCGCGGGTCGCAGACGTCGACATGGCTGCGGATGGCGCCGATCCCCTGCGCGACCGCCATGTCGCAGTAGGCGAGCGCACGCTCGACCACGGCCTCGACCGTCAGCAGGGGCTTGAGCTCGTTCCAGAGCTGGATGCCTTCGAGCAGGGTGCCGGAACGGTTGAGGCGCGGCAGCCCCAA
>JBFWWD010000318.1:0-5908 GCA_050246385.1 Geminicoccaceae bacterium
CCAGATCGTCTGCCTGACGCCGTTCACCCTCGCCGGCGCCATGGCGCCGGTGACCGTCGCCGGGGCGGTGGCGCAGCAGAATGCCGAGGCGCTGCTCGGCATCGCACTGGCCCAGCTCGTGCGGCCCGGCGCGCCGGTGATCTATGGCGGCTTCACCAGCAACGTCGACATGAAATCCGGCGCGCCCGCCTTCGGCACGCCGGAGTACATGAAATCGGTGGTCCTGGGCGGCCAGCTCGCCCGTCGCTACAAGCTGCCATACCGCACCTCCAATACCACCGCCGCCAACTCGGTCGACGGCCAGGCCATGTACGAATCGGTATTCTCACTCTGGGCCGTGGTCATGGGTGGCGGCAACCTGATCAAGCACTCCGCGGGCTGGCTCGAGGGCGGGCTGTGCTCCTCGTTCGAGAAGCTGGTGATCGATGTCGACACGCTGCAGATGGTCGCGAGCTTCCTGGAGCCGTTGGCGGTCGACCGCGACTCGCTGGCGCTCGATGCCGTGCGCGAGGTCGGCCCGGGCGGGCATTTCTTCGGCTGCGCCCACACCCAGGAGCGCTACCGGACGGCCTTCTATGCCCCGATCGTCTCCGACTGGCGCAATCACGAGAGCTGGAAGGAGGCCGGAGCCCCCGACGCCGCGCGTCATGCCCATCGGGTCTACAAGGAGATCGTGGCCGCCTACGCGCCACCGGCGATGGATCCGGGTGTGAAGGAGGAGCTCGATGCCTTCGTCGAGCGGCGCGTTCGTGAAGGTGGCGCGCCGAGCGAGTTCTGAGGGAATCGATCCAGCGAGTGCCGGCTCGCACCAGATCGGGATCTCCGAGCAGTTCGCCAAGCGCTTCGACACTGGCTGGCAGCGTGCCGCGCGCGACTCGCCCTACAAGCTCATCGAGCGCCACGACGGTAGCCGGGAACTTTACGATCTCGGCACGGATGCATTGGAGACCAGGAACCTGCTGAGAGGTTCGCTCACCAGCGGTCAGAGGAGCGCACTCGATCGCCTCGACCGGCGGATCGGCGCGTCGCTTGCCACGCACGGGTCCTGACAAGCGTTGCCCAATCGGCGAAGGAAGCTGCAATGCACAGAAGCTGCCTCGGCGCGATCGTGATCGATTGCCGGACCGACGACCTCGAGGCGGCCGGGGCGTTCTGGGGCGCCGCGCTCGGCCACGACGCCCGGGCCACGGACGACCCGCGTTATCTCGAGCTCGATTCCCCGCAAGGGCAGCCCAAGGTGATCGTCCAGCGAGTCGAGCACGAGAGCCGGGTCCACCTCGACATCGAGACGGATGACGTCGAAGCCGAGGTGGCGCGGCTCGAGGCCTTGGGGGCGAAGCGCGTTCAGCAGATCAAGACTTGGTGGGTGATGGAGGCGCCGACCGGACAGCGACTCTGCGTGGTCGAGCCGCAGGGGGAGGATCGGCGACGATGACCTTCTGTCCCGGCGTGCAGGGCGCGTCCAGAAGTCCCTGTCCCAGCACGCTCGGGGCCGTGATGCCGAGCCACAGAGCCGCGCTCGCGGCAGCAAGGCGCGCGCGATCGGAGTGCAGCCGGGCGAACATGTCCCCTCCCCGACGACCGCCAGGAAGCTGGAACTATAGCATACTCACGTACTTGCGCCAGCGAGCACGATACCAATCAGCCCGACTTCTGCGCCCCGGTCATGGCCACGACCTGCAGCTTGCCCGCGCTGTCGCGGGCGAAGGTGAAGGTGCGATCGTTCCAGTCGCGGCAGGTCGTGACGTTGCCGCCGTTGATGTCGACCGCCTGGCTCCAGTCGACCCAGTAGTAGCGGATGTCCATCACCACGGTCTGGCCCTCGTCGCGGGCGATCTGGCTGCTGGTGATCGACTGCATCTCCGGGTTCGGGCAGGTGGCGCCGCGCTCCATCGCGCGGGCGTTGTAGAAGCTGATCACCTCATGCTGCAGGCCCGGCTGTCCGTGAAGCGACGGTCCGGCGCAGCTGCACGCCGCCAGAGCGAACAGAACAGACGCAGCGCGTCCGGCAGGGAAGGCCATCTCAGCTGTCTCCACAGTCCAGGCCGCTGGGCGGGATGCGCCAGTCGCGCCGGACCTCATCGATCGGACGCCCGACCTGGGACCAGAACGGCCACCCCGGCGCGAAACTGTCCGCCGGGCATTGCGCGCCTGCCGCCAGCGCGCGCCAGATCTCCTTCGGGTCCAGCCCGCCAGCGGAAGCGCCGGCCACGCGGTTGATCTCCGTCGCGAGATGCCAGCTGAAGATGACCGGCAGGACGTGGCCGGCCATCGGCAGGGCATGATGCATCATCGCGGTGAAGGTCGAGGCCAGGATCTCCCCGCGCCCGGTCGTGCCGTAGCCGGTCAGGGTATGCACCGAATCGTGGGGCACCGAGAAGGCGGCGTTCAGACCCGCGGGATCGCCGGGAAAGGCGTAGCCGTTGCGCTTGAAATGCCGCCAGAACGCGTGGCCGAAGGTGGTCTCGGCCAAGCCGCCCAGAGCCTCGAAGCGCGCAACGAGGGCGGGGTCGGCGGCCGTGCCGGCATAGGGCAGCATCCACCCCTCGACGGGACCGCCGGCCCAGGGGCGGCCGAGGATGCTCTCCATATTGGCGCGGGCCATGTCCGCCAGCGCCTCGCTGACGCGCTTCTGCGCCGCCTCGGTGATCTCGTCGACGAACCGGGCGTGGACGCCGAGCGCCTCGGCATAGCGCAGCGCGGCATCGAGCTTGCCCGTGTCGAGCGGCGGGTCGATCAGCGCCATGATTGCCAGGAACCGGACACTGTCCTCCCGCGGGCCGGCCGCGCCCACCTTCGCCGCCAGGGCCTCCGGCGCAATCAAGGGAGCGGCGGCCGGATCGACCGGGCCAAGATAGCCGAGCATGTAGCGGGCAGCCGAGCGCAAGGCCTCGGCATCGGCCGGCTTGGCGCCCCGGCCGGCCTCGGCGACGCTGCGCATGGCGCCGAGGATCGCGAGCGCATGGTCCGTGTCGACGTCGGCGAGAAGCGGGCGGATCGGATCGGTGGTTGCCATGGGGACCCCGCACCGTTTGGCTTGCGATGAAACTAGCCCGCGGCCTGCGCCATTCCAGCCCCAATTCCGCCCCGGGATGCCGTGGCCTGTAGTCCGTCACCACGTAGCGGGGCTCGGCTCCCCAGTGGACAGGTCTAATATTGATCAGGGATGGATAGAAGAAAACATTCCGGAGATGGCTTTGCAGCGCCGCGAGCCGGTCGGCCCGGTCTTTCGCCCCTGGCGTGTCCTCGCGCCTGAGTATTTCCGCATGCCCACGCATGACATCCTTGTCGAGCTCGATCACGAGTACTCGCATGCCGGCGGACTCGCCGAGCCGTTCCTGAAATGCCTACCAATCGAATAAGCACCAGTCGGAACCAAGATGGGCGGGACCGGCGGACAGGACGAGGACCTCGGCCCGGGCAGCCATGTCCCCGAGCCACTCTTTGGTGACGCCCATTCTGGCTTGATTGGTCTGATCGAAAAAGACCAGATCCTCCGCCTTCTCGACGCCGAGGCGATTCAGACCATCCGGGTCGAGGTGGAACCTCGCCCCGAGCTGCAGGAGGGACGCCTCGTGGAACGAGCTGATGTATTTGCCGCGATCATCATCCCAGGCATAACTGAAAAAGACACTGCCTCGACCCATGACGAGCTTCCTGCCCAGCGAGGCCGTTCAGGGTGGGGTTCCGGGATGGCGCGTCAATGAGCAAACCCACACGCGCAGGGCTGCCCGCAGCCCTTCCCGGGTCGTAGCTACCTCAGCGTTCCCGCAGGTGTACGGACCGCCGCTACGCCACCGTGTACGCCCTATACTTGTCCAGGAGCCGCACCGGCTTTTTCAGCGCGTCACGGCGGAACGGGTCGCCCAGCTCCTGGGTAACCATCAGCTCGATCACGGTGGGGCGGCCGACGGCGACCGCGTCCTTCAGCACGTCGCCGACCTGGTCCGGCGCATCGACCCTGATCCCTCGCGCACCCATGGCCTCTGCGATGCCGGCGAAGCTGGGGTTGACGAGGTTGGTGCCGAGATAGCGGTCGGCGTAGTAGTCGATCTGGTTCTTCTTCTCCGCGCCCCATTGGCCGTTGTTGAACACCACCGCGACCACGGGAATGTTCTCGCGCACGGCGGTCAGCGTCTCCTGCAGGCTCATGCCCCAGGCGCCGTCGCCGACATAGGCGATGGCCGGCCGAGCGGGGGCGGCGACCTTGGCGCCGATCGCGGTCGGGAAGGCGTAGCCGCAATTGCCGAAACTCATCGCGGCGAAGAAGGACGGTGCGGTTTCGAAGCGCAGATAGCTGTTCGAGACCGAGCAGATGTTGCCGATGTCGGTCGAGACCATGGCGTCGGCCGGCATCGCCTTCTCCAGCTCGCACAGGGCGCGGCGGGGCGCGATCGGGCCGCCGTCGGCCTGGCCCCAGCGCGCCAGCTCCGCCTCCCACTCCTCCTTCTGGCGGCGGATCTCGTCCAGGCGCTGCGCGCGCGTCGTGTGGGCGGCCACCTCCCGGTTACCGGTCTCCAGCCGGTGCAGGAGGTCGGCCGCAGCGGCGCGGGCGTCGCCGCAGACGCCGACCGTCGCCTGCTTGACCAAGCCCAGCTTGCGCGGGTTCGCGTCGACCTGGATCAGCTTCGCGTCCTTCGGCCAGTAGTCGATGCCATGCTGCGGTAGCGTGCCGAACGGGCCGAGCCGCGTGCCCAGCGCCAGGACGACGTCGGCCTGGGCCAGGAGCTTCATCGCCGCCTTGGAGCCCTGGTAGCCTATGGGTCCGGCCCAGAGTGGATGGTCCTTCGGGAAGCTGTCATTGTGCAGATAGGTGTTGATCACCGGGGCGGAGAGATGCTCGGCCAGCCGCACCACCTCCGTCACACCACCGGACATGACGATGCCGCCGCCGGACAGAATCACCGGGAAGCGCGCGTCGGCGAGCAGGTCGGTGGCGGCGGCGAGGCTCTCCGGCCCGCCGGGGCCACGCTCGACCCGGAGCGGCCGTGGGATGGTGTAGTCGGCCTCGCCGTAGAACAGATCGCGCGGGATGTTGAACTGGGCCGGACCACGCTCGAGCATGGCGTAATCGAAGCAGCGCGAGAGCAGCTCGGCGATGCGCGCCTGCTGCGGGCAATGAACCTGATACTTGGTGATCTTCTCGAAGAAGGGGAGCTGCTCGGTCTCCTGAAAGCCCCCCAGCCCCTGCGTGTTCGAGCCGGTTTCCGGCGTGATCATCACCACCGGACTGTGCGCCCAGTAGGCGGCGGCGATCGCGGTGACGAAGTTGGTGATGCCGGGGCCATTCTGGGCGATGCAGACGCCGTGTCGACCCGAGGCGCGGCTGAAGCCGTCGGCCATGTGGCCCGCACCCTGCTCGTGGGCCACCGACACGAAGCGGATGCCGGCGGCGGGGAACAGGTCGAGCGCGTCCATATAGGCCGAGCCGACAATGCCGAAGACGTGAGTGACGCCCTGGGCGGCCAGTGTCTCGACGAAGGCTTCGCTGGCCGACATCCGTGTCATCTATCTGTCCCCGAGTTCAGGTGCCGGCAGGGGCGAGCGATCCCGCCGGCAGGTTAGGCGCCGCCGCCATCTCGACATCGGCGATCTGGGCCAGGCGCGCGGCTTCCTCCGCCCGCGCCAGGGCGCGTCGGCGCCGTACCTCCACCACCAGGGCGACCGTGATGGTGACCGCGACGATGATGAAGGCCACCGCGTTGACCGCGGGCGTCACGCCCTGACGAACCTTGTTGGCGATGAAGATGGTGAAGGTCTGCTGCGCGCCGATGGCGAAGTAGGTGGTGGTGAAGTTCTCGAACGACTGGAGGAAGGCCAGCGCTGCCGCCGAGAGCACGGCCGGCCGCAGATAGGGCAGCGTGACCCGCCAGAACACCTGACGCGGCGTGGCGCCGAGATCGAGCGC
>JBFWWD010000319.1:0-5889 GCA_050246385.1 Geminicoccaceae bacterium
GCCTGTGTGGGTGTGCTGCGGCACCGGCATGCCGGCGCGCAGCCTGACGAGGGTCGTGCGATAGGCGGGAGCTCCGAGCGGCAGCTCGATCTCGGCGATCGGGCCGTAGCTGCGCCAGCGCAGGCTGTGCAGCGGCGCCGGCAGATACTCGCGCAGCGGCCGCGGCAGCAGGAGGTGATCGGGTGAGACCGGCGCCTGGTAGAGGGCGGGCTCGCCGCGCTCGGCATCGAGCCGCGCCTCCGCGCGCGCCCAGGCATCGGCCGCGAGAGCCTCCGGCTCGAGTGCCTCGAGCAGGACGCCCGCGACCGCCTCGTAGCCATGGTAGCGTGCGCGGGCGGCGGGGCTCAGCGCCAGATGCGTGGCGACGGTCAGCGCCACCGGCTCGGGCAGCCTGCCGGCCGCGTGGGCGAGCAGGAGATCGTCGACGGTCTGTTGCTCGATCATGCGTCCGGACCGCTCAGCTTGCGCCGCAGCTTGTGCAGCGCCAGACGCAGCCGCGACTTCACCGTACCCAGGGGCAACCCGAGCTCCTCGGCGATGACGCTCTGCGGCTTCTCCTCGAAATAGAAGATCCTCAGCAGCCGGACCTGCTCGGGCGGCAGCTGCTCCACGGCCGCCAGCATCGCGCGCCGCTCCTGCCCGGCCTCGGCGAGCTGGTCGCCGCGCGGCGCGCTCCCGTCGCGCACCAGCGCCGGATCGTTCGGGTCGAAGTCCGGGCGGCGCTCGCCGCGCAGCACGTCGATCCGCCGGTTGCGGGCGATGGTGAAGATCCAGGTGCCCAGCGCGGCCCGCCTGGAGTCGTACTGGCCGGCGCGGCGCCAGACGGCCAGCATGACGTCCTGGGTGAGATCCTCGGCGGCCGCCTCCTCCGCCCCGAGCCGCCGCAGATAGGCTTTCACCCGCGGCCCGTAATGCATGAAGATCCGGCCGAACGCCGCCCGGTCGCGATGCTCCGCCACCGCCCGGATGTCCGCCTCCAGGCCGACCTGCGACCGCACCTCGCTGCTCATGGCGGCGATCATGCCGTCGGTTGCGGCCGACGCAATGGCGAGCATCCGGGCGACCTTCGCTGGCGAACGATCGTCCTACGCCCCGGCGGCGGCACCAGATCACCGCTGCGGCCCTATTTCGACGTTCCGTGCCGCATCATGGCGATGATCCCGGCACCGATCGCCAGGAGGAACGCCGAGGCGAGACCCGTGGTGAGGGCGGCGACGAAGCGGATCTTCGCCGCCTCCCAGCCGCGCGCGAGGCGGATCGCCATCCGCAGCCCCTCCTCGTCGCCGAGCCCGAGCCGGTCGAGCAGCTCGTCGATCGCCCGGCTCACCGCGGCATCGGCGGCCTGGCGCGTCACGCGGTCGATCTCGGCCACGGTCTCGATCCGATGGGCGAGCAGCGACGGCGCGCTGCCATGGTGGAGGATGCTGCCGCGCGCGGCGAGGGCGGAGCCGTAGCGGTCGTACCCGCCCAGGCCGCTCAAGGTCTCGAGCTGCAGCCGGACACTCTCGCTGACCGCACCCGTGCTGACCACGATCGGCCTGCCGCCGGCCGCCTCCTGCAGCGCCCGCAAGGTGGGCAGGCCGTCCGAATCCGGCAGGGTCGGATTGGCCAGCAGCACGTCGGGCCGCCAGGGGCCCTTGCTGAGCACGCCCATCGCCTCGCCCAGCGTCGCCGCCACCCGCAGCTCGAACCGACCGCCGAGCTCGCGCTGCACCGCCAGCGCGTCGACCGTGTTGTGCTCGATCACCAGGACCCGCAAGGCCGCGATCTCCCGTGCGCCCGCTCGCGGCCAACGCGCGGCTCGCGACACTATGATGATAGGCCGTGAGCCGGTCCGCTGTAAAGAAAAAAATCCTAACTACAGCTCGCTTCGGTCGTCCAGCCGGATTACCGGGAAGTCGGCGGCCTGCAGCGCCGCGGCGATCTCGGCGGCATGCTCGGCGGTGCGGGTCTCGACCGTGAAGTCGACGTCGGCCTGCTTGACCGAGAGCTTGGAGAAGGCGCGCTGGTGGTCGACGTCGACCACGTTGCCGCCGCGCTCGGCGATGATCGAGGCGATGCGCACGAGGCTGCCGGGCGTGTCGGGCACGCCGACCCGCAGCCGCACCAGCCGCTGGGTGCGGACCAGGCCGCGCAGGATCACCGCCGAGAGCAGCCGGCTGTCGATGTTGCCGCCGCTCAGCACCAGGCCGACCTTGCGGCCGCGGAACCGGTCGGGATGGCCGGTGACGGCGGCGAGGCCGGCCGCCCCGGCCCCCTCCGCCACGGTCTTCTCGATCTCGAGCAGCTGCAGCACCGCCGCCTCGATCGCCGCCTCCTCGACCAGCAGCAGCTCGGAGACCAGCGCCTCGATCAAGGGATAGGTCAGGTCGCCGGGCTCCTTGACCGCGATGCCCTCGGCGATGGTCGGGCCGCCCGCCAGGGCCGGCAGGCCGTGCAGCCGGCGATAGACCGAGGGGTAGAGCGCCGCCTCGACCCCGACGATCTCGATGCCGGGTCGCAGCGCCCTGGCCGCGATCGCCATGCCGCCGATCAGCCCGCCGCCGCCGACCGGGACCACCAGCACCTCGAGGTCCGGGGCGGCCTCGAGCATCTCGAGCGCCAGGGTACCCTGGCCCGCGATCACCGCCGGATCGTCGAACGGATGGACGAAGGTCAGCCCCTCGGCCGCGGCGATCGCCCGCGCGTGCCGCGCCGCGTCTTCCACGCCCTCGCCGTCGAGCAGCACCCGTGCCCCGAACCGGCGCGTGTTCTCGACCTTCACGAACGGGGTGTGGCGCGGCATCACGATCGTGGCCGGAATGCCCAGCCGGCGCGCATGGTGCGCCACGCCCTGGGCGTGGTTGCCGGCCGACATCGCGATCACGCCGGCCGCGGCCTGCTCCGGCGTGAGCTGCATCAGCCGGTTGAGCGCACCGCGCTCCTTGAACGAGGCCGTGTATTGCAGGTTCTCGAACTTCAGCCACAGCTCGGCGCCGGTGATCTCCGACAGCGTGCGCGAATGCAGGCAGGGCGTCGCCGCGAGCTGCCCGGCGATCCGCCCGCGGGCGGCCGCGACGTCGTCCGGCGTGACGCTCACGGGAACAGCGGCCGCTGCCCGAGACCCGTGCGCTCGTCGAGCCCGAGCATGGCGTTCATGTTCTGGATCGCCTGGCCCGAGGCCCCCTTGACCAGATTGTCCAGCACCGAGACCAGGATCGCCTCGCCCGGCACGCGGCTCGGATGGACGCCGATCAGGCAGAGATTGGTGCCGCGCGCGTGCCGCGTCGCCGGCAGCGTCCTGAACGGCAGCACGTGCACGAACGGCTCGTCGGCATAGGCGCGCTCCAGCGCCGCGTGCAGGTCCGCGGCCGAGGCCCCGGCCGCCTGCCGGACATAGAGCGTGCCCAGGATGCCGCGGCTCATCGGCATCAGGTGCGGCGTGAAGGTGACCAGCATCGGCTGCCCGGCGAAATCGGCCAGGCACTGCTCGATCTCGGGCGTGTGCCGGTGCGTCGCGACGCCGTAGGCGTGCACGCCCTCGGCGACCTCGGTGAACAGGCTGCCCTGCTTGGCGTCGCGCCCGGCCCCGCTCACGCCCGACTTGGCGTCGATCACGATGCCCTCGGGGTGGATCAGCCGCTGGCGCAGCAGCGGCACCAGCGGCAGCTCGGCGGTGGTGGTGTAGCAGCCCGGATTGGCCACCAGCCACGCGGCCCTGACCGCGTCGCGGTAATGCTCGGTCAGCCCGTAGACCGCCTGCGCCTGCAGCTCGACCGCCTGATGCGCGTGGCCGTAGTGCTGGGCGTAGAGATCGGGATCGCGCAGGCGGAAATCGGCCGACAGGTCGATCACCTTGGGCCCGCGCGGCAGCGCCTTGACGATCTCCTGGGTGGTCGCGTGCGGCAGGCAGCAGAACACGACGTCGAGCCCGGCCACGTCGACGTCCGCGATCTTGACCAGCCGCGGCAGGTCGTAGACGGCGAGCTGCGGGAACACCTCGCCGATCGCCTTGCCCGCCTGCCGCTCGGCGGTCAGCGCCCGGATCTCGGCGCGCGGATGGTCGCCCAAGAGACGCAGCAGCTCGGCACCCGTATAGCCGCTCGCCCCGAGAATCCCGATCCTGATCCGCTCGCCGGACATCGCACCCACCTTGATCGCCGCGCGCTCTCTTTACGGCAGGCAAGGCCGGCACGCCAACCGGCATGGCCACGCTCGGTCACGACCATGGCGCCGCGGACTCCGGCGGACCGGTGAGACCGGGGCGCCGATCCCGCTTGCTCACCCGCGACGGCCGCGCGAGGATCGCCGCCCCAGAGCCTTCCGACATGCGGTGAACGGTGGCCGTTGCAGTGGTGGTTCGGCCCGGCGGCGGGCACGCCCGGCCGGCCGGATGAGTCGCATCGGCCCCCTGTCCGCCCTGCTGGCGCTGGCGGCGCTCGCCATCGTCGGCCTGCTCCGCTCGGGCGCGCTGCCCGGGGACGCGCTCGACCTCGGCCCGGACGTGACGCGCGCCGCCGCGATCGCGATCTTCGCCGCGACCTATCTCGTGCTCGCGGTCGGCCGGCTGCCGGGCTCGCGGCTGGACCGCGCCGGTGCCGCCCTGCTCGGCGCCAGCCTGATGGTGGCGGTGGGGGCGCTCACCACCGAGGCCGCCTACCGGGCGATCGACGACGACACCATCACGCTGCTCCTCGGCATGATGATCCTGGTCGGCAATCTGCGCCTGTCGGGCTTCTTCGGGCTGGTCAACGGCTGGGTCGCCGCCCGCGCCCGTCACCCGCTGCTCCTCCTGGTGGGCGTGGTCTGGAGCGCCGGCATCCTCTCGGCCTTCCTGGTCAACGACGCGATCTGCCTGGTCATGGCCCCGCTGGCGCTCGAGCTGGTCACCCGCCTGCGCCGCGACCCGCGCCCCTATCTGCTCGCCGTGGCGATGGCCGCCAACGTCGGCAGCGTCGCCACGATCACCGGCAACCCGCAGAACATGATGATCGGCAGCCTGTCGGGCATCCCCTACACCACCTTCCTCGTCAGCCTCGCCCCGGTGGCCGTGCTCGGCCTGATCGTCACCACCGTCCTGATCGCCGCCGCCTACCGCCGCGAGTTCTTCGCTTCCGGCCGGCTCGAGGGCGGCTGGCGCCCGCGGCGCGCGCACCGGCCGCTGGTGACCAAGGCCAGCCTCGCCGCCGCCGGCATGGTCGCCGCCTTCCTGCTCGGCGTGCCGCCCGCCGAGGCCGCGATCGTCGCCGGCGCTCTCCTCCTGCTCACCCGCCGCATCAAGCCGGAGAAGGTCTATCGCGAGATCGACCTGCCGCTGCTCCTGATGTTCGCCGGCCTGTTCGTCGTGGTCGCCGGCTTCGACCGGGCGGTGATGTCGCCCGAGCTGATCGCCGCCATGGGCGCCCTGCGGCTCGACCAGGTGCCGATGCTCGGCCTGGCCACCGCCGCCCTTTCCAACCTGGTCAGCAACGTCCCCGCCGTCCTGGTCCTCAAGCCCTTCGTCGCCACCCTGCCCGACCAGCGGCAGGCCTGGCTCACCATCGCCATGGCCTCGACGCTGGCCGGCAACCTCACGCTCCTCGGCTCGGTCGCCAACCTGATCGTCGTCCAGCGCGCCCGCCGCTACGGCGTGACCATCGGCTTCTGGGAGCATCTCAGGATCGGGGCGCCTTTGACCACCGTCACCATCCTGATCGGCGTCTGGTGGCTCGGCCGGTAGCGGCGGGGGAGAACCGGGGTGGGGGCTCGTGTCCGTCTGACGGCCGGATAGTGGATCAGTTTGAATCTGCCTGAATGTATGCCGAGCCACTGTCGGTGGCATCGTGCTCGGGCCGGCACCAGACTAGGGGCATGACCACGACCCGCAGGAGGCGCCCCGCGATCCGTTCAGCTCGGGAAGCTCATCGTCGA
>JBFWWD010000320.1:0-5842 GCA_050246385.1 Geminicoccaceae bacterium
CGAGACCAGCCAGCCATGGGCTGCTGCGCAGCAGCCCATGGCGTCAGTGCAACCGAGCTGTCCCTGATTTACGTGTCTCAGCCTCGGGGTCCAGTCCATTCACGGTACCAAGTCTGGTTAGCTAAGGTTCAATCAATGCACCGCCAGGGACCACGGGATGCAGCCTGAAATCCGAGCGCTGATCCTCGGCAGCGATCCCGCCAAGGCGCTGGCGGTGTGCGCGGCCCTGCGCGGCGCCGGTGCTGGAGCCGTTCTTGCCGTGGCGTCGCCGGCGATGGCGTCCGCGGCGACATCCCGGCTCCGTCCCGGCGTCGTCCGTCTGCCCGACATGCGCGATGCCGGGTCGTTTCGCGACCAGCTTGCCCGCTATCTGTCGCACGGCGAGGTCGATGTCGTCCTGCCGATCGAGGATGCGCCTCTGGCGCTGCTCGCCTCCTGGCGCGGGGAGCTGGAGCGGCTCGCCCCGTGGGCGGCCCCGCCACCCGGGTGCACCGCGATCGCGCTGGACAAGGAGCGGACGATCGACGCTGCGGCGGCTCTGCCCGACACGCTCCGGCCGCCGGTCACGCAGGTGCCCGAGGCCGCCGCGGACGGCGTGGTGTCCTGGCCGGGACCTTATCCGGCCGTGGTCAAGCCGCGTACCGGCACGGCCGCCGAAGGCGTCCGCTTCGTGCGCGACGCCGCCGAGCTGGCCACGACCTACCGGTCGGTCGCCGCGCACTATCCCCGGCCGCTGGTGCAGGAGTTCGTCCCCTATCGGCGCGGGGAGAAGTATCTCCTGTTCTACCTGTTCGGCGGGCAGGGAGAGCTGCGCTCCTGGTACATGCACCGGACGCTGGTCGAGCGGCACACCATGCTCCGCGGCGCCGACGGCGCCCGCCTGCCCGGCGGCATCAACCTCGTCTGGGAGAGTTGCCTCGATCCGGACCTGCTCCGGCGCGGGCAGCGGCTGCTCGAATCCCTTGGCTGGCGCGGCTATGGCTTCATCGAATGCGTACGCGACCAGCGCACCGGTGAGCCGCGCCTGATCGAGATCAATCCGCGCCTGGCAGGCACCATCGCCCTGCCGCTGCAGCAGGGGGTCAACTTCGCCTTCGACGCATGCCTGGTCGCCCTCGGGCACGACCCGCCGGCACGGCCTGCCTACCGGACAGGAGCGCGCGGCAAACGCGACGCATGGACCCTGCTCGGCTCACGGCAGCCCCGTGCCGTGCTGGCGGCTCTCGATCCACGCTATGACCCGCCGGTGTCGATCTGGCGCGATCCGGAGCCCGCTTTCCGTGAGTTGCTGCGGCTCGTCGGCAAGCGCTGGCCCGCACCCGGCCGGCAACCAGCCAAAGGCCTGTGAGCGGCGCTTGTCGTCAGGGTCGAAGGCAGCGCTGGTCTGGGTCAACGGTACCGAGTCTCGGGGCTGGCGATACCACGTCCGGTCAACCGACGCGCCGCCATCGCGAGCTCGATCCGGTCAATCCGCCACCGATGCTCGGGCGGTCGAGACGGCACCGCTGGCGGCGGAGGTGCGCGCCGGCCGGTGAAGCAGCTCCTTGTCGATCACCTCGGCGACGATGCGCTCGGCGGGGTCGCCGCGACGTGGCCACCGGCAGGCCAGCCGGTGGAGCGTGTCGGTCGGCAGGTCGCGCAGCGATGCGGCCACCGCGGATCGAAACTCGTCGCCACAAGGCGGGCGGTCGCGGCGACCGAGTGGGTAGGTTCGCATCCCCATATCCCTCTCTGCGCGCAAGCGTATGGACATTTGGTTAAGGTCGGCACCGTCCGTGTGCTATGACGCTTCGCACAGCGGGGAATTCTTTGAGATCGCAGGGAGTCCACGGTGCCCGGGGCTCGTGGTGCCGGGTCTGGTCGACCAACGGGTCGAGCCCACCTGCCCCGAGGACAGCATGTGCTGGATCCTGCTCTGCCTGCTCGCCGTCGGCTACGCGACCCCCGCCGGGATGCTGGGCTTGTGCCTCTACCTCGCGGTGGTGCTGCTGGGGGCGAGCCTCGGCCTCGATCGCGGCCACTCCGCCCCGGCCCTGCCGGGCGACGCCTACGTCGCCAGCCCGCTCGAGCTGTCCGCCATCCTCGTCGCCGGGGCGCCGACGGGATGGCTCGCGCAACGGCTGTGGCGGCTCGGCCTAAGCTGGCGCGAGAGCGGCCCTCCCGCCGCCCGTGCGCTGGATCGGTCACGGCCGGAGCCGCGGCCGGACCTGCCGGACCGAGCCCTCCGGCTCGGCCCAGCTTCGCCGCCCGGCTCAAGTGTCCCGGAGCGCCCGCCGTCTATGAGCGTCGAAGTCCGGACGGGCGGCATGCGCGCGACGCGCCGTCGCCCGACCCGTCGCCTCGCCTACTGGCCCGGCGCCTTCTGCTGCTCCTCGCCGCCCGCCGGCTTCTGCATCACGTCCGCTTGGTGCTGCGTCGCGGGCAACTCGGCGCCGCCGGCACCGGTCGCCTCCATGTTCTGACCCTGGCTGGCGCTCTCGTCCGTCCCGAGCAGCTCCTCCTGATGCTTGGTCGCAGGCATCCCGTTCTCGACCGCGCCCGCGGCCGAGCCCGCCCCTTCGGCTTCGCAGTCCGCACCGACCGAGACGCCGTTGACGGTGGTGCAGCCGGGCTGCTCCGCCGCATCTTGAGCCATGGCAGCTCCGCCCGCGGCGAGCCCGAGTGCGAAGCTCAGCGTCGCGATCTTCGAGGCACGGGTGAGGGTGTTGAGCATCGTGAAAGTCCCTGAAGGCTGGTCTCCGCCGCGGTTCGAGCAGCGGCGCGGAGTTGTGACCCGACGTCGATCAACCTCCGGACTTTCGATGCGTTCCGGTTTGCTGGCGGCCGCCGGTGCCTGCGCATCACCATCGCGGGCCGCAATCGGATGTGGTCCCGCGAGCTTCCGGCCCGTCGGCCGCGCTATTCCCCGGCGACGGCGCGGATCAACCGCAACTGGCGCTGCAGGACCTGCAGATGGACCGCCGCCAGGCGCCGGCGGGGCGGCGGCAGCTCCGGGTCGTCGAGCTGGGTGCGGCAGCGGTCGCGGGCCGCCTCGCCGCGCGCGAGCATGGAGAGTCGGATCTCCGGAGCGCTACCGGCGAGCGCTCGTCCCCTCTTGCGTTGCTCCATGTGCTTCGCATCCCCGGTTTCTGCATCCGCAGGTAATTGCAGCTTGCCTGCAAGCATGCCCGGCCGGACGTGACAATGCCGCTTCGCACTCGATTGCCACGCCAGAGGCAGCCGCTGCCGGCCGGCAAGTAGCCGGCGGGGCGCCGATCGTCCTGGGCGGGCGCGAAGCTAGCGTGACGATCGGTCCGCGAAGATGAGATTTTGCACATCCGGTGCGGAATGGGTGTGTGTTCGAGGAACGAGGACAGACGGCGCGATCGATCTGCCTCAAGGGACGGGCTCAGCCCAGCTTCACCGCGGTGCCGGAGGCGCTGACCATCAGCATGCTGCCTTCCTTGCCGATCACCTCGTAGTCCAGATCGACGGCCACGACCGCGTCCGCACCCCTGTCGCGGGCCTCCTCCACCATCTCCTCGACCGCGGCGTCGCGCCCGTTCCGCAGCACCTTCTCGTAGGAGCCGGAGCGCCCGCCGACCACGTCGCGCACCGAGGCGAAGAAGTCCCGGACCACGTTGGCGCCCAGGATCACCTCGCCGCTGACGATGCCGAGATACTCGGCGATGCGACGGCCCTCGATGTCGGGAGTGGTGGTGACGATCATCTGCGCAACCCTTCCTCGGTCACCCGCCTGCAACGACCGCCTCCGTCCCCGCAGGCGAGGCTCGGCACGGGCACGGTCCACGCCATCGAATGGGGCCTCTCGGCGTCGCGAGCCCGCCTCGCTCAGCGATGCGCACGGCCTCGCCGGCTCGGGCGAGGGCGCCCATCAGCACCCCGGCGACCGCCGGCCCGGCGAAGAATGCGAGCGCCCTGCCGGTGACGGTCTGCTCCTCGACCCGACTGCACAAGGCGGCGGTGCCTTCCCCCGCCCGGCGGGCCAGGTCCTCGGCCGAGCCACCGGCCACCTCGCGGGCTTGCCTCACCCCGCGATGGCCCACAGCCGCGGCCTCGTCGCCGGACCGCGCCCTGAGCGGAGCGACGCCGCCGCGAATATCGTCCAGACTCTGCAGGAGCCGATCGACATTCTCGTTGACGTCGATCCCGCTCTGAGGGTGAAGCGTTCCGGGCCGTGCTCCGACAACCGCCGCGCTCGTGGTCGGGTTCCGGATGCCGCCGGGCAGGCCGGCCGGAGCTGGCCATGGGTGATCGCTCATCCCGGCGTCACGCCGCCGCAGCTTGGCAATGCTATGAGGTTTCCCAACCGCGTGCAGGCGAGCAGGAGGACGCATGCTGCCTCGATCACCCGCGCTGGCAGTGCCGCACGTCATGGGCCTCGCCGGCTTGCTGCGCGACGAAGAGGAGGCCGTCGGCCGACGCGAGCTGACGGCCTGGAATCGTGAGGAGGAGGGCATGGATGCCTCGGCGCTCCGGCGCGGTCTCGAGGGATCGCGCCCGGTCGCGGGCTCGCTGCGTCTCCTGCGGCTGCAACTGCTCGCCGAGCGTTGGCGCGGCGGGCCCGCGCCAGCCTAGAGACCTGGCACGCTCGACGACGCCGCGGGTCCCGAGAGATCTCCCACAAGAAACACGGCAGCCTGTTTCTGGCGCAGCCGGTCGGCAACGGGCCCGGGGCTCGGGTCCCGGAATCCCCGAGAGCGCTCGATGGCTCGGCACGACGAGTCCCGGCGACGCACGGCCGCGAGCAGCTCGCACGGCTTTGCCGGCCCGTCCGACTGGCGCCCGGCGTTGCTCACTCTCCTGCGGGCTTGAGGATCGCCTGTTGCTCGGTGCGCGCCCGGGCGACCGCCTCGGCGCTGACCTCGACCGGCGTGCCGGTCTTGGCCTCGGACAGGTAGGCCACCAGTCCGGCCACCTGCGCGTCGGTCATCGAGGCTTCGAAGCCCGGCATCGAGACATTGCCGGCCTCGCCTCGATGGACGCCGTGCAGCACGACCTGGGTCAGCCGTTCCGGCTCGCCGTTGCCGACTTTCCCGGTACCGTGGCACGATGCACAATTGCCGAGGAAAAGCCGCTCCGGTGTGGCGGCGACGTCGCCGGGGCTCGCCAGCGGCTCGGCGCGGAGCAGCGCCATCTGGTCCGGAGTGATCAGAGGTGTCTCGTCCTGATCCTGGGCCTGCGCGGTGGCCGGCCCGATGGCGAGCGCCGCGGCCATGACCGATACGCCCAGCAATGCCTTGCGGCTCATGGCGGGCCACTCCTTGCGCGCCGGTCTCATCTGGGCGCCTCCCGAAGCCGGTCGGCGATGCGGAAGGACAGCGCCGCGATGGTCAGCGTCGGGTTTATCGACGACGAGGTAGGAAAGACGCTCGAGGAGGCCACGAACAGGTTGTCGTGATCATGGGTGCGGCAATCCCGGTCGACGACCGAATCGGCCGGGTCGTCGCCCATGATCGTCGTGCCCATCATGTGGTTGTTGGAGGCGAACCCCTCGCCGAAGACCGCTTCGGTGCCGCCCAGCATCTGCGCGAAGGCGGTGAAATTCTCCTTCACCTTGACGTCCGAGACGCGGACATAGTCGTCGATCCGGTAGGTGATCTGTGGGCGCGGCAGGCCCAGGGCGTCCTTTTGGTCGGTGCTGGGCGCGACGCGATTCTCGGGGTCGGGAAGCTGCTCGTAGAACGCCGAGAACGACAGCTGCCGGCTGGCCCGATCGGCGATCATCTCGCCGAGCGCGGCGCCGTAGACGCCGCGCTCGATCAGCTCCTCGGTGACCTGGCGGATCCGGTTGTAGTTGCCGACGTTCATCTTGGCGGCGGCATATTCGGACCGGAAGGCG
>JBFWWD010000321.1:0-5796 GCA_050246385.1 Geminicoccaceae bacterium
CCGGCGAGGCCGCGGATCTCCAGCAGGTCGCCGCCCTCGGGCATCTTCTCGGCGAGATAGATCATCTCGTCCTTGCCCATCTGCTTGAAGTCGACCGCGATCCGCCAGGCGCAGGGCTCGGTGACGATGCCGTCGAACGAGACCACGATCACCCCGGCGTCGCAGGCCTCCTTGACCGCGCCGTTGAGCGCGTCGGGGGAGGCCGCGTCCAGGACGATGGCGTCATAGCCCTGCAGCACCAGATTCTGGATCTGGGCCGCCTGCTCGGTGACCTGGTTCTCGGCGGTGGTGAACGGGTCGGCTGCCGCGACCACGCCCGCGGCGACCGCCTCCTTGGTCACCTTGTCCCAGCTGCGCAGCATGGCCTGGCGCCAGGAATTGCCGGCATAATTGTTGGAAAGAGCGATCCTCTTGTCCGCCGTGTCCGCGCTCGCCGCCCCAGCGGCCAAGCCGAACGCCAGCGTCACGATGGCGGTCGAAACGATCCGGGCCATGACTCTCCTGCCTCCCCACATGTCGGGCGCGACATTGCTGATCGGCCCGGACTTGGTCAATCCCGGAGGGTGCGGTCCATGGTTCGGCAATTCGCTCGAAATGTGAGAAAACTCACAACCAGCCATCCGCTCCGTGCTATCCTCCCATGCATAGTCTTCGGGCGACCCCCTTGGGTCCGGCCGCCGGGAACTCGGGTCGCAAGACCCGGCGGTCAGGGGTTCGCCGGAGCATCCTCGACCCGCAAAAAATGTTGGGGAACAGGGCGGCCTTCGGGCCGCCCATTTCCTTTTCGCCGGTCACGAAGTGCGATCGGGGCGGCTGACCTCGATGCCGGTGAGCCGCTCGAACACCTTGACCACGGCCGCATCGTCCGCTTGGCCGAGACCAGCCGCCGCCGCCATCAGAAAGAGCTGGTGCGCCGCGGCCGCCAGGGGCAGCGGGAACCGCAGGCTGCGGCCGGCGTCGAGGACGAGCCCGAGGTCCTTGACGAAGATCTCGACCGCGGAACGCGGCGTGTAGTCGCCGTCCAGCATGTGCGGCACCCGATTGGCGAACATCCAGCTGTTGCCGGCGCTGTTCGTGATCACCTCGTACAGGGTCCGTGGATCGGCCCCGGCCCGGACGCCGAAGGCCATGGCCTCGGCCGCGGCCGCGATGTGCACGCCTGCCAGCAGTTGGTTGACGGACTTGACGGTGGAGCCGATGCCGGGCTCGTCGCCCAGACGGTAGACCGTGCCCGCCATGGCGCCCATGGCCGGCTCCGCCGCGGCGAAGGCGGCCGGCGCACCGCTCGCCATGAAGGTCAGGCGTCCCTCCTCGGCGGCGATGGTGCCCCCGCTCATCGGGGCGTCGAGGAACAGGCGGCCCTCGGCTGCCACCTTCGCGGCGAGCGCGCGGGCGTCCGCCGCCGGGACCGTGCTCGACAGCACGACCACGCCTCCCGGCGCCATCGCCGTCAACGCTCCCTGCGGGCCGAGCAGCACCGCCTCGGCCTGCGCGGCATTGACCACCGTCACCACGACGATCTCGGCATCCTGCGCGGCCTCCGCGGCCGTCTCCGCCGGTGATCCGCCCGCCGCGGCCAGGGTGGCACGCGCCTCGGCGCGCAGATCGCATCCACGGACCGCAACCCCCGCGCGCAGCAGCGAGCGCGCCATGCCGAGGCCCATCGCCCCGAGACCGATCACCGTGACCGACGTCATCCTTCCTCCAGATCGTTGAGCGCATGCCAGGCCGCGAGCATCTGCCGGTGCGCCGCCACGTCGTGGACCCGCAGCACCTGGACACCCCGGTCCAGCGCCCATTGCGCCGCCACCAGCGAGGCGGCGAGCCGCTCGCCCGCGGGCCATTCCCGATCCAGCTCGGCGGTCCAGCCCTTGCGCGAGGCGCCGAGCAGCACCGGGCAGCCGAGGCCGTGATAGAGCGCCAGATGCCGGAGCAGGTCGAGATTATGCGCCTCGTGCTTGGCGAAGCACAGGCCGGGATCGACGATGATCCGCTCGCGTCGGATACCCGCCCTCTCGCACGCTTCGACCCGGGCGCCGAGCCAGTCGAACACCTCGAGCGCGCAGGCCTCGTAGCGCGGCGCCTCGTTCATCGTCGCGGGCTCGCCCGCCATGTGCATCAGCACGACGAACGCCTCGGAGCCGGCCACGACCTCGAGGCTGCGCCGATCCCAGGTCAGCCCGCTGACGTCGTTGATGATGCTCGCCCCGGCCGCGAGAGCCGCCTCCATGACCTCCGCCTTGCGGGTGTCGATCGAGACCGTCACGCCCGCTCGCGCCAGCGCCGCGACGACCGGAGTCACCCGCCGAAGCTCCTCCTCCACCGAAACGGGCGTGGCCCCGGGACGCGTGGATTCGCCACCGACATCGACGATGTCGGCGCCCTGCCGCGCCAGCCGCAGCCCATGCGCCACCGCCCCGTCGCGCGTCGCATGGGCGCCGCCGTCGCTGAAGCTGTCCGGCGTCACGTTGAGGATGCCCATCAGCCGGGGCCGGTCGAAGGGTGCGGCGCGTGGGGCGGTGAACGCGGCCGGCCAGTCGATGCGATCGGCGTCGTGCCAGGAGCTGACGCGGGGCGCGCCAGGTCGCCACTCGATCACCTCGGCCCGGTCGCAGAGCAGGCGACCGCCCAGGAGCGGTACGCCGATGGCCTTGGGCCAGCGATGAACGCGAGGATGCAGATAGCGGCTCACCGCAGGGCTCGCTCCAGGCGCGCCGCATTGCCGGGCCTGAACGGGTCGATGAAGGTCACACCACCCAGCGGCCTGCCGTCCTGGAAGTCCTCCGTGATCAGCGTGCCTGCCCCGCACCGGGCGCACACCGCCCAGATCAGGGCGTCCCAGAACGGCAGCCCGTGGTCGATGCGCGCGCGCAGTGCGGCACGCACATCACCCAGATGATAGGCCTCGACCCGGGCCACTGCGGACCATGCCACGACGAACTCGGCGGCAACCTCGGGTGAGTGCTTCGCCTTGCGCACCGCCACATGCGCGAACTCGCCCAGGACCTGCAGCGGCAACACCAGCATCCGCGCCGACATCGTGGTCGCCAGCAGGGACTTGGCGACGGCATATTTCTCGCCGGCCCGGCTGTCGGTCGCATAGACGAGAATGTTGGTGTCGACCGCGATCACGGCTCGTGCATCTCGTCCCTGGTGAAGCGGCGCGCGGTGCCGAGCGCGGGCGCGTTCTCCATGAGGCGGATCGCATGCTCCAGGGCGGCCTGGCGGTCGACGTCGTGCTGGGACTCGCGATAGGCGCGCAGCGTCGCCACCGGCTTGCCGTGCCGCGTGATCACGATTTCCTCGCCGGCCTCGGCTTCGCTCAGGATGCGCGAGAAGGATTGATTGGCCTCGCGCGCGGTAACGCTCTTCATCGGCCCATCCGAATGTAGTGCAACAGACTACAAATGTGCGCGCGGCCCCGGTCGGTCAATCGGTGCTCAGGACCTCGCCCTTGCCGCCGACCGAGGCGCAGCCGGTCCAGCGGCGCAGGCGCCGGCCGGGCAGCGCGAACGGCGGCTCCTGCGCGCCGAGCTGGCGGTCGAGCAGTCGCAGCCAGGGCAGCTCGTTGATGCCGTTGTCGACGAAGGTGGCGAGCAGGTTCTCCGGTGCGCGGCCGAGGATCAGGCTGCCGCGGCGCATGCCGTAGCCGGGGTCGGCGCCGCAGCCGTGCAGGCCGAGGATGGTCCCGCCGATCATGCGCGCGGCGGCGAAGTCGCCCAGCCGCCCGTGGACCGCGATCAGCCCGCGCCGCATCCGCTCGCCTGCCCGGTCGCCCACATCGCCGCCGACCAGGACGATGCCCTCCGTCATGCCGGCGGCGTCGCCGGGCAGAGCCGCGCCGAGAAAGTCGCCGGCATTGGCCACGATGTGGATTGTGCCGCCGCTCATCTGGGCGGCGGCGTAGATGCCGGCGCTGCCGAACAGCTCGATCCGGCCGCCGGTCATGCCCTGGCCGAGATAGGCGCCGGCATCGCCGTAGATATGCAGCAGTCCGTCGGCCATGCCGTGCCCGAGCCGGTTGAGCGTGCCGAACGAGCCCTCGATCACCAGCTCCCGGACATCACCCGCCGTGACCTCGGCCAGCTCGCCGAGCGGCACGCGGCGATTGCCGACCAGGAGCTCGAGCGCGGCGAGCTCCGGCTCGGGCATGCCGGCCAGGCGATCGGGCGCGAGCACCCGCGCATCGACCGGCAGAGGCGTGCTCTGCTTGAAGCGGAGCCGGATGCCGGTCATTGCAGCACCCGTCGCAGATGGAAGTGGTAGGGGCCGAGCTGGCCGCCATAGTTGCCGGCGCTGATGGCGACCACGCCACCACCTCGGCCGAGGCTGCAGGCCGCGCGCACGCCGACCGCCGTGGCCTCGGCGACGTCGGGCTCGGACAGGCCGTCGATGACGATCTCGAGCACGGCGCCCACCTCCGGCGGCAGCGCCGTCTTGGCCGTCTGGCCGCGAATGGTCGGGCAGTAGGCATCGTTGGTCGACGCGACCAGCGCCTTGTAGCGCGAGCCGACCTTGGAGCCGGAGCGGACGATGCCGCCCGGAAAGGGCATGATCACGCTGGGCAGCTGCCGCATCGCCTCGATCGCCGCCAGGGCGGAGGCCCGGGCCACCTCGCCCGTGGTGCACAGGATCAGGAAGTTGCCGCCGCCGACCCCGCCCTGCACGCCGACGCTGTCCTCCACCAGGAACTCGCCGTCCATCACCGGCACCCGCCAGTAGCGACGGCCCGCGAGCTTCTTGCTGCTCTGGAAGCCGTCGCCGAAGAAGCGCAGCGCCTTGCCGAGCCCGGCGGTCGCGTCACCGGCGAGGCCGGAGAAGCAGGCCGTGCCGGCGCAGGTCAGCACGCACTGGCCGACCCGGGCCACGAGCTGCTTGGCCAGATCCTTGTCGCCCATCGCGAACAGGAGCACGGCGATGCCCGGCCGGCCGTCGGGCGTCTCCTCCGGTTCCAGCTCCCGCTCGATGCCGGCCTCGCAGCCGCAGGCGATCACCGAGGTGGCGAAGCCGGTCATGGCCTCCGCGGCGGTTCGTGCCCAGCGCGGCTCGTCGGCCGTGATCACCACCCGCGTCGCCCGCATCGGGAACGCTTCCGCGAACGTATCCTCGATCAACACACCGTTCAGATGCACGAGCGACAGGACCTCCCTGGATGCGGCCCGACTATAGTGGCCTTTCTAGCCAGCCCACCAGGGGGTGCGGACGCCTGACCTCGGCACGTCGCCTGCGCAGGCATTGGGAGCCGCTGCCGTCGCGCATCGGGTTGACAGGGCGAACTGGACCTTGACTATTGTGTCACGCGGCCCGGCCGGGAGAATAAGCAACAATGGAGGAAGTGCGAACATGGAAACCATGATCGGTTTTCTGAATACGATCTTCTGGGGATACGTGCTAATTTACGGCCTGCTCGCCGTCGGCGTCTACTTCACCGTGCGGCTCGCCTTTGTGCAGATCGTGCACTTCGGCGAAATGTTCAGGGTGATCGCCGGCGCCCAGCAGACGGACAAGGCCGGCATCTCGCCGTTCCAGGCATTGACCGTCAGCCTGGCCTCGCGCGTGGGCACGGGCAACATCGCCGGCGTGGCGGTGGCGCTCTATCTCGGCGGACCCGGCGCCATCTTCTGGATGTGGATGGTCGCTCTGGTCGGCATGGCGACCGCCTACTCGGAAAGCACGCTCGCCCAGCTCTACAAGGTCACCGACGACGACGGCCAGTATCGCGGCGGACCGGCTTTCTACATCGCACGTGGGCTGGGCGCGCCCTGGGCGGGCTACGTCTTCTCGGTCTGCCTGATC
>JBFWWD010000322.1:0-5773 GCA_050246385.1 Geminicoccaceae bacterium
CCCCGTCGAACATGAGCGCTTCATGACCGCCCGCCGTGTTTCAAGACAGCGCGACGGACGAGCGTTCAGTAACTACACAAGTATGCAGTAATTTTCTGAATACCTTGACTTATGTGTGTAAAACCTAATTATCCCAAATCCCACCGTGAGACTGGCGATTTTACGCGACACACGTGTGATGGACTGCAGATGCGCTTCTTTCCGGTCTTCATGGATCTCAACGATCAGACTGTTCTGGTCGTCGGGGGTGGCGAGCAGGCAGCACAGAAGCTGCGGCTTCTGACCCGGACCGGTGCACGCCTGCGCGTGCTCGCGTCAGAAGTCTGTGACGAGGTCGCCTCACTGGCAGCCCGGCGTCGTATTGCGCTCGAGCGGCGCTCGCTGCAGGCGCGTGATCTGGCGAATGCGCGTCTGGTCTACGTCGCCCTCGACGATGGGGCTGAAGCGGCGATGGCGGCGGCTATGGCCCGGGCGGCGGGCGTTCCGGTGAACGCGGTCGACCGGCAGGAGCTGTGCGACTTCATAACCCCCGCGATCGTGGACCGCGACCCCGTGGTGGTGGCGATCGGCACGGAGGGAACCGCGCCGGTCCTCGCCCGCCAGATCAAGTCCCGACTCGAAGCGATGCTGCCAGCGGGCCTTGGCGAGCTCAGCCGTTGGGCGGTCCGTCTCAGGCAACACGCTGCCGACGCCATCGCCCATGGCAGGACCCGCCGCCGTTTCTGGGAGGGCTTCTTCGAAGGTCCGATCGCGCGGGCCTATCTCGCCGGCAACTTCGCCACGGCGCATGACCTCGCGGAGCGCGAGCTTGCCGGTGCCGTTCCTGTCAGCGGACGTGTGAGCCTGGTGGGCGCGGGGCCGGGAGATCCCGACCTCCTTACCGTCAAAGCGGTGCGTGCGCTGCAGGAAGCGGATGTCATCGTCACCGATCGCCTGGTCGGCCCGGAAATCCTGGATCGCGCCCGGCGGGACGCGCGGCGCATTCTGGTCGGCAAGACGCCCGGGCACCCGTCCCCGACGCAGGCGGAAATCAATGCGATTCTGGTTCGGGAGGCCACTGCTGGACATTATGTGGTGCGCCTCAAGGGCGGTGATCCGATGGTGTTCGGACGAGCCGGCGAGGAACTCGCAGCCCTTCACGCGGCAGGAATCGCGGTCGACGTCGTTCCGGGGATCACGGCAGCGCTGGGCTGCGCCGCAACCGCCGGTCTGACTGCCACCGAGCGGGAGCAGCGACGCAGCCTGACCCTGCTGACGGCGCAAG
This sequence comes from Geminicoccaceae bacterium, assembly GCA_050246385.1. Taxonomy (GTDB): domain Bacteria; phylum Pseudomonadota; class Alphaproteobacteria; order Geminicoccales; family Geminicoccaceae; genus Benzoatithermus. Next base: position 1,265 of record JBFWWD010000322.1, read on the forward strand.
CCAGCGACGGGCCGGCCGAGCATGACTGGGCCGAGCCGGCACGCCCCGGCCGAACCCTGGCGATCTACATGGGCATCGGGGCCGCCGGGCACATCCAGGCCCGTCTGCTCGGCGCCGGAATCGGCCCCGCCACGCCGGTGACGGTGGTCGAGAACGGCACGCTGCCGTCGCAAAAGGTGGCGATCGGACGGATCTCCCGCCTGACCGACCTGCTCATCGACAATCGGATCAAGGGTCCCGCCATCCTCTTTGTCGGAGTGCATCCCGTGGCGCAGCCCGCGATGGTTCGGCCGTCTGACAACAGGGCGGCGATCCGGCCGCGGACCCACTTCGAGGAGATCGCCGCATGAACCGACAAGTGGTCACGGCCAATCGGCTGATTGACGGTGTGGTCGTTTTTCTCGGCGCGCGCGACTGGGTCGAACGGCTGGATCAGGCCACGGTCGCGACCACCGCGGAGGAGATCAAGGCGCTCGATGCCCTCGCGCGCCAGGGCATGGCCGTGAACGAGGTCGTCGACGCCCAGCTGATCGACGTCACGATCGAAGGGGGCCGGCTGCAGTCAGTCACGCTGCGCGAGCGAACCCGCACACCGGGGCGATCGGTGCGGCCCGATCTGGGCAAGCAGGGGGTGAAGGTCGGGGGTTCGCATGTACCGGTATGACGAGTTCGACCGACAGTTCGTGCTGCAGCGGACGGCGCAGTTCGCAGATCAGGTCAAGCGTCGTCTGAGCGGCGAGCTCAGCGAGGACGAGTTCAAGCCGCTGCGGCTGAAGAACGGCCTCTACCTGCAGCTCGACGCCTACATGCTGCGCATCGCAATTCCCTACGGCACGTTGAGCTCGCGGCAGCTCACGAAGCTCGCCGACATCGTCGATCGGTACGATCTCCGCCAGGGGCACTTCACGCCCCGCCAGGATCTGCAGCTCAACTGGCCGGAACTGAACGACGCGCCCCCGATCCTCGGCGAGCTGGCCGAGGTCGAGCTGCATGCGATCCAGACCTCGGACAGCCGCATCCGGAACGTGACCACGGACCAATATGCCGGCGTCGCGGCCGACGAGGTCGCCGATCCCCGCCCCTGGGCCGAGCTGTTGCGCCAGTGGTCGACGCTGCATCCCGAATTCAGCTGTCTGCCGCGCAGGCTCGAGATCGCCATCAGCGCGGCGACGGCCAACCGGGCCGCCGTGCGGGCGCGTGACGTCGGCCTGATCCTCAAGCGCGACGAGGCGGGCACGCTCGGCTTCGAGATCCTTGTCGGCGGCGGCCCCAGCCGGACGCCGAGGATGGGCAAGACGCTGCGCGAGTTCCTGCCCGCAGACGAGCTGCTCGCCTACAGTACGGCGATCATGCGGGTCTATAACCGTTTCGGGCGGCGGGACAACAAGTACAGGGCGCGGGTGAACATCCTGGTCCGCGAGCTTGGGCTCGACGCCTTCAGGCGTGAGGTCGAGGCCGAGTACGCCGCCGGCGACCACGCGGAAGGCATTGCGATCGCCGCCGACGAGCTCGAGCGGATTCGTGCCTACTTCGCGGCACCCAGCTATGAAAGCCTCGCGGACCGCGATCTACTGCACGAGCAGCGTGCAGCCAACGTCCCTGAGTTCGGACGCTGGGTTCGGCACAACACGGCGGCACACAAGGTGTCCGGCTACGTGATCGTCAATGTCTCTCTGAAGCCGATCGGCGGCATTCCGGGCGATATGACATCGGAGCAGATGCGGACCGTGGCGACGCTCGCCAACGAGTTCAGCCACGGCGAGATTCGCGCCACACACGAGCAGAACCTGGTCCTTCCTTATGTCAGAACCAGCGACCTGTTCGCGGTTTGGAACCTGCTGGACGAGGCCGGCCTTGGCACGCCAACAGCGGCCTGGTCTCCGACATCATCGCCTGCCCCGGCATGGGTCGCTGCGCGTTCGCGGCGGCACGCTCAATTCCCGCTGCCCAGGCGATCAGCCGGCGCGCGCACCGTCGCCACCTAGCTCGACCTCCGCCAGGGAAAGGACGTGCCCCTTATCGACGCCTAGCGCCGCGTCGGGGACCGGCCCTTCAACGAGAAGCTCGCTGATCACCTGCGCCAGCCTTGAGATTCCCGCCTCGATCTCGGCCGGCGGATTCAGGGAGAAGCTCAACCGGAGCGTATTGCGTGCCGAGCGGTCCGGGAAGAATGCCGCTCCAGGCACGAAGGCGACATCTGCATCGTCGATCGCCCGCTCGAGCAACACCGCCGCATCGACATTCCCGGGCAGGGTCAGCCAGAGGAACATGCCCCCGCCGGGCCGGCTCCAGGTCACGCCCGCCGGCATGTGCCGCTCCAGCGCCGCGAGCATCGCGTCGCGCCGCTCGCGATAGGCGGCGCGGATCTCGCCGGCATGGCCAGGGACGATCTCCTTGGCGACCGCCAGCATCGCCATCTGGTTCAAGCCGCTCGTATGCAGGTCACCGGCCTGCTTGATCAGGACCAGCTTCTCGATCACCGGGCGGGGAGCGACGATCCAGCCGATACGCAGCCCGGGCACGACGGTCTTGGAGAAGGTTCCACAGTAGATCACCCGGCCACCATCGAGTCCGGCCGCCGTCGAGCCGAGAGCGAGCAGGGGCGGCAGCGGCTCGCGATCATAGTAGAGCTGCTCGTAGGCGGCATCCTCGATCACGGGCAGATCAAGCGCCGTGGCCGTCGCCAGCACCGCCTCGCGCTCCTCCAAAGTCAGCGTACGCCCGCTGGGATTGGCGTAGTCCGGCATGAGATAGGCGAGCTTGGCCGACCGCTCGCTCGCCCCTCCCGCCTCAGGCAGCATGCCGTAGTCGGCCTCGTATGCGCTGAAGGCCTGCAACGCGCCGAGATAGGTTGGACGCGCCGCCAGCACCCTGTCGCCAGGGTCCAGGAACAGCTTGGCCAGGAAGTCGAGCGCCTGCTGCGAGCCGTTGGTGATCAGAATCTGCTCGGGCCCGCAGGCCACGCCGAGCCCGGCCATGTAACCGGCCAGCCACTCGCGCAGGGGCGGATAACCCTCGCTGATCCCATACTGCAGCGCCGTGCTGGCCGTGCTGGGCTCGCCCAGGATCCGGGCATAGGCCTCGGCGATGATCTCACGCGGGAACAGCCTGGGATCGGGGATGCCGCCGGCGAACGAGATGATGCCGGGCCGAGCCAGGAGCTTGAGCAGCTCGCGGATCTCCGAGGCGGTGATCCGAATCGCCCGCTTCGCGAACCTGCTGCTCCAGTCACGCATCGCCGTCCAGCCCTGAGCGTCCCCGTTCCTACGGCCATAACGCAAAGGGGGCGCCGAAGCGCCCCCGAAGCGTGCATGGCCGGGCAGCGTCAGGCGGCGGCCTGCGCCTCGACCTCGTCGTGCATCTCGACCGGGCCGCTGTCCTGGCCCTTGGCGTCGACGTCGCGGTCGACCAGCTCGATCACCGCCATCGGCGCGTTGTCGCCGTGCCGGTAGCCGGCCTTCAGGACGCGAATGTACCCGCCGGCCCGCTCCTGGTAGCGCTTGCCGAGCACGTCGATGAGCTTGGAGGCAGTCGCCTCCGAGCGGGTGCGTGCAATGAGCAGACGCCGCGCGTGCAGATCGCCGCGCTTGCCGAGCGTGATCAGCTTCTCGACCACCGGCCGCAGGTCCTTGGCCTTGGGCAGCGTGGTGATGATCTGCTCATGCTTCACCAGCGCCTGGGCGAGATTCGCGAACATCGCCTTGCGGTGCGAAGCGGTACGATTGAAGCGACGGCCGCTCTTGCCGTGACGCATGTCTCTACTCCCTCGGCCGTGGCCCGCAGCCCGGCTCGCCTCTTGCCTAGTAGGGCTCCTCGACCTTGCGGGCGAGCTCCTCGATGTTCTCCGGCGGCCAGCCGCCGACCTCCATGCCGAGGTGCAGGCCCATCTGGGTCAGCACCTCCTTGATCTCGTTCAAGGACTTGCGGCCGAAGTTCGGGGTGCGCAGCATCTCGGCCTCGGTCTTCTGGACCAGATCGCCGATATAGACGATGTTGTCGTTCTTCAGGCAGTTCGCCGAGCGGACCGACAGCTCGAGCTCGTCCACCTTGCGCAGCAGGTTGGGGTTGAACGGCAGCTCCGGCCGCCGCTCCTGCGGCAGCGCGTGGTGCGGTTCCTCGAAGTTCACGAACAGCTGGAGCTGGTCCTGCAGGATGCGCGCGGCCAAGCCCACCGCGTCGTCCGGCATCACCGAGCCGTCGGTCTCGACCTGGATCGTAAGCCGGTCATAGTCGGTCTGCTGGCCGACGCGCGCATTGTCGACGCGGTAGGCGACCTTGCGCACAGGGCTGTAGATCGCGTCGATCGCGATCAGGCCGATCGGCGCGTCCTCGCTCTTGTTCAGCGAGGCCGGGACGTAGCCTTTGCCGGCCTGCACCGTCATCTCCATCGACAGCTTGCCACCCTTGTCGACGTGGCAGATGACGTGGTCGGGATCCATGATCTCGATGTCGTGGCCGACCTCGATCATGCCGGCGGTGACGATCGCCGGCCCTTCGACCTTGAGATGC
>JBFWWD010000323.1:0-5767 GCA_050246385.1 Geminicoccaceae bacterium
GTCCGAAGGCCGGACCGACCCTGGTGGTCAGCCAGACCGAGCCGCAGCGCCCGTGAGGTCGCTCGCCCAGTCCTGGCAGCTCTGGGCGCTGCTCTCGGCCGGCTTTGCGGCACTCACGGCCATCTTTGCCAAGGTCGGCGTCGAGCACGTCAACTCCGACCTCGCCACCTTCATCCGCACGCTGGTGATCGTGGCCGTCCTCGCGGCCATCCTGGCCGGCACCGGCCAGTGGCAGCCGCCCGGCTCGATCTCCGGCCGGACCTGGCTGTTCCTCACCCTGTCCGGCCTCGCCACGGGCGGCTCCTGGCTCTGCTACTTCCGCGCGCTGCAACTCGGCGACGCGGCGCGCGTGGCGCCGGTCGACAAGCTGAGCGTGATCCTGGTGGCGGTCTTCGGCGTGCTGTTCCTGGGTGAGAGCCTGTCCGCCGTGAGCTGGCTGGGCGTGCTGCTGGTCGGCACCGGAGCGGTGCTGATCGCCCTGCGCTGACTATGCGAGCCCGAACAGCGCCTTGGAATCGAGGATCACCACCTTCGCGCCGCGGGCCTTCGCCTTGTCGACCATGTGCTCGGTGCCGCCCGGCCCGTCCCCCTTCTCGCCGTCCCAGAGTGCGATCAGCGTGACCTTGTCCCGGCCCAGCGCCAGGGCGTTGTGCAGCATCCAGAGATTGTTGCGCTGCCAGATGTCGTAGTCGGCCTTGCCCTGCAGCCAGCCCTGCAGCTCCTTGGACTGCGCCAGCACGCGCTTCGGCAGCCGCTCGCAGGCCCACCGGAAGCGCTCGATCCAGCCCGGCCCGGCCGGTGCTACCGAGGCCGCGACGAACTGGTCGGGCGGCAGGGCGAGATAGAGATCGGCGGCGATGCCGAACTCGGCGCAGGCCTCCAGGAACAGGAGGTCGCCGCCGCTAGCCCCGCCGGCGATCGCGCGCGACACGCCGCCCGGCATCGCCAGCTCCGCCTGCAGCGCCGTTCTGATCGCGTCGCGGGCGACGGTCTCCTTCTCGGCCGGGAACCGCGGCTCCTTGCGCCCGGGAGCGTCGATCATGTGGCCGGTGAACAGGACCACCCGCGGCCGCGGCCCTGGCGTGGGCTGGGGGGTGGCGGGAGGAAAGACGGCCAGCGCCGCCTCGACATTGGCACCGCGTACGCCGAGCGCGCGATAGAGCTCGAGCTGCTGCCGCGCCGAGCCGACGGCGAACTCCGAGGCGTTGGCGAGCGCCCGCTGATAGCTGCCCGCGACGGCCTGGGGCCGATCGATCGTGAGCAGCCGCAGATCGGTTTCACTGAGCGGAATCCACTCGTCGGCCTCGCCGGCGCGCTCCTGACGCTGCTTCGCCGAATCCAGGGACAGGCGCACGCCTGTGGCGAGCTTCGCCAAATCCGCCCTGCGGGTCTCCAGCTCCCGCTGGGCGGTCTGATCGTCGTCGAACCGCTCGGCCCAGACCGCCGGCAGTCGCACCGCCAGCTCGGTCTCGACCGTTAGCATCGCCAGGGCGTTCAGCCCCGGGTAGAAGTGGTTGCGGTCCTCGGCGAAGCCCGCGCCGTAGGCCTGCGCCGACTGGTCGAGCCAGCTCGATCGAAGCGCGGTGCCCACGGCATCTGCTGCCGAGGCCATCCACTCCTTCTGCCAGCGCGTCTTGGCGTTGCGCCCGACCAGCGCCAGCAGCTCGGCCCGCGCATGACCCTCCGCCTTGGCGTTCTTCAGCGCCCGCTGCACCGCCTGGTCCGACCCCACCAGCTCGCCGATCTTCTGGTAGCTCGTGCCGAGCAGGGTGTTGGCTTCCAGATCGTCGCCGCCGTCGACCTCGCGCACCGCCTCCCAGGTGACGATCGCGCCATTGTGTGCGCCCAGCTTGAACTGCGCCCGGCCGACCACGCGCAGCCCCTGGCTCTCCCACTCGAAGCCGCGTGCTTCCGCGGCCAGCAGCTCCAGATCACCCGCCCGATTCTCGGCCTGCGCCCGCTCGACCGCCTCGCCGAACTCCTGCGGTACCGGCAGCAGTGCTGCGCGCGGTGGCGGCTCGAGCTGTGGCAGCAGCAGATAGACCGGGCTGTCGCGGCGCTCGGCGGCCAGGCTCTGCCGCAGCCCTTCGATCAGCGCCGGCAGGCAGGCCGCGGGATGGTCGCGCTCGTATTGCAGGTAGCGGTCGGTCTGCAGGTCGAACACGCCCTCGTCCGCCCGGCAGCGCAGCAGGAAGGTGCGCCAGGGCCGGACCGCATGGCGGATGCCCAGCTCGTAGAACACGTTGGCGTTGTGGATCGAGATGTCCGCGATCACCACGTCGGACGCGATCAGCATCCGGAACATGTCCTCGCGGATGTTGCCGGCGGCCGCGATCTCGCCCGTGGTCCGGCCTTCGAGCTCGACCGCTTCGAGTGCAGGTGCGATCAGCTCGCGCTCGACCCGGTCGAAGTCGATCGGTTGCCCCTGCTTGTCGTTCTTGGTCCCGAACGGCCGTACGATGAACGCGCGCAACGCCATCCTCCCCGCACCGAAGCACGAGGAGGATAGCAGAGTACCGCCCGCCGATCAGTCGGGGATGCGCACCACGTTGCCGGTGAAGCCGATCGCCTCCGTCCCCGGGTTCGTGGCGATCGGCGGCACGTTGGCGGCCGTGATCGGCGCCCCGCCCGCGCGCGGCGTGGTCGTGACCACCTGGCTCGGCGGGAGCGCGTCACCCGCCGTCAGGTGCGCCCACATCAGGTCGAGCGCGTCGACGAAGTATTTGTGCAGCGGGATGAAGCGCTCGCTGTAGCCCGGCAGGGAGTTGAACGCGTCCAGATGCTGGGCGTTGGTGACCTCGTAGTAGCGCGTCGGAGCGCCATTGCCATCGCGCAGCCGGTTCAGGCCGTAATAGGCGCGCGAGCTGTGGTTGGGGGCGATCAGCGCGTCGCTGCGGCCGTGCAGGATGATCGTCGGCGTGCCGTGCAGCCGGCCCGAGGCCAGGATCTGCGCCACGCCGACACCGAGCCGCAGGCGGTAGGGCAGGGGCGCCTTGCGCCCTGAATCAGCCTGCGGCCCGCCGAGCCACAAGGAGCGCAGGCAGACGGCACCATCGAGGTTCTGGTCGGGCGTGGAGACAGGGTCGAAGCGCGGCCCGCCCGGCGCCAGGTCGTTGATCGCGCCGATCCCGCCGGTCGGTGGGATGCCGTTCGCGGTCGCGAACAGCTGGGCCGCCGACGTGGCCGGCAGCACGCCGGGCGTGGGTGACGCGGCCGAGGCCGCCGCGAAGGAGTAGGCGCAGAGGTTGGCCGTCACCGCGGCGCGGCTGTAGGCGTTGGCGTAGGTCACGACCACCGCCTGGGGCACGTAGAAGGACCAGTAGGAAGGTGCTGCCACGTTCTGCTCGGGCAGGAGCCCGTAGCCGTTCAGGCGTGCCTGCGCCTCGGCGGGCCAGTCGGCCGGATCGGCGGCATCCAGCAGGCCGGCATCGCGCAGGGACTGGCAGCGCGCCGCGCTCGGGGCGAGATTGAACGGCGCCGTCGGCTCGGCCAGGTTGGCGCAGGCCTGATAGAGGTTCGCCACCGACAGATAGTCGTAGAGCGGTCGGCTGTGCCGGTGGAGGACCGGCCCGTCGCCCTGCTGGATGCCGAAGCGCGGGTCGTAGACCGGGTTGACGTTGGGCTCCGACACGACGACGCCGTCGATCAGACCGGGTCGCGCGATCTCGGCCGCCCGCAGCGAGGCCGCCCCGCCGTTGGAGACGCTCGACGCGATCACCAGCGTGTTCTTCGGCCCGAAGGGGCGGCCGAACCGGTCCTGCAGCGCCCAGAACGCGAACTCGATCGAGTCCAGCACGTCCCGATCCCAGTCGGCCTCGGGATTGGCCTGCGAGTGCGCCTGTTTCCAGGCCCAGCGGTCGGGCAGCCGGTCGAGATAGCGCTTGAGCTCGCGCCGCGGCACCTTGGCGGTGAAGTTCGAATCCCGCCCGGCCTCGGCCACGCTCTCGCGCACGCCCCGCAGCGTGGTCACGGTGCCGTTCTGCAGATCGTGCGCGCCGATGCCGGTGCCCTTGTCGGTGTAGGCCACCGCGCAGCCCTGCTTCAGGCCCCACTCGCCCGAGGTGCCGATGGCGCCATAGACGCCGCGCGAGCCGGAGGACGGGCCGGTGACGATGCAGGCCGGGCGGCCGCCCTGGCCGAAGAAGTCCGGAATCTGCACCATCATGGTGACCTTGTCGCCGCCATGGGCGTAGGTCAGGTACTCCCAGCCGTAGATCTGCCCGTCCGGGCCCGCCTGCGCGGGGGGTGCCACCGTCGGCCCGTAGAGCGAGCCGTAGCCGCCGGCGGCGCTGACGTCGACCAGGGCGCGGTAGTTGTTGTAGATCGCGAGCCGCCGCAGCTGCGCCGGGTCGGTCGCGTCGGTGACGGCCGGGGCCACGCCTTGCAGGCCTGCGGCGCCGAGGCCGGCCGTCAACAGATCGTCGCCGCTGCCGGCGGGATAATGCGTGACCACGACGTCGCGATAGCCGCCGGCAGCCGCGTTGGCCGCGAGCCCGAGGGCGCAAAGCCCCGCGGCGAGGGCGGGCGTACTTCTCCCGAGGCGCATCAATTCCTCCCTGGGGTTTCATGGGACACGGTATCACTCGCCAATGTCTCTATCATGGCATCCGCCTCAGACAACCTGCTGCGGTTGACCGGGTGCCGCCTGCAACCCATGCTCAGGCCATCCGTCAGGGAGCCCCACCATGCAGATGCCCGAGCCCGACGCCGAGGTGCTGGCCAAGCGCGAGCGGGTGATCGCGCACCTGCGCGGGATCGTGCCGGGCGAGGGCGTGATCGCGACCGAGGCGGAGCTGCGCGCCTATGAGTGCGACGGGCTGACCGCCTACCGCACGCTGCCCATGGCGGTGGTGCTGCCGACTTCCACCGAGCAGGTGGCGGCGATCCTGCGCTTTTGCGACGCCGAGAAGGTCAAGGTGGTGCCGCGCGGCGCCGGCACCGGCCTGTCGGGCGGGGCGCTGCCGCTCACCGACGGCATCGTCCTGGGCATGGGCAAGTTCAACCGGATTCTCGACATCGACTACGAGAACCGCACCGTCACCGCCCAGCCCGGCGTGACCAATCTCGGCATCACCAAGGCGGTCGAGCACCAGGGCTTCTACTACGCCCCCGACCCGTCCTCGCAGATCGCCTGCACCATCGGCGGCAACATCGCCGAGAACTCGGGCGGGGTGCACTGCCTGAAATACGGGCTCACCACCAACAACGTGCTCGGGCTGGAGCTGGTCCTGCCCAACGGCGACGTGCTCCGGCTCGGCGGCAAGCATCTGGACGCGGACGGGTACGACCTGCTCGGCCTGATGACCGGGTCGGAAGGCCTGCTCGGCGTGGTCACCGAGGTGACGGTGCGCATCCTGCAGAAGCCCGAGACCGCGCGCGCGGTGCTGATCGGCTTCCGGTCGGTCGAGCAGGGCGGGCAGTGCGTCGCCTCGATCATCGCCGCCGGGATCATCCCCGGCGGGCTGGAGATGATGGACCACCCGGCGATCAACGCGGCGGAGGATTTCTGCGGCGCCGGCTATCCGCGCGACGCCCAGGCGTTGATCATCTGCGAGCTGGACGGGCCGGCCGCCGAGGTCGACCATCTGATCGGCGTGGTGGGCTCCATCGCCCGCCAGCACGGCTGCACCTACAGCAAGGTGTCGGAGAGCGAGGCCGAGCGCTGGCCTTCTGGGCCGGGCGCAAGAACGCCTTCCCCGCCGCCGGCCGCCTCTCGCCGGACTATCTGTGCATGGACGGCACGATCCCGAGGAAGCAGCCGTCCCAC
>JBFWWD010000324.1:0-5749 GCA_050246385.1 Geminicoccaceae bacterium
GCCCTGCCCGACTCCGCCAGCACCTTCGTGATCGCCGCCGTCAACGTCGTCTTGCCGTGATCGACATGACCGATCGTGCCAATGTTGCAGTGCGGCTTCGTCCGCGAAAACTTCTCTTTGGCCATCTCTCTAGCTCCGATCGTCCCTTCAGGGCATGCGGACTCAGGCGTACTTCGCCCGGATTTCCTCGGCGACCATCTGCGGCACGGGCTCGTAGTGGTCGAAGTGCATCGTGAACTGCGCGCGGCCCTGACTGAGCGAACGCAGCGTGTTGACGTAACCGAACATCGTGGCAAGCGGCACCATCGCGTTGATCACCTGGCCGTTGCCGCGCGGCTCCATGCCGGTGATCTGACCGCGACGGCTGTTCAGATCGCCGATGATGTCGCCCATATAGTCCTCGGGCGTCACCACCTCGACCCGCATCACCGGCTCGAGCAGCTGCGGCCCGGCCTTCGCGACACCCTCCTTGAAGGCGGCGCGCGAGGCGATCTCGAAGGCAAGCGCCGAGCTGTCCACCTCATGATAGGCGCCGTCGACGAGCTGCGCCCTGAGATCGACCATCGGGAAGCCGGCGATCACACCGCTCTGAACCGCAGACGCCAGGCCCTTCTCGACGCCCGGGATGTATTCCTTCGGCACCGAGCCGCCGACGATCTTGCTGTCGAACTCGAAGCCCGAGCCCTTCTCGCCCGGCGCGAACACCAGCTTCACGCGCGCGAACTGGCCCGAGCCGCCGCTCTGCTTCTTGTGCGTGTAGTCGACCGTCGCCTCACGGGTGATCGTCTCACGATAGGCCACCTGCGGCGCGCCGACATTGGCCTCGACCTTGAACTCCCGCTTCATGCGGTCGACGATGATCTCGAGATGGAGCTCGCCCATCCCCTTGATCACGGTCTGACCGGACTCGGGATCGCTGCCCACGCGGAACGAGGGGTCCTCGGCCGCGAGCCGCGACAGGGCGATGCCCATCTTCTCCTGATCGGCCTTCGAGCGCGGCTCGACCGCGACCTCGATGACCGGCTCGGGGAACTCCATCCGCTCGAGGATCACGGGCTTGGCCGCATCGCACAGCGTGTCGCCGGTGGTCGTGCCCTTGAGGCCGACCAGGGCCACGATGTCGCCGGCATAGGCCTCCTTGATCTCCTCGCGATTATTCGCGTGCATGAGGAGGATGCGGCCGATGCGCTCGCGTTGGTCCTTGACCGTGTTCTGCAGGTAGGAGCCGCTCTCGATCTTGCCCGAATAGATGCGCACGAAGGTGAGCGAGCCGACGAACGGGTCGTTCATGATCTTGAACGCCAGGCCCGCCGTCGGATCCTTGTCGTCGGGCTTGCGCTCGACCGACTGATCGGTGCCCGGAACGACGCCTTCGGTCGGCGGCACCTCGAGCGGCGAAGGCAGGAAGTCGACCACGGCGTCGAGCAAGGGCTGCACGCCCTTGTTCTTGAAGGCCGAGCCACAGAGGACCGGAACCAGCTTGCCCGCGACCGTGCCCTTACGCAGGCAACGGATGATGGTCGCCTCGTCGGGCTCGTTGCCCTCGAGGTAGGCTTCCATCGCCGCATCGTCCATCTCGACCGCGGCCTCGATCAGCGCGGAGCGCAGCTCGGCGGCCTGGCCGGCGAGATCGGCAGGGATCGGCTCGTAGGAGAATTTTGCGCCCAGCGTCTCCTCGTGCCAGACGATGGCGCGGTCGCGGACCAGATCGACGACGCCCTTGAACTCGCTCTCGAGACCGATCGGGAAATTCACGATCACCGCATTGGCGCCGAGACGGTCCTTGATCATCGACACGCAGCGATCGAAGCTCGCGCCGGTCCGGTCCATCTTGTTGCAGAAGCAGATCCGCGGCACCCGGTACTTGTCGGCCTGACGCCAGACGGTCTCCGACTGCGGTTCCACGCCGGCCACGCCGTCGAACACCGCCACCGCACCGTCGAGCACGCGCAAGCTGCGCTCGACCTCGATGGTGAAGTCGACGTGGCCGGGCGTGTCGATGATGTTGATGCGGTGGTCGTTCCAGAAGGTCGTGGTCGCGGCTGAGGTGATGGTGATGCCGCGCTCCTGCTCCTGCTCCATCCAGTCCATCGTCGCGGTGCCCTCGTGCACCTCGCCGATCTTGTAGGACTTTCCGGTGTAGTAGAGGATGCGCTCGGTCGTAGTGGTCTTGCCGGCATCGATGTGGGCCATGATGCCGATATTACGGTAGCGCTCGATCGGGATTTCGCGCGGCATAGCAGGACTTACCAGCGATAATGCGAGAAGGCGCGATTGGCTTCGGCCATCCGCAGCGTGTCCTCGCGCTTCTTGAAGGCCGCGCCGCGGCCGTTGGCGGCGTCGAGCAGCTCGCCGGCGAGCCGCTCGGTCATGGTCTTCTCCGAACGCTTCTGCGCGATCTGGATGATCCAGCGGATCGCCAGAGCCTGACGCCGCTCGGGACGGACCTCGACCGGCACCTGGTAGGTGGCGCCGCCGACGCGGCGCGAGCGGACCTCGAGCGCCGGCTTCACATTGTCCAGCGCCTCGTGGAACAGGCCCACCGGATCCTTTCCGGTGCGCGCCTTCATGCGGTCGAAGGCGGCGTAGAGCGTGTGCTCGGCGACCGACTTCTTGCCGTCATACATCAGAGAATTGACGAACTTGGTGACCACGAGATCGCCGAACTTGGGATCCGGCAGAACCTCACGCTTCTCGGCGGCGCGACGACGCATCGCTGGAGTTCCCTATCTCTTACTTCGGGCGCTTCGCGCCGTACTTCGACCGGCCCTGGCGCCGCTTGGCGATGCCCTGGGTGTCGAGCTTGCCGCGGACGATGTGGTAGCGGACGCCGGGGAGGTCCTTCACGCGGCCACCACGGATCAGGACCACCGAGTGCTCCTGCAGGTTGTGGCCCTCGCCGGGGATGTAGCTGGTCACCTCGAAGCCGTTGGTCAGCCGCACGCGCGCCACCTTGCGCAGCGCCGAGTTCGGCTTCTTCGGCGTCGTGGTGTAGACCCGGGTGCAGACACCCCGCTTCTGCGGGCACTCCTCGAGAGCCGGCACCTTGTTCCGCGTCGGCTTCGGCGAGCGGCCCTGGGCCACCAGCTGGTTGATCGTCGGCATCCGCACTCACATCCCGTCATTGACCGCCGCGGCGGCATCCGCCGGGGCCATGTCGACGCAAAAGAGCGCGACCCGCCATGATGCGGTTGCTCGCGCTCCATCTCAAATCGCCGTAAGGCCGGCACCGTGTCTGATCCGCGAGGGTCACCACCGGCACCGAAGATCTAGCGAAGGGGCTTCTAGCCGCAGCACCACGCAGCGTCAAGCGCCGGCGAGGTGTTTGCCGCAGGCCGGAGATAGCCCCGGCCCGCGGCAGAATCAAGTCACCTCATTCGGAGGGCATGCCGCTCATCTCGGGCAGCCGCAGAGCGCCCTCGCCGCCCGGCAGCTCCGGCGGCGGTGCCGCGAAGCTGTCGTCGGTGGCGGCGACCTTCTTGAACCGCTGCAGGACGCCGCCGGTCCCCGCCGGGATCAGCCGGCCGACGATGACGTTCTCCTTGAGGCCCTGCAGCTTGTCGACCTTGCCGGCGAAGGCAGCATCGGTCAGCACGCGCGTGGTCTCCTGGAACGACGCCGCCGAGATGAAGGACTGCGTCTGCAGGCTCGCCTTGGTGATGCCCTGGAGCACCGGGTGGCACGTCGCCGGGCGCCGATCCTCGAGCAACATGCGCTCGTTGATCTGATCGTACTCCATGCGATCGACCTGCTCGCCGACCAGGAAGGTCGTGTCGCCAGGATCGACGATCTCGATCTTCTGCAGCATCTGGCGGACGATCACCTCGATGTGCTTGTCGTTGATCTTCACGCCCTGGAGCTTGTAGACTTCCTGGATCTCGTTCACCAGGAACTGCGCCAGCGCCTCGATGCCGAGGACGCGCAGGAGGTCGTGCGGCACGGGATTGCCGTCGACGATCAGATCGCCCGGCTTGACCTGGTCACCCTCCTGCACCACCACGTGGCGGCCCTTCGGGATCAGGTACTCGACGGGCTCGAGATCCTCGTCGACCGGCTGGATCTTGAGCCGACGCTTGTTCTTGTAGTCCTTGCCGAACTCGATCCGACCCTCGATCTCGGCGATGATCGCCGGGTCCTTGGGCCGCCGCACCTCGAACAGCTCCGCCACCCGCGGCAAGCCGCCGGTGATGTCGCGCGTCTTGCTGGCCTCGCGCGGCAGACGCGCCAGTACGTCACCGGCGTGGACCTTGGCGCCATTGTCGACCGACATGATCGCGCCGACGGGCAGGTAGTACCGGGCCTCGCTGCCCGACGGCAGCGTGATCGGGTTGCCGTTCTCGTCCTGCAGCACGATCGAGGGCCGAAGCGTGCTCGAGCGCGAGCTCTGGCGCCAGTCGATCAGCTCCTTGCTGGTCTTGCCGGTCGCCTCGTCGACGACCTCGCGGAACGAGGTCCCGTCGATCAGGTCCTGGAAGACGATGAACCCGGACGCCTCGGTCACCACCGGGAGCGTGTGCGGGTCCCACTCGGCCAGGACCTGGCCCTTGTCGACCGCCGCGTCCGGCTCGACCCGCAGACGGGTGCCGTTGACCAGCTTCTGGCGCAGCTTCTCGCGACCGACCTCGTCATAGACCACGAGCTCGGTGTTGCGACCGAGAATGACCGCACGGTCCATGCTGTCGCGGACGAGGCGAGGATTGATCAGCCGCACCACGCCGACGCACGGGCTCTCGATCGCGGCCTGCTCGGCAGACGCCTGGGCGGCGCCGCCGATGTGGAAGGTGCGCATGGTCAGCTGCGTGCCCGGCTCGCCGATCGACTGCGCCGCGATCACGCCCACGGCCTCGCCGATGTTCACCGTGGTACCGCGCGCGAGGTCACGACCGTAGCAGCGGCCACAAACGCCGGTCTTGCTGTCGCAGGTCAGGACCGACCGCACCCGGACGCTGTCCACACCCGACTGATCGATATGCCGGCACAGCTCCTCGTCGAGCAGCGTGTTCCTCGGCGCCAGGACCTCGCCGGTGCGCGGATGGACGATGTCTTCCGCCACCGTGCGGCCCAGGATGCGCTCGCCCAGGTCCTCGTTGCCGCCCGACGTGCTGATCGTGATCGCCCGCTCGGTGCCGCAGTCCTCCTCGTTGATGATGCAGTCCTGCGCGACGTCGACGAGGCGGCGGGTCAGATAGCCCGAGTTCGCGGTCTTCAAGGCGGTGTCGGCGAGACCCTTGCGGGCGCCATGCGTCGAGTTGAAGTACTCGAGCACGGTAAGACCTTCCTTGAAGTTCGAGATGATCGGGTTCTCGATGATCTCACCCGACGGCTTGGCCATCAGGCCCCGCATGCCGGCGAGCTGCTTGATCTGCGCCGCGGAGCCGCGGGCGCCGGAATGCGCCATCATCCAGATCGCGTTCGGCTGACGGTAGCGGCCATCCTCGCGCCGGGTCTGCTGCACGGCCTGAATGGCCTGCATCATCTCCTCGGCCACCTTGTCCGAGCACTGCTGCCAGGCGTCGACGACCTTGTTGTACTTCTCGCCCTTGGTGATCAGGCCGTCCGAGTACTGCTGCTCGTACTGCTTGACCAGCTCCTGGGTGCCGTGGACGTGTCCCCACTTGCCCTCGGGGATGATCATGTCGTCCTTGCCGAACGAGATCCCCGCCTTGCAGGCGTGGCTGAAGCCCATGGTCATCAGGCGATCGGCGAAGATCACCGTCTCCTTCTGGCCGCAGTGCCGATAGACCTCGTC
>JBFWWD010000325.1:0-5732 GCA_050246385.1 Geminicoccaceae bacterium
CTAGGAAAGCCACGCCATGTCGCCCCGGATGTTTCTGCCGCACACTCCGCCGCCGCCCGCCGCCCCGGTCGGTGCGATCCAGCAACCCCTTCCCAAGAATGCACAAACGAACCCAGGACCAATTGCCGAATCAATGAATACACAAACGAACTGCCGCCACGCACGCCCGGACCCGAGCGCCGTCGCACCGAAAAGTGCACGAACGAATTCCCAAAAGCGGCACGTCCGAACCCGACTGCACTCCGCCTCCGCAGGCTTTCGCTCGAACGAGCGGCCCCCGCGGCACGCCCGAACCCGGCGGCCGGGCGCGACGGAACGAACCCAAGGTCCCTTCATCGCGAGGAATGCACGAATGAACCCGGCCGCGGCACACTCGAACCCGGGGCCCGGCCCAGCCGCCTCGGCGTCTTGGTCAGTGCAGCCGCCAGATGCCGGCGGCCGCGCTCACGCTCGGTGCCTGCAGCAGCTCGCTGCACCCGACCCGGACCGAGTGCAGCAGGCCGTCGATGTGCTCGGCCCAGAAGGCGAGGAAGCGGCGCAGCTCGGGATAGGCCGGGGCCAGGTCGTAATGCTGCCAGACGAAGGTCTGCAGCAGGGCCGGGTGGTCGGGCAGGCGGTAGGTGATCTCGGCGGTGGCGAGGCGCCAGCCGCCTAGCTGGCGCTCGAGATCGGTGGGGGTGCGCGCGGCGGTGGCGGGCGTCATGACCGGCCTCAGGCCATCGGGCCGTGCAGGCGGCCGAGCCCGGTGAGGAACAGCCGTGCCGCCTCCTCCGCGCGGCAGGCCTGCCGGTAGCGGTCGAGCGCCGCCTCGGCGCTGCGCGGAGCCGGCGGCGGACGCGCGCCGGTCTCGGGGCGGGGCAGGGTGCGGGTGGCGCTGATGGCGTCCATGATCCGACTCCTCGGGCAGTGCCGCCACCCTGCCACGCCCCCGCCCGCCCTGCTGTGCGCGACCGCACACCCGCTCCGCCGGCGCCAGCCCTTGACTTCGTCCCTCACCCAAGCGATGGTCAAGGAATATCAGCCTAGGCGGACCTCGCCCATGCCGTCCACGACCACCTCTCCCACGCATCATGCCGCCGTCGCGAGCGCGGGCCCGTGCCCCGCGAAGCCAATTCCGCACGGACTCCCGCCGCGGCACGCCCGAACCCACCCGCACACCCGACACAAAGCCTGCACGCCCAAGCCCAGGCAGCATCACCGATGCAAAATACACGAACGAATTCCCAGATCGACACGCCCGAACCCGAGCGCCGGCCCAACGCCACGCCCACTTCCGCCAGCCACCCCTTCGCCCGTCCCGGCCTGCCCGCCCTCGCTGCGCTCGGGCTCCTGTCCCGGCGCGGCACCTCCTCCACCATCCGCCGGTCTAGCTGAAGATGGTTACCTCTCCGTCAACACCGCCCGCGCCACCACCTCCGCCTATGCGGCACGCGCGAACCCGGCCCGGCGTCGCCCCGCACGCTTTGCCGTTCCGCCCGCTGCCTGCCTCCGCTATCTCTGCCGCCGCCAGCAGGGAGGCAGACAAGCATGCGGCGCACCTCGATCGGGACCTGGGCGTTCAATGTCGGGCCTTACGGCGAGCAGCCGATCCCGTTCCCGACCGTGCTCGAGCAGCTCGCCGAGCTGAGGTTCGACGGGCTGGAGCTCGGCGGGTTCAACGGCTACCCGAACCCGCAGAACCATCCCGGGGCCGAGGACCGGGCGCGGCTCAAGGAGGAGGTGGCGCGCCACGGGCTGGCCTTCTCGGGCTTCGCCCAGGACCTGTGGGGCGAGCAGCTGCTCAACACCCGCGACACCGCACCCTATGTCGCGAGCTTCAAGGCCAATTGCGACTTCGCCGCCGATCTCGGCATCAAGGGGGTGCGGGTCGACACGGTGCAGCCGCCGACCATCCACCGCGAGGCCGACTATGCCGACCTGCTGCAGCGGCTGGTGGGCACCTGGGAGCGCTGCCTCGACTATGCCGGCGAGAAGGGCCTCTACGTCACCTGGGAGTTCGAGCCCGGCTTCGCCTTCAACAAGCCCGCGGACATCCAGCGTGTGCTGGAGAAGCTGCCGCAGGAGCATTTCGGCGTGCTCTACGACACCTGCCACGGCCAGATGGTGGCGGTGGTCGGCGCGCGCCAGGAGGGCAGGCAGGAGACCCTCAAGGGCGGCCAGCTCGAGCTGATCGGCAGGCTGTCCGGCCGGATCAACCACATCCACCTGATCGACAGCGACGACAGCTGCCACAAGGCCGCGGACGGCAGCGACGAGACCTCGGCCCATCCGCCCTTCGGCGAGGGCCTGCTCGACTTCGACGCCCTGGTCCCGGCGTTGGCCAGGGAGGAGGTCGGCCACGACTGGTGGACGGTCGACCTGTGCTTCTGGCCCGACGCCTGGGCCGCCACCGCCAAATGCAAGGTGGCGCTCGACGAGCTGAACCGGAAATACGGGTGAGCGCCATGCTGCTGGGCTTCAACCTCTTGCTCTGGACCACCCACGTCGGCGAGGAGCATCTCCCGCTGCTCGCCGAGCTGAAGCGGGCCGGCTATGACGGGGTCGAGCTGCCGATCTTCGCGGGCGCACCCGAGCATTTCGCCAGGATCGGTCGGGTGCTGAAGGAGGAGGGCCTGCGCTGCACCGGGGTCACCGTCCTGCCCGACGCCGCGCACAGCTCGATCAGCCCCGATCCGGCCTGCCGCCGGGGTGCGGTCGAGCGGCTGCGCTGGGCGATCGACTGTCTCGCCGCCGCCGGGGGCGAGGTGCTGGCCGGCCCGTTCTACCAGCCGCTCGGCCAGTTCACCGGCGAGCCGCCGACCGCGCAGGAGCGGGACGGGATCGTCGCCACCCATCAAGAGGCGGCCGAGCATGCCGCCCGGCACGGCATCAGGCTCTCGGTCGAGCCGCTCAACCGCTTCGAGTGCCACGCGCTCAACACGGTGGCCGACGCCGCGGCCGTGGTCGACCGGGTCGGCCGGCCCAATTACGGCCTGCTCTACGACACCTTCCACACCAACATCGAGGAGCAGGACCCGGTGGGTGCGATCGCCCCGCATCTGGCCCGGATCAACCATGTCCACGTCTCGGAGAACGACCGCGGCACGCCGGGCAAGGGGCATGTCCCGTTCGAGGCGGTGTTCCGCGCGTTCAAGGCCGGCGGCTATCAGGGCTGGTACGTGATCGAGGCCTTCGGCCGGGCGCTGCCGGATCTGGCGGCCGCAACCCGGGTCTGGCGCGACTTCTTCCCGGCGCGGGAGGAGGTCTGGCGCTTCGGCCACGACCATCTGCGCGCGGCCTGGGCCAAGGCCTGACCCGGCCGGGGCGGGTCTCGCCCGATGCGCGGATCGGGGAACTCGCGATTGACGGCGGCCCCACGCCTGAGCAACCTTTGCGGTCAAGGACGCCAGATCTCGGACCGGGGAACGCCTGATGGCTCGCATGCTGCTCGGCACGGCGCTGCTCGGTGCGCTCCTTCTCGCGGCGCCGACGGCCGGTGCCACCGCCGCCGGCGGGTGCCGGCCGCCGCTGCGGCCCGCCGACGAGATCGACCTGTTCCTCGGCCGCGCCAAGCCCTCGGGGGCGATCGTCGGCGAGCGGGCGATGGCACGGTTCCTCGACGAGGTGGTGAGCCCCCGCTTCCCGGACGGGCTGACCGTGCTCGACGCCTATGGCGAGTTCCGGACCGCCACCGGCGCCCTGTTCCGCGAGCCGGCGAAGCTCGTCGTGCTGCTGGTGCCGGACGCGGCGGCGGTCGAGGGCAAGATCCAGGCGATCATCAAGGCCTACAAGCGCCGCTTCAGCCAGAACGCGGTGCTGCGGACCGAGCAGCGGCTGTGCCTGGACCTCGGCTGAGCCGCGGCGGTCCGCAGCCGTTCGGCGGCATCGGGGCGCAGCAGGTACGAGCCCTTGCCGCGGCCGCCTGCCACCGTGGCGGGTCGCGGGCAGCAGCGGCGGGCCGACGCGCGACCGGGTCGCGATCCTGAGCAGCACCATGCCTCGGCGCGACCTCGCTCAGTCGTCGATGGCGGCCTGCCAGGCGCCCAGTGCCGCGGTCAGGGACTGCACGACCCCGACATAGCCCGCCGCCACGTTCAGGTTCTCGCCCTTGTCCGCCTCGACGTCGTAGAGCCGGGTCGGCACGCCCTGATAGCCGAGATAGAGCTTCCAGCGGCCCTGGCGCACCGCCACGCCGCCGCGCCCCATGGCACCGAAATAGATCCGCCGCTCCGGCGGCAGGGGCGAGAGCAGGCTGAGCCCGTCGAACAGAGGGGCGAGCGGCGCGCCGATGGCGGCCATCGCGGTCGGGGCGACGTCCAGCAGCGACACGGGTGTGGCGACCGACTGGCCGGCGGCGATGCGGCCGCGCCAGGCGGTGATGAACGGCACCCGCACCCCGCCCTCCCAGATGTCGTACTTGCCGCCGCGCAGGGGCGTGTTGACGAAGCGGCCATTGTCGCCGGCGAAGATGACCAGCGTGTCGGGCCTGGCCGCGGCCACCACCCGCCCCAGCGCCCGGTCCACACCGTCGACCGCGAACGCCATCGTGGTCTGCAGGGGATCGTGGATCGCGGTCAGGGACAGGAACAGGAACAGCGGCCGGTCGCGCTTGGTGCGCAGGATGCTCACCGCCTCGTCCGCCAGCGTGTCGGTGACGTAGCCGGTGTTCATGGTCCGCGTCCGGTCGCGCCAGAGCGGGTCGTCCGGGTCGGCGCCGTAATAGTCCGGCGTGTCGCCGTGAAAGCCGAAGAAATGGTCGAAGCCCTGGTCGAGCGGATGCTTGCCCGCGATCGTGCCGAGCTGCCACTTGCCGACCAGCCGGGTCTCGTAGCCGTTGCCGCGCAGCCGCTCGGCGAGGGTGATCATCGAGCCGGGCGGGGTCGGGCCGTTGTTCCAGACGGCACCCACGCTGTTGCGGTAGGGCCAGCGGCCCGACAGCGCCATCACCCGCGAGGGCACGCAGGCCGGGGCCGCATAGGCCTGGGTGTAGGTGGTGCCGGCCGCCGCCAGGGCGTCGATGTTGGGCGTGGCGACCTCGACCGAGCGCCGCTCCGGGCCGATCACGGCGGCCCCCATGTCGTCGACGAGCACGAACAAGATGTCCGGCCGTGCCGGCGGGGTGGGCGGATCGTCGGTGCGGCCCTCGAACAGGCCGTAGCGGATGAAATGCTCGACCGCCATGGCGGTGTTCTGGCCGAAGGCGGCGCGCAGGTCGGGATAGTTGGCGAGGTACTGCCGCTCGTCGAACCGGTCGAGCGCCCGGCCCTCGGCGCGGCCATACTGGGCGTAGTGCTGCGCGCCGGCGGCCGGATCGGCGCCGAACGCCCGGATCAGGTCGGGCCAGGAGGCGATGTACTGCATCCAGTCGGCCGCCAGCGCCGGCCCCGGCAGCAGCAGCGCGAGCAGCAGCGCCAGCCGCGCGAGCAGCCGGCGCGGCGTGGCGGAGACGTGCGGTCGAGCGGACCTGTTCATCGTCGGAGGCGTGTCCCAGCTTGTGCCCGGTCGGCACCGGATAGCACCTTCAAGTAGAACAATCTAACCCACCAGTGCCGCAATCGGCGCCAGTGTCGCGGCCGGCGGTTGTGCCGGCAGCTTCCGGTTCGGCCATGCCCTGCAGCCAGGCCCGGCCGCCGAGCTCGAACTGGCGTTCGGCGAGGAGGTGCTCGAGCAGGTCGGGGTCGATCGGGCCGCGATAGGGGGCGGCGCCGGGCAGCTTCAGCGCGCGCATGGCGGCGAGCAGGTCCTGGTCGCCC
>JBFWWD010000326.1:0-5728 GCA_050246385.1 Geminicoccaceae bacterium
CGCCTCGTCCGGCGCGTCTCCCGTCATCAGCCGTCCGAGGATGCTGTGGTGGCGCAGGACGTCGAACAGCTCGCCGGTCATGTAGGTGGCGAAGGAGCTGATCCGCCCCGCCTCGCACAGCGCCCATTTGCTGTGGGTGCCGGGCAGCACGTAGCGCCCGCTCGGCGCATGCCGCTCGCCCAGGATCTGCGTCTCCTCCCCACGCATGACGTCGGGAAAGGAGGCTTCGCCCGCCGGTCGCAGGAGCCCGGGGACGATCAGCATGCGGCGACCGTCCGGGAGTTCGGCCTCGCCGAGGCCGCGGGCCAGCTCCTCCAGGCCGGCGGGGCAGTCGACATAGGGAATCTCGCGCCAGCCCTGCCGGCTGCCGATCATGCCGGACGCGATCACCGGTACCGCGGGCGCCCGATCCCACCAGTCGCCGATCGCCGCCAGGAGCGCTGCGGCGTAGTCGCCGCCCGGCACGCGCAAGATGCCGGCCTCGCGCGAGCGGCGCTCGAGCACCTCGCCCCTGCGCGCGATGCGGTAGGCGCGTAGGCTCGTGGTGCCCCAGTCCAGCCCGAGCAGGGCGGTTGCCTCGTTGCTCAACAGGTGTCTCCCCCGACGCTCGGCGGCATGCTGCCCGAACCGCGGCCATGCCGGTAGGTGGCAGCCCGGCTCGAAAGCGGGCACTTTACAAACCCGACGCCATCGCTATAAGCAGCCGCACGACGCGGCCGGGCGCGAGCCCCGGGCCGTTTTTTTCGTCCCGATTGCCGTCGAGGCTCGATGACCAAGCGTATCTCCGCGAAGAACAAGATCTGTCGCCGTCTCGGCGTCAATCTCTGGGGCCGCCCGAAGAGCCCGCTGGCCCGTCGGGACTATCCGCCCGGCGAGCACGGCCAGAAGCGGCGCAAGCTGTCGGACTACGCCCAGCAGCTCGCGGCGAAGCAGAAGCTGAAGCACTACTACGCCAACATGACCGAGCGGCAGTTCCGCCGGGCCTACGAGACGGCGTCCAGGCAGCGTGGCGACACGGCCGAGAACCTGATCGGCCTGCTCGAGCGCCGGCTCGACACCGTGGTCTACCGCGTCTGCCTCGCCCCGACCCCGTTCGCGGCGCGCCAGCTCGTCAATCACGGCCATGTGCTCGTGAACGGCAAGCGGGTGAACATCCCGAGCTACCTCGTCCGCGAGGGCGACGTGGTCGAGATCGCCGAGCGCTCGAAGAGCCATCCGCACATGCTCGAGAGCGTGCAGCATCCCGAGCGCGATGTGCCCGAGTACATCACCTTCGATTCGAAGGCGCTGAAGGCCGAGTTCGTTCGGACGCCGAAGCTCCAGGACGTGCCCTATCCGGTGATGATGGAGCCGAACCTGGTGATCGAGTACTACTCGCGCTGAGCGAGCCCGATCGCAGTCTGCCGGTGGCCCCGCAAGGGGCCGCTCGTGTTTTGGGCTCAGTCGCACGTGAGCAGCGACAGCGCCCGATCCTCGACCGCTCCCTCGCCGGTTCCAGCCGCGAAGACCGCCGCGGTGCATCCGGAGCGCATCGCCCGGTAGACCGCACCGACGCTTCCCGGACCACCGGCGGAGTGCCCCGCCACCTCGACGGACCGCGCCAGCCCACGGCGCGCCATCGTCCCGATCATCAGCCCGAGCCCGTAGCCGGTGGACCGCCAGGGCCGGTCCGGGATCGGGCCGCCGAGCGGATGGCGCTCCAGCATCGCCGCCAGCGAGGCGGCAGTCAGCAGCCCGCCCCCCAGCAGCCGGTGCAGGGCCAGCGCCGCCTCGGCCACGGGCCCGATCACGGTGCCGTGGTAGACCCAGCCGGGATCGTAGCCGTGGCCACCCGCGAATGCCGTGGCGTCCATGTCGGCCGTGGTCTCGGCGAGGCGCGCGACCTCGAGGCCGAGCGGACGGAGCACCAGCCTGCCCAGGGCCGGGCCGAGCCCTTCGCCGCAGCTATCCTCGATCAGCCGGCCCACGATCAGGTAGCCGACGTTCGAGTAGGCCCAGCCCTGATCGGGCGGGAAGATCAGCCGATCGACAGGGATCCGCGCGAGCAGCTCCGCCTGCGGCCATGGCGGGTCCCGGCGCGCGACGGCGGCATGGTAGTCCGCGAGCCCGCCATAGTTGCCGACGCCCGCCCGGTGCCGCAGCAGCTGACGCAGCGTGTAGGGCCGCTCCGGCAGGGGCCGGTCCAGGTCGAGCCGGCCCTGCTCGACCAGTCGCAACGCGCAGGCGGCGATCAGGGTCTTGGTGAAGCTCCACCACGGCACCACGGCCTGCGACGAATCGTCGATGAGCCGCCCGTGCGGATCGACGGCCGCATGTTCCATCATTCCCTTGCCGGTGCTCCTGCCTGCACTGCGTTCGCTGCACATCCAGACGCGAGCCACGCCCCCGATGCCAGCTCTACTCGAGCATGAGGCCCGGCCGCCGGTACCGGTTGCCCAAAGTCGGCCGCCCGGGGCATGGTGCGGCCCGCAGCCGGAACGGCCGAGGCGCTCCCATGCCCGAACCTGCCTGCCGGCCATCAGGAGGAATGCCATGAGCCTGTCCGGCATGTTCGGCCGCATGGTCGCGGTCGTGGGTGACGTCACCGTCATGCTGCGCCACCGCAGCGACCCGCCGCGCCCCCAGGCCCTGGGCACCTCGCCCTCGATTCCGACCGCGAAGCCGCAGGGCAATTTCCCCACCCTCAAGATGCCCACCGCGCACGGCTGGCCAGTCGGGAAGGCCCCGACCGCCGCGGCCGGACTCCGGGTCAACGCTTTCGCCACCGGCCTCAAGCATCCGCGCTGGCTGCAGGTCCTGCCCAATGGCGACGTGCTGGCGGCCGAGTCGCTGTTCACGCCCGGCGGCGCGCGCAGCCTGTTCGACTATGCCATGCACGCCACCATGGCGCGGGCGGCGGCGATCGGGCCGAGCCCGAACCGGCTCGTGCGCCTGCGCGACGCTGACGGCGACGGCGAGGCCGAGGTCAAGGAGACTTTCCTCGACGGCCTCAACCAGCCCTTCGGCATGGCCCTGGTCGGCGACACCTTCTATGTCGGCAACACGGACGGGGTGGTGGCGTTCGCCTGGGACGCCGCGAGCGCCAGCGCCAAGGGGCCGGCCAGGAGGATCGCGACCTTCAAGCCCGACGGTCATTGGACCCGCAGCCTGCTGCCGAGCCCGGACGGCACCAGGCTCTATGCCGGCGTCGGCTCGCTCAGCAACATCGGCGACGAGGGCATGGCGGCCGAGGAGGGCAGGGCCGCGATCTGGGAGCTCGACCTCGCGGGAGGTGCTGCCCCGCGAATCTTCGCCGGCGGCCTGCGCAATCCGGTCGGCCTCGCCTGGGAGCCGAGCACGGGCGTGCTCTGGACCGTGGTCAACGAGCGCGACGGGCTCGGCGACGAGACCCCGCCCGACTACCTGACCTCGGTGCGCGAGGGCGGCTTCTACGGCTGGCCCTACTGCTATTGGGGCCGCACGGTCGACGACCGCGTGCCGCAGGACCCGGCGCTGGTCGCGAGCGCGATCACGCCGGACTATGCGTTGGGCGGCCACACGGCGTCGCTCGGCCTGTACTGGCTGCCGGCCGGTACGCTGCCGGGATTTGGCGACGGCATGGTGATCGGCCAGCACGGGTCCTGGAACCGCAGCAAGCTCAGCGGCTACCGGGTGATCTTCGTGCCGTTCGCGGACGGCAAGCCCTCCGGCCCGCCGCGCGACATCCTCGCCGGCTTCCTCTCGCCCGACGAGAAGCTCTCCTATGGCCGCCCGGTCGGGGTCGCGGTCGGACCCGACGGGTCGCTGCTGGTCGCCGACGATGTCGGCGACGTGATCTGGCGGGTGACCGGGGCATAGCTCGCGCGCACCGAGGCGGCGAGCAGGATCGCCAGGGCCAGATCGGCGAGGGCCAGGGCGCAGAGGACGAGGAGCGTCGCATCTGCGCCCGCGCGCTGCAGGATGAGGGCCGCGAGAACGGGCGCGACGGCCTGCGCCAGGAGGTTGGGCCGGGCCAGACGGCCCATCAGCGTCGCATAGCCGGTGGGACCGAACAGGGCGAGCGGCACGGAGCCGCGCGCGATCGAGTGAAGCCCGGCACCGGCGCCGAAGCAGACCAGCGCCACGGCCGGCACAGGAAAGCCGAACGTCAGCAGTGCGATGCCGATCGCGAGAAGGAGCGTCGCCGCGATCATGGTCCAGATCGGGTGCTGCCGTCGCGCGAGCAGCATCTCGATAGCGCGCGCGGCAACCTGGGCAGGGCCGATGAAGGCGGCCAGGCCCACGGCCGCGACCAGGCCGAAACCGCGCTCCTGCAGGATCGCGATCAGCTGCACCGCCACGATCGCGGTGATGGCGGCGGCCAGGGTGATCGTGGCAGCCAGCAGCAGGTAGAGGCGGACCTGCGCCGGAGCTGCGGCGGACATGCCCGCCTGCGCCGACGGATGCGGCGCATCGGTCGGTCCGGAGGGTAGCCGGGGCAGGGCCGATGCATGGAGCGGAAGGGCGACGGCGAGCTGCAGGGCTGCATAGGAAAGGCAGGTTCCCCGCCAGCCGACCATCGCCGCAAGCCATGCCGTGAGCGGCCAGCACACCGTGCTGGCAAAGCCGGCGATGAGAGTCAGCTGGGTGATCGCCTGCCGCGCGTCCTCGCGATAGATCCGACCCAGAGTGGCGAATGCCGCGTCGTAGAGGCCAGCTCCCATGGCCAGCCCCAGAACGGCCCAGGCGGCGAGATAGAGCGGCAGGCCGCGCGCCATCGCCAGGACGGCGAGGCCAGCGGCGAACAGCAGCGAGGCGGCGCACAGCACCGGACGGCCGCCATGTCGGTCGATCAGGCGCCCGACCAGTGGCGATACGGCGCCCGCGATCAGCAGGCCGAGCGTGAGGCCGCCGACGATCGCGGGCACCGGCCAGCCGGTGTCGTCGGCGATCACCGGGGCGAGCACCGCCGGCAGGTAGAAGGTCGAGCCCCAGCCCAGGATCTGGGTGATGCCGAGGGAAAGCACGACCCGGCTTCGTGGCGGCCTCGGCCAAGCCGCACCGGCAACGATGTCGGGTTCCGGCCGACCTTCCACGCTCACCGCCGCATCCTCTCGCCGCACCGCCCGCTTGACCGCTTCGACGTGGCGGTGGACCTTTCGCATGATGGTGGGGCGGTGACGAGGGCGGGGAGCGATGGCACGACCACCGTCCGGCGATCAGGGATGGGCCTGAACCTCCGCGAGGCGGCGGGGCTCGCGACGACGCGGCTCGGCCGGCAGCGGCTGGGTGCCGCGGCGCGCGGTGCGCTCGCGCCGGCCTTGAGGCCGGTCGCGTGGCTTCATCGGCGGACACTGGCCCGGCGGACGCGCATCGTGGCGGTCACCGGCTCCGTCGGCAAGAGCACGACTGTCCGTATGCTGCTGGCGGCCTTCGGCTTGCCCATGACCGGGACGCTGCGAACCGGTGCCAACGGCATGTGGTCGGTGCCGCGGCGGCTGCTCGAGATCGGGCCGGGCGAGAGGCTGGCCGTGGTCGAGATCGGCATCGACCGGCCGGGCCTGATGGATCGGCAGGCAGCTGCCGCCGCCCCCGACATCGCGGTGGTGACCTCGGTCGCCGGCGAGCATCTCGAGACCATGGGCAATCTCCAGACGATCGAGCGCGAGAAGGCGCGGCTCCTGGCCGCCCTGCGACCCGGCGGAACTGCCGTGCTGAACGGGGACGATCCGCGTGTCGCCGCGATGGCGAGCTTGGTGCCCGGACCAGT
>JBFWWD010000327.1:0-5727 GCA_050246385.1 Geminicoccaceae bacterium
GGGTCTTGGCGAGGATGTTGCCGCCCGAATAGATGGTGAAGTCCGGCCCCGCGAGCACCGGAATCTCGCCTAGCTTCGCGAACGACATGCCGTCGATGAAGGCGCCCCGCACCTCCCAGGGCAGGCCGGCGGTCTTGTAGTCCGGCCGCTCCAGGATGGACTTGCGCGGCGAGGCGCCGCGGCCGACGGTGGTCCACAGGAAGCTGTTGTCCGACAGCCACTTGACCGCATCCATGGTGGCGGCGTGCCGGCCGGTGTCGCCCTGAGTGTAGAGCTCGAGCCCGCCCATCTCGAAATAGGTCAGGCGCTCATTGCCGATCTTGGGGAACAGGTAGGTCGCGAAGTTCAGCTTCTGCTGCACGTAGCCGTTGAGCGTCCAGGGGCCGGTCCAGAAGATCGAGCCCTCGCCGGTGCCGAACGCCTTGTAGCGATCGGTGACGTCGCGGGTGCTGACCTTGTGCTTGTCGAACAGGTCGAGCACCCAGTTCATCGCGGCGATCCCGGCCTCCGGGTTCACTGCCGCGGTCTTCAGGTCGGCCGAGGCGCGCTCGAAGCCCATCTGGCCGGCGACGATGCCCCAGGTGACGGTGGGCTGCACGCCCGAGCCGGTCATCATGATGCCCGAGCGCACGACCTTGTCGCCCTCGCGCTTGGTCATCGCCTCCGCCCAGTCGAGCAGCGTCTTGCCGTCCTCGGGGAACTTGGCCGGGTCGAGGCCCGCCTCCTTGACGTGGTCGAGATTGACCTCGGGCTGCAGGCTCATCAGGTCCATCGGGACCATGAAGATCTGGTTGTCGTATTTGGGATAGCGGGCCGACTGGATCGAGAACTCGCTGAAATCGGCGAGATCGAGGCCCGACTGCTTGATCAGCTCGTCGAGCGGCACGACCACGCCGTCCTTCGCCATCTTGGCGCGCAAGCCGGCGGTGCCCCAGCCGAAATCGGGCGCCTTGCCGGTGACCGAGGCGGCCAGGATCTTGGTGACGTACTGCTCCTCGGGCACCAGCTCCATCTTGATCTGGACGCCCTTGCCCGAATGGGCCTGGTTGAAGTTGTCGATCATCTTCGCCCAGACCTCGCCGTCCGATGCGGCGAGCCAGGACCAATGGACGATCTCGGTGGTCTGCTGCGCGTGCGGCGCGCGACCGGTGAGCCAGAACGGCGTGCTCGCTGCGGCCGCGCCGGCCGTGAACGCGCGACGGGTCATGTGCCAACGGGTCGACATCCGCACCTCCGCTTGTTGGGCGGGCCGCCGGCTTGTGCGAGGGCGGCACCCGCCTGTTCTCTGCGCGATCATCCTAGGAAGGGGGCCTGTGGACTTGATTTGGCACGACATAGACTGGATGTGGAGCGTCGGAGTTCAGCAATGGTGTGAGCGCGGGGCTGGCGTTCTGAGTATAGTTTCTGTCGTCAAAGGTCATCCGTTGGTTGCCGGATCGTGCGATTCGAACAGCGGCGAACAGGGAGCCCGATGCGACCCATGACCCGGATCAGCGACGTCACCCACCACGACATCTTCCGCCATCCCGAGCATTGCGTGAACCAGATCGCCACGCGCGTCCTCGCGTCCGGCGAGATCGTCGCCGTGTTCAACGAGGAGCGGTTCCCCTATCACCACGACAGCGGCCAGACCCTGTTGACGCGCTCGGGAGACGGCGGCCTCTCCTGGTCCGCTCCCGAGATCGTGCTGCCCTGGACCGACAAGACCGGGAACTGGGACTGCGGCTTCTGCGAGCTGGCCGACGGCACCTGGCTGGTCAACCTGACCATCACCGGTCACTTCAAGCGCGGCATCCGCCCCGACGGCGTGTCCTGGGCGGCGCAGCCGAACACGAAGCAATGGGGCGACTGGACCTGGGCCTACAAGCTGCAGAGCTGGCTCGGGACCTTCGTGGTCAAGTCGACCGATCGCGGCCGCACTTGGTCCGAGCCGATCCCGGTCAACGTCCGCCCGCTCAAGCATGGCGGCTGCCGGCTGGGCTGCTGGCAGCTCCCCTCGGGCAGCATCCTGATGGGCCTCTATGGCCGCATCCGCGGTTACGACGAGGAAGGCGAGGGCGAAACCACCCGTTCGGCGCTGATGCGCTCCGACGACAATGGCGAGAACTGGGAATACTACTCGACCCTCGCCTACGACGCGGCCTCGATCATCGACTATGAGGAGCCGGCCCTGGTGCGCCTCGCCGACGGGCGGCTGGTCTGCACCATGCGCACCCACGTCAACCCATCGGGCGACGCCAAGAACATGGTGGTCGTGGTTTCCGAGGACGACGGCTTCTCCTGGTCGCCGCCGAAATGGACCAACATCTGGGGCTATCCGTCGGAGATGATCGCGCTCCAGGACGGCCGCTACCTGATGATCTACGGCTACCGCCGGCCGCCCTACGGCGTGCGGGGGTGCGTCTCCGAAGACGGCGTGACCTGGGACGCCAAGAACGAGTTCGTCATCCAGGAAGGCGGGGTGCCGGGCAAGAGCGAGGCCGAGCGCCCCGGCTCGTCGCGGATGAGCCCATGGAGCGGCAAGTACGGCAGCGGCTCGATCGACTGGGCCAATCCCGGCGTCTACCAGCACATCGGCTATCCGAGCGTCGTGCAGCTCGGCGACGGGACGATCCTCGCCTCCTACCACGAGTGGAGCGAGGACGAGCGGCCGCTGCAATATGTCCGCTGCACGCGGTTCCGGCTTGCCGACTGACGCGGCGCCCGCCGCGCACTCGGTCATTCTGCGGGACGAGCACGGCTACTGCGCTCATCCTCATCTCGTCCGCTGCGGCGAGGACCTGCTCATCGTCTGCAACTGGGCGCCGCGGCGTCCGTTCGTGCTGCATCCGCCCGAGGATCCGCTCTATCTGAACCTGCTGCTGCGCTCGCCGGACGATGGCTTCACCTGGAGCGCCCCGATGGTCGCTCCGGCCTATGGCTGGAGCGGCGTCGAGTGCGCCGGCCTGACCGACCTCGGCGCGGGTCGCCTGCTGCTGAGCCAATGGCGTTTCGACTGGCTGACGCTCGACGCGGCTCCGGCGCGCGCCGATCAGATCGGCATCGCTTATCCGGAAAGGCTTCTCGCCGCTCATCTCGCCTCGGCGGAGCACGAGTGGGCCGGGGTGTCGGTCGCGGACGCCGAGCGCCTGATGCCGTGGGCACGTGCTCCGGGGGCGACCTGGCTGCATCGCTCGGAGGATGGCGGGCGCACCTGGCATGACCGGAGCGTGCTGGACACGGCGCCGTTTCGCGGCGGCTACGGCATGCGCGGCGGGGTGGTGCTGCCCGACGGCACCGTCGTGCTGCCCCTGTGCGACGTGCCCGAGTACCGGCGCGTGTACGTGCTGCGCTCCGCCGATGGCGGCGCGAGCTGGGGACCGGCGATCGGGGTCGCAGATCTTCCGGATCGGCGCTTCGAGGAGCCGGCGCCGCTCCTCCTGCCGTCGGGGCGCATCCTGCTGCTGCTGCGCGAGAATGCCGGCCGGTCCCTGTGGCGGAGCTGGTCGGACGATGGCGGGCTGTCCTGGGCCATTCCCGAGCCCACCGGCATCGACGGCTATCCGGGCCATCTGACGCTGCTGCCCGACGGGCGCATCCTCTGCACCTACGGCTTCCGGCGGCCACCCTACGCGATTCGCGCCGTGCTGTCGGACGATCAGGGGGCGAGCTGGACGGCGCAGCCGATCGCGATCAGGTCCAACCTGCCGAGCCGCGACCTCGGCTACCCCTGCACGGTGCGCGCGGGGGAGGAACTGATCTCGGTCTACTATGCGCGCGATGCGACAGGCTGCACCTGCATCCACGCCACACGGTGGTGCGGGCCGGAGGGCTGATCCTCAGGGCCGTCCTGCAACCTTGCGCCGCAGAACGGACGCACAAGCCCGCCACGACCGGGTGTACCGGGTTGTCCAAGAAAAGCCGCGCCATCTCCCGAGATGGCAGCGCAAGCTCCCGGGAGCTTCGACGATCAGCGCGGCCCGATGGAGATCGGATGCCGGCCTCCTGTCATCCGTCTCGCTCAGAACCAGGGAGATCATCCCGCGGCCTCCAGGATGCGCATCTCGAGAACGCCCTTTGACCGGCACGGCTGGTCGAAGTTTCCACCCCTCTCCGGATTGACGTAGGACGCGCTGAACACGGCCAGCAGGTCCACCGTCGTGGCTTGACCCGCTGGCATGAGCGCCACGCGCACCGTGGCTTGCCGCGACGAGACGGAAACGAGGCGTCTGGACGTGTGCTCACCACCGCCACGGCCGACGAGGGCCGGGCTGCACCTGGCCCAGTCGACCGGCGCATCATTCGTCCGGCCGGTGATCGTGCCGTCGCCGTTCATCGTCACGGCGAGTCCGAGAGAGGCCATCTCGGCCGCCACCATGCGCTGCACGTCCGCTTGCCCGGCGGGCACCGAGCGATGCGTCTCGA
This sequence comes from Geminicoccaceae bacterium, assembly GCA_050246385.1. Lineage (GTDB taxonomy): Bacteria > Pseudomonadota > Alphaproteobacteria > Geminicoccales > Geminicoccaceae > Benzoatithermus. Next base: position 4,405 of record JBFWWD010000327.1, read on the forward strand.
TCGGCTTTCCGGCACAGGCACAAAGCGCCAGCGCGATGAAGGCACTCAACGGCTTTGATCGGCGGATGAGCGTCATCCGGTCTGCCCGTAGCTGCTCCGGATTGGATGCGCCGGCCGCCACGGTATGGCCCTCGAGCAAGGCGCCGTCGAGCTTCGACAACGTAAGGCCCGGCGTCCGGTTGCGGCAATGCGGCCGGGCACTTCGCCAATGGTGGGCGGCCTCTCCCTCAGGCGATGCCTGCAGGTCCGGTCCCACCTGTCATGGTGATACGGGCTGGGGTATCAAGAAGCGATGAAGCTGAGCCAGACTATTCGGTTCTGCAATTCTGCCGACGGTGCGCGCATCGCGGTCGCGTCGTGTGGCGAAGGGCCGGTGATCCTGCGTGCGGCGCATTGGCTCAGTCATGTCGACTACGATCTCGAGAGCCCGGTGTGGCGGCCCTGGCTGCAGGCTCTGTCGGCCGGCAACCGGTTCGTGCGCTACGATCCGCGGGGTTGCGGCCTGTCGGACCGTCATGTCGCCGACCTGTCGGTCGATGCGTGGCATGCCGATCTCGAGGCGGTCGCGGACTCGATCGCGGAGCCGCGTTTCGTGCTGCTTGGTCTTTCTCAGGGCGGTGCGCTCGCGGTCGTCTATGCCCTGCGTCATCCCGAGCGGGTGTCGCATCTGGTTCTGCTCAACGCCTACGGCCAAGGCGGGCGGGTCAGAGCCCGGACGGATGCGGAGCGGCTGGAAGCCGAGACCCTGGTCAACCTGATCCGGATCGGCTGGGGACGGGACAATCCGGCCTTTTGCCGCTTCTTCACCAACCTGTTCATTCCCGACGGGACGCCCGAGCAGCATCGCTGGTGGGGCGATCTCGAGCGCGTGACGGCGGCGCCGGAGGTCGCCGCGCGATTGCTGCACGAGATGCAAGGGATCGACGTCCTGGATCTGGCATCGCGGCTTCGCGCGCCGACCTTGATCGCCCATTGTCGCGGCGACATGCGCGTGCCGTTCAACGAAGGACGCAAGCTCGCCGCCGCGATCCCGCAGGCGCGGTTCGTGCCGCTGGAAAGCAAGAACCATGTCCTCCTGCCCGACGAGCCGGCCTGGGAGGTGTTCCAGGCCGAGCTCGCTGGATTCCTCGGGCAGGGCAGACCGCAGCGGCCGCGCGCAATCCGCGAGGCGGGCCTGACGCCGGCCGAGGCGGCGATCCTGGACCTCGTCGCCCAGGGATTGGACAATCGCTCGGTCGCCCAGCGTCTCGGCAAGAGCGAGAAGACGGTCCGCAACCAGCTTTCCGTGATCTTCGGCAAGCTCGGCGTCCACAGTCGCTCGCA
>JBFWWD010000328.1:0-5713 GCA_050246385.1 Geminicoccaceae bacterium
GGTCTTCTTTCCCCAGCCGGTCCATGAGCGTGACAGCTTCACCACCCTCGGCTGCGATTCCCTGCGCTATCTCGAGCTGTCGATGGATCTGGAGCGCCGTCTCGGCAGCCGGCCGGCCGGCTGGGAGAACCGCTCGGTCCGCGAGCTCTCCACGCTCGCGCCACAGGACGTCCTGCCGGGACGCGTCGGCACCGACATTGTGATCCGCGTCCTCGCGATACTCATGATCCTGGTCCATCATGCGACCCATTGGCCGCTGCCGGCCGGATCGACGGCACTCGTGGTGCTGGTCGGCTTCAGCCTCGCACGTTTCCAGCGGCAATCCCTGGTGGAGCAGGATTTCGCGCGCTTCTTCCGACCGCTCCTGGGAGTTCTGGGCCTCTACTACCTGCTCGTCGCCGGCTATGCGCTTGCCTGGGGTCAGGTGCCGTGGGCATCCGTGCTTTTGGTCGGCAATCTCGGGTTCACCACGCCCGACGAGCGTCTCATGCTCCCCTACAGCTCCTGGTTCGTCGAGGTCTTCGTTCAGATTTTCCTGCTCCTGGGCGGCCTCTCGTTCATCCCGGCCGTGCGCAGGATGGCCGCGGACCGGCCGTTCGAGCTTGGCTTGATCTTCCTGGCCGGAGCGCTCTTGGCCCGCTTCGCGGGGCCGGTGGTCTGGCCGTTCGACGGGCCGCGCATCTTCGCCATTTGGTGGGTGTTGCCGCTCGCCGCCTTCGGCTGGTGCATCGCCTTCGCCGACAGCACGGCGAGACGGCTGCTCCTGGCAGGTGCGGCGCTGCTGACGATGCCGGCACTGGCCTACGCCGGCGGCAACTGGGTCGGCGCCTGGGTCCGCTACGGCCTTCAGGTGCCGGTGGTCCTGAGCCTGCTGTATCTTCCGACGATACGCCTGCCCGGCTGGCCCGCGCGGGCCTGCGTGCTGGTCGCGGCAGCCACTTACCACGTCTATCTGTTCGGCGGCTTCGCGCCCGAGCTTCTGGAAGGCGTGATCGGCCGGCCCTTGCCCGCCCAGCTTCACGCGATCATGGCCGTGGTCGGCGGCGTCGGGTTGGGCATTGCCGTCTTCTGGGCGCAGCGAACGATCGGCCGCACGGGAACGACATGGCTGTCGTCTCTCCGGACGCGCAGGACCGACGCAGGGCAGGCCAGCCGGGCCTGATCCCGATCGCCGCGAGGGATGGATCGTCGCGGGCGCGCTCGAACCCCGCTATGCTGGCCGCGGAGGATCGGCCCGGAGCCTGCGGTTGAGCACCATTCTTGGCGTGGCGCTGCCCTTCTTTGCCGTGCTGCTCTGCGGCATGCTGGCGGTGCAGCAGCGGCTGATCGACAATGCCGGTCTGATCGGTGTCAACGCGTTCGTCTTCTGGTTCGCGCTTCCGGGGCTGCTGTTCCACAAGGTCGCGACCACCCCGTTCGAGCGGTTGACCGACTGGACGCTCTATGTCGGCTACGAGGGTGCGTGCGTGGCACTCTATCTGCTGGTCCTGGGCGTCGCTCGACGCGTGTTCCGGCGGACGTTGCGGGACGCGGCGATGCTCGCTTTCGCCGCCTCGTGGGGCAATGTCGGCTACATGGGCGTGCCGCTCCTGAGTGCCTCCCATGGCGAGCTCGGCGTCCTGCCGGCGATCCTCGCCATGGTGCTCGACACGCTGGTCCTCCAGAGCCTGACGATCCTGCTGCTCGAGGCGGACGGCGCCGGCCGGGGCGGCCTCGGCACCGTCGCCCGGGCGGTCATCGGCAATCCTCTGATCATCGCGGTGTTCGCCGGCGGGCTGGTCGCCGGGTTCGACATTCCGCTGCCGCTGCCGGTCGTCGGCTTTCTGTCGCTGCTCGGGCCGGCCGCCGCCGCGAGCGCCTTGTTCGCCCTTGGCGGCACGCTTCGGCCGTCCGCGCTCGCATCCGACAGGCGGCTGGTCGTCGCCGTCGTCGCCGCCAAGCTGCTGCTGCTCCCGGCCATCGCCTGGGCCGGCTTCTTCGTCATTCCCGTTCCGGCCGAGCTGCAGGCACCGCTCCTGCTCACCACGGCCCTGCCGACCGCGGCCAGCGTGTTCGTGATCGCCCAGCGCTACGGCGTGCTCGAGCGTCCCGTCGCCGGAATCGTCTTTGCCAGCCATCTCGCCGGCATCGCCAGCCTCACCCTGCTGCTGGTGCTTCTGGGAGTCTGAGCGCCGGGCAGGCGGATGGTGAACGTGGCACGGGCCGACGGAACGTGTCATTTGGGCTTGAACGGCGCTGCTGCGCATTTGCAGCATTGCCGTGATGATTGACCTTGACCGGCTTCCGATCGCTTCCGCGGCACAGGTCCTACGGTATATGTGTCCCCCATGTCTGAGCACCGCGCCGAGCGTGGCCGCATTCACCGGCGTGCGATGTGCCGGGCGTCCCGCTCCGGCGGGCGGCCGGATGTGCCTGCTTGCGCGGTGACAGCTCGGCCGCCGGCGGCGATGGTAGGATGCGCGGCGCTCACTCCCGAACCGAGGCGACCAAGACTTGACCGAGCCGATCGCTCAATCTGATCCAGCCAGGCGCTACGACCTCTCGATCATCGTGCCACTCTATTATGAGGAGGAGAACGTGCAGCTCCTCCACAAGGCGATCTGCGACGCGGTGCGGCCGTTGAGCCTGCGCAGCGAGATCGTGTTCGTCGACGACGGCAGCAAGGACCGCACCTTCGAGCGTTGCCTCGAGCTGCCCCGCACCGACCCCGACCTGCGGATCGTCAGGTTCCGGCGCAACGCCGGGCAGACGGCCGCCATGGCCGCCGGCATCGACCATGCCCGCGGCGAGGTCCTGATCACCATGGACGGGGACCTGCAGAACGATCCGCAGGACATCCCGCTGTTTCTCGAGAAGATCGCCGAGGGCTACGATCTCGTCGTCGGCTGGCGGCACGAGCGGCAGGACCACTGGTCGCGCGTCCTGCCCTCCAAGGTCGCGAACTGGCTGATCGGCAAGGTCACGGGCGTGCCGATCAAGGACAATGGCTGCTCGCTCAAGGCCTATCGCGCCGACCTGATCAAGAATATCCCGCTCTACAACGAGATGCACCGGTTCATCCCGGCCATGGCCTCGCTGGCGGCACCGCGGATCGCGCAGATCAAGGTGCGGCATCACCCGCGCATGTTCGGCAAGTCCAAGTACGGCTTCTCGCGGATCTACAAGGTCTTCGTCGACCTGGTCACGATCCGCAGCATCCTCTCCTTCAGCCGCCGCCCCGCCACTTGGTTGGGCGTGATCGCCGGCGTCGGCGGGCTGGCCGCCCTGATCTGTCTCGGCTTCACCCTGTCGCTGCTCGCGGCCGACCCGCCGCGGACCTCGATCGTGTTCACGAGCCTTGCCGTGCTCCTGGGCTCGATGGCGATCTTCAGCGCGTTCCTGGCACTGCTCAGCCACCTGATCTACGGCACCAGCGCCACCCGCTTCCGCCCGTTCCTGTTGATGTCCGTCCGCGCGCCCGAGGCCGTGGCCGGTCCAGCCCGGAGTACCGGCCCTTGATGCGCATCGAGCTGATTTCCGCCGTCATCGTCGTCACGCGCGACAGCGATGATCTGGCGGCCGCTCACCGGGCCTACCGCCCGGCCCTCGCGCGCCTCGGCCGTCCGCTCGAGATGATCTACGTCCTTGACGGGCCGCAGCCGCGCGCGATGCAGGCGCTGCGAGCGCTCAAGGCCGCCGGCGAGCCGATCGAGATCCTCTCCTTCGCCACGCCGTTCGGCGAGTCGGCGGCGCTGACGGTCGGCTTCCGCCACGCTGCCGGCGACGTCGTGTTCACCCTCACGCCCGAGGTGCAGATCGCACCCGATCTCCTGCCCCGCCTGCTCGACGCCCTGGACGGCACGGACCTTGTCGTGGCGCGACGCCTGTTCGAGGAGCCGCCGAAGCGGCGCAAGTTCGACGGTGCGGTCAATGCGCTGTTCGGCACCTCGCTGCAGGACATCCGCTGCGGCATCCGCGTGATGCGCTCCGAGGTCGCCAAGGAGCTCACCATCTACGGCAACCAGTATCGGTTCCTGCCGCTGCTCGCCCAGGCGCAGGGCTTTGCGGTGCGTGAGGTCGACCTGCCCGCGGCGCGTGGTGGCAAGGGAAGTCCCCGCACGCTGGGACTGGACGCCAGCCTGCTGCTCGACGTGGTGACGATCTATTTCCTGCTGCGCTTCGTGAAGAAGCCGTTCCGCTTCTTCGGCGGCTTCGGCTTCGCCGTCCTCGCGGTCGGCGCGCTGCTGACGGCTTGGCTGGTGATCTCGCGCCTGTTCTTCGGCGTGCCGCTGGTCGACCGGCCGGCGCTGGTGCTGACCACGTTGATGATCGTGCTCGGCATCCAGATCATCTCCGTGGGCCTGATCGGCGAGATTGTCGCCTTTACCTACGCCAAGGATATCAAGGATTATCGCGTCGATCGGGTGGTCGAGCCCGAGGACGAGGTGACCAGTCCGGCGCGGGACACCGCCCCCGCGGCCTGACGCGGCGGAGGAGCGGCCAGCCCGTGCTGACGCGCGAGCAGATCCGCGACGGCTGGGTTCAGCGGATGGTGCTGAGCGGGACCGAGCCGGTCCGGGCGCTGAGCGAGGCGGAGCTGCGGGCGAGCCGCGAGGCCGTGCTGGCGCAGCATCCCCGGGGCGAGGAGCTCGCCGTCTTCGGCTATGGCTCGCTGATCTGGAACCCGGCCTTCGTCTTCACCGGCCGCGAGCTTGCGCATGTCCACGGCTATCACCGGCGCTTCTGCCTGTGGACCAGCCTCGGGCGCGGCACGCCCAAATGCCCGGGGCTGATGCTCGGGCTAGATGCGGGCGGCTCGTGTCGCGGCGTGATCTACACCATCGCTGCCCCCGACATCGACGCCGAGCTCGACATCGTCTGGCGCCGCGAGATGGTCACCGGCGCCTATCGGCCGGCCTGGGTGTGGGCCCGCACCGCCCGTGGCACCCGCCGGGCGATCACCTTCCTGATCAACCATGCCCACGAGCGCTATGCCGGCCGGCTCGACGACGCCGCGATCGTGCGCTCGATCGCCATCGCCCGCGGCCCTCTCGGCGCCTGCGCCGACTATCTGTTCAACACCACCGCCCACCTCGACCAGCTCGGCATCGCCGACCGCTCGCTGCGCCGCCTCACCCGCCTGGTGCGCGAGGCGCAGCTCGCGGCCGCGGCCTCAGACCTCCCGGCGCACGGCGCTCTCGTGCCAGCGCCGCAGGACGAGGTGCTGCAGCAGCGAGAAAGCTAGGAAGATCAGGATGCCGGTCAGGCTGATCAGGATCAGCGCTGCGAACATGCGCGGGATGTTCAGCCGGTAGCCGGCCTCGAGGATGCGGTAGGCGAGGCCCGAGCCCGTGCCCGCCGTCCCGGCGGCGAACTCGGCGACGATGGCGCCGATCAGGGACAGGCCGCCGGCGATCTTCAGCCCGCCCAGGAAGTAGGGCATCGCCGCCGGCAGCCGCAGCAGGAGAAGCTGCTGCCAGCGCGTGGCGCGGTAGAGCTGGAACAGGTCGCGCAGATTGTGGTCCGCACTGTTCAGGCCCAGCGTGGTGTTGGACAGGATCGGGAAGAAGGCGACGATCCAGGCGCAGACCAAGAGCGCCAGATAGGTGTTGTCGACATAGATCAGGATCAGAGGGGCGATCGCCACGATCGGCGTCACCTGCAGGATCACCGCGAACGGGAACAAGGACAGCTCGACCCAGCGCGACAGCGAGAACAGCACCGCGAGCCCGAC
>JBFWWD010000329.1:0-5671 GCA_050246385.1 Geminicoccaceae bacterium
GGCTCATGGCCGAGGACGAGCCCAGGCTCTACGCCCTGGCCGATCGCCTGCCCGAGCGCGACCTCGGGGCGATGCTCGCGCTCACGCGGATGCTCATCCTCTCCGGCCTCGGCGTCCTGGTCACCAATACCAGCCATTGCGGCTCAATGGGCGAGCACGCCATCAGCCATTTCATCGACACCTTCGCCAGGCCCCACCCGAAGACCCTGCACGGCGAGCAGGTCGGCATCGCCACCTGGAGCATGGCCCGCCTGCAGGAGGCCATGCTCGCCTCCACCGATGCCCCCGTCCTCGAGGCCCTGCCGGTCGACGAGGCGCGCTACGTCGACGACTATGGCCCGCTCGCCCCGAGCTGCGTCGAGGCCGTCCGCCGCAAGCCGTTCGACCCCGCCGGCACCGAACGCCTCAACCGCCGCCTCGCCGAGCGCTGGCCCGCCATCCGCCGCCAGCTCCAGTCGGTCATCCTGCCGTCCACCGAGATCGCACGCGTCATGCGCGCCGCCGGTGCGCCGCTGACCGCCGGCGAGCTCGGGGTCGACCCGGCCGTCTACCGGCGCGCCGTCGGTCACGCGCACGAGCTGCGCGACCGCTACTGCTTCCTCGACCTCGCCGCCCAGTCGGGGCGGCTCGCGGAGTTCGCGGCCGGCGAGGGCTGATGGCGGCCAAGGCCTCCCCGCTCGCCGACGAGGAGCGCTCCCCGCTCTCGACCGTGCTCGACCTGCTCTCGACCGACGAGCAGCGCCGCACCCGGATCGCCTGGCTCTACTATGTCGAGGGCCTGACCCAGGCCGAGATCGCCCTGCGCATGGGCGTAAGCCGGGTCAAGGTGATCCGCGACCTGCAGGTCGGCCGCCAGACCGGGCTGGTCCAGATCCAGATCAACGGCCGCCTCGCACCCTGCGTCGCCCTGGAGCGGCGGCTGGAGAAGGCGTTCGCGCTCAAGGAGGCCGTGGTCGTCCCCACCCCGCAGGACCCCGCCCACCTGCCGGCCACGCTGGGCATCGCGCTCGGCTCCTGGCTGTCCGACCGGCTGCGCCCCGGCCAGACCATCGCCGTCGGCTGGGGCCGCACCCTGCACTGGAGCGTGCGCGCCCTGCGCCGCCGCGATCTGCCGGACCTGACCGTGGTCGCGCTGCTCGGCGGCATCGGCCGCGGCTCCGAGATCAACATGTACGAGACCGCCGCGCGCGTCGCGGAGACCCTGGGCGCGCAGTGCTACTATCTGGCCGCCCCCGCCTTCACGGCCTCCGCCGCGATGCGCGACATGCTGCTCGCCCAGGCCGGCCTGCACGACGTGCTCGACCGTGCCCGCCGCGCCGACATCGCGCTGGTCAGCGTCGGCACGCTCGGCCCCGGCGCCACCAACCGCCGCATCGGCCTGCTCGGCGAGGCCGAGACCCAGGAGCTCCTCGCCGCCGGCGCCGTCGGCGACCTGCTCTGCACCTTCCTCGACCGTGAGGGGCGCCCGGTCGATCACCCGCTCAACCGCTGCTCCGTCGGCCTCCCCGTCCCCGACCTCGCCGCCCTCCCCGCCGCCGTCCTGGCCTCGGGCGGCGCGGAGAAGGTGGCGGTGATCCGCGCCGCCCTGGTCGGCGGCTACGTCAACCACCTGATCACCGACGAGGCGACGGCGCGAGCGCTCGCCGCCTAGTCGCTTCCGCCACATCACGGCGCCGCGCGGTCGCGATTCGAGCAGGTGAGGATTGCGCCGTCATAGGGAATATTATTCACCCAAAGATCGTCCTTCCCTGCAGTCCACTCGCCAGTCGGTGGATAACTACACGGCAAATGTCCCGCAATCTGCCGCAGGAGAAGGCTTGTCCGCATGGCTCCAGCTCGACGCGACTTTCTGTATGGCATCCTGGCCCTTCCTGGCCTCACCAACCTGACACCCGGCATCCGTCGCGCCGACGGTCCCACCGTTCGCAACGGGGAGGAGCTGGCGGACGCGCTGGCGCGCGCCCGCGGCGGCGAGACGATCGTTCTGGCACCGGGGGACTTCGGCGGCGTCGGGCAGTTCGACGTGACCGCGTCGGACGTGATCCTGCGCGCCAACGTCCCGCTGCGCTCGATCCTGTGGTCGCCGGTCGAGGTCGCCGGCGCGCGCGTGCAGCTCGCCGATCTCGCCTTCCGCTCCGAGCCCGAGACCGGCCTGCTTTTGGCGGCCGTGAGCGCATGTCGCGATTCACTGACGATCAAGGGCAAGGACGTCGAGGTCAAAGGCTGCGACTTCGGCTATTTCCACGGCCGGGCCATCATGGTGCGCCCGTCGGGTCTCAGGCCCCACATCCACGACTGCCGGTTCCACGACAGCACCTTCGACCGGCGTTACAGAAACGCCGATTCCGCGATCGCGCTCGGCTTCGACAATCCCACCTCGCGCGTCCAGCTGCGCGCGCGTGTGATCAACAACCGGCTGTGGAACCTGAAGGCCAGCGGCTCCGCGCTCACCTGCAAGACCTCGGGCAATCTGGTGCAGGGCAACCAGCTCAGCAATTGCAAGGGCGGCTACATCATCCGCTACGGCGTCGGCAACAGCCTCATCGGCAATGTCTCGACCAACTCGCGCGGCATCGCCATCGGCGGTCGCGGCCACCGGATCGCCAACAATCGCATCGTCGGCTCCGGCAAGATCGCGGTCCAGGCCGGGACCGCGGCGTTCGACAATCTGCGGAACGGCGTCCACCCGCAGTCCGCCGGCACGGTGGTCGAGGGCAATAGCGGCCTTCTGGTGATCGGCAGCGCCTACAAGCCGATGCCCGCACTCGACACCGTGGTGCGGTCCCACAAGGGCAGCGTGCGGCTGATGCTGCAGAAGGGCACCAAGCTCTAGAGCCGATAGCCCTCGGGAGCTGCTCCGGCAGCTCCCGTCCCGGCGGCCCTCGGGAGAGCAGGTCGCTTCGACCGCGACACCCCCCTTCCGGCGCAGGCCGCCGGGCCGTGGCGTCGCGTCAGGCCGCGCGCGCCGAGGCCGCGGGCTTCAGGGCGTCCTCGGTGATCAGCCGGTCCTCCTCGAGCGACCGCGCCGGCGGCGTGCCGGCCTTCTGCAGCTCGCCATGATAGGCGCGCACCGCCTCCTCCGGGCCGACCGTCCCGTTCGCCACTTCCCGCATCAGCGTGATCAGGGCGAGCGGCTGTTCGGCGAGATTGATCTTGCGGCCGAACAGGGCGAGCCGCGCTCCATGCCGCTCCGCCTGGCACAAGAGCTCGAACGTGTCGCGGGTGGTGCCCGCACCGCCACCCAGAACGCCCACGATCAGCGACGGATCGAAGCTCGCGAGCTCCTCGAGCGCCTCGGGGCCGTTATAGGCGATCTTGAGGAACTGCGGCCGATCCTCCAGCGACACGCCGGCGAGCGAGCGGAGAATGCAGTCATTGACGAACTGCCCCGTCTGCGTGGGATCGAGCTGCGTCGGGACGTTCGGGTTGAACACCTCGTAGAAGTACTTGAAGCCGTTGGCAGCGGCTTCCCGCCGGAACTCGGCGAACGCCTCGAGCGAGCGGACATCCGCGTCGATATCGTTGACGAAGGTGATCGAGTACAGGCCGAGGTCGGTGCCGGTGATCGGCGCGCCGGGCGCAGGGCGGTCGGTTCCGTACATCACGCGGGACAGGTTCGCCGTGCGGAACGGCCGCGAGGCATGCTGCGCGTAGGTGCCGTGCCGGATCGAGCCCCAGCAGTCGGTGGTGTCGTTGGCCCGGATCGCCGGCTTGACCGCGCTGCCGCCGAACGCCCCCCTGCGGTGGAGCAGGTCGAGATTGGCCACGGAGACGAGCATGATGTCGACGACGTCCTGCTCGATGACCGCCTGGATGGCGTCGAGAAACTCCGGCCGCGTGCGGCGGCGTGGCGCGACACCCTTTCCGCCGGCGATGAAGCCGGTGCCGGTCACGCCGGACCCCATGTCGCCGTCCTTGGCGTCGGCGATGATGAAATCCGCGCGCGTGTAGCGACCGGCACGGATGTTCTCGAGCTTCCTCTCGAAGCGCAGCACGACCTCGTCTCCTTCTGCTGTAGTCCACGCCGGGTCGTCGTCCGGACACCCTGTCGTGGCATATCTCATATATGATCGATCTCCGTCATGCACGAGCAATCTCTGCCGCACCCTAAGCAGGCCTCGGTCCTGGGCCGAGGGCCCGGCAGCCCTTCAAAGCTCTATCGTCGGCATTCCTGGGCGGACGACGCCACGCCGGCAGTTGATGACTGCTAATGATCGTCTATGATCGAAGATGGTTGACACTCACGCGCCACGATGCTCGAAACAGAGGCGATTGGTGCCGGTCTGCAAGCGGCGCCCGGGGGGCTGCATTGAGCCAGCGTTGGCGCGACATCGTGGCGCATGAATTCCACGACCTCGCGGTTCGCCTGCCGGCCATGGCCGCGGCGGCGCCGGTCACGCTTTGCGGCATGAGCGCCTGCGTCGACGCCCGCGTCGACATGCGCCGCGCCGAGCCGCTGTTCTCCGCTGCTCACCCCGAGGAGGCGGCGGACTTCGCGGGCCTGCTCCTGGACCGCGCCACGCGCGGCGTCGGCGGAGAGGTGCGGGTGGTCTGGACGGACGGACCGCGCTGGCTCACCGAGCGGCTCGACATCAGCTACGCGCTGGGCGGCGTCGGACCGCAGGCCGGATGGGTGCTGAGCACCCTCGGCGCCCCGGCGCTGGTCTGTCTCGAGGACCGCAGCGCCCACATGCTGGCGCAGCTGCCGCCCGGGCTGCTGGTGGCCGAAGGCGGAGAAGCGGTGCCGGCCGGCGAGCTGAAGCCGGCACGCGAGCCCCGGCCGGACATCTTCATCTTCGAGTACACGGCCGGCGCGCCGGCCGGCGCCGTGATCCCGCAGCGCTCGTCCCGGATCATCGTCCGCTTCAACGACCCTGGCCTGGAGCACGACGCGGAGTTCGAGCAGCTTTCCTGCCGGCTCGCCGCCGAGGCCGGCGCGGGCCTGGTCGCCGGCTTCAATTGCGTTCCGCGGGAGGAGCTGGAAGCGGAGATCGAGCGCGTGTTCGGCCTCACCCGGCGGTGGCGGGCCGCCGGGCTCGCGACCATCCATCTGGAGATGAGCGGCTTCGCCGAGCCGACCGCGCGCGATCGCGTGCTCGAGGCCGCGCGCGGTGCCGTGACGTCCGTCGGCATGAGCCAATCGGAATTCCTCGAGCTCGGGCTCGCCGGCGGCGGCGAGGACGAGCTCACCGCGGCCATGACGACGCTCGCCGGCCGATTGGAGCTGGACCGCCTGTGCGTCCATGCGGACCAGTGGGCGGTGACCGCGACGCGCGGCGACCCGCACCGCGAATACCAGGCCCTGATGGCCGGCTGCCTGCTCGCGAGCGCGCGGGCGGCCGCGGGCCGGCCGGTCATCCCTCGCGGCGTGCCGGAAGGGGCGCTGCTCGATCCGCCGCCATTCGCTCCCCGCACCAGCCTGGGGGCGTGGACGATCGTCGCCTGCCCGGCGCCCTATCTGCAGCGACCCGCCACCACGCTGGGCCTCGGCGACACCTTCACGGCCGGCTGCCTGCTCGTCCTGGGCAGCACGAGCCCGGGCCAAGCGGCGGCGACGCCGCCGTCGGCCACCGCCGAGGACGACCGAGCTCCGCTCTGCTGACCCGCCATCCGAGGGTGGCCAATCGAGGAGGTGACCATGCGAACGAGCATTCTTGCGGCGGGGCTGCTC
>JBFWWD010000330.1:0-5649 GCA_050246385.1 Geminicoccaceae bacterium
CGGCCCGCACCTCGAGCAGATGCACGGCCCACTCGCCCGGATCCTCCTCCGGCAACAGCCCGAACGCGCGCGCCCTGAGCCCGTGCCTGAGCGCGTTCATCTTCGAGCGCGCCTTGCCCTCGGCCGTGCTGGGGCCGCGCTTCTTCGGCGCTGCGACGATGGCGGGCTCGGTCATGGCCGGGGCTCCAGAGCGGACAGGCAGGGAGCCGGAAGGTAACACATAAAGGAATATATTCCAAGAGAAGCGTATGGCGGGTCGGCGCCAGTTCCTCGCCGGACCTGGCGTCATGTCCGCCCGACCGGCGGCATCATGCGGTGCGCATCAGATTCTCGAAGCGGCTCAGCTCCCCGATCGCCACCACCTGCAGGGTCGGTGCCGGGCGGCCGGTTGCCTCGCGCTGCCTCACCAGGGAATGAATCAGCAGAACATTGTGAAAGTCGCTCGGAACGATGCAGCCATCGCTGCCACGCTGTCCGCGGCCATGGATGGCGAAGCCGGACCGCCCGTGCAGGTTCTCGTTGGCCATCGGCACCAGCCTGATCCAGTTCGGCCTGGTCTCGTGCGTTTGCAGCAGGAAACGGGCGAGTGGAATGGCACCGCCGGGATTGCTCGCGGTCTTCCTCACGGCCGTGGAGAACGGGTTGTTGGCCAGGAACAGATTGACGGCACCGGCCTGCTTCGATCCGGCGCGGCCTCCCGAGACGGAATGGGCGTTGATTCTCTTGCCGTCGATCTCGCCGGTGAGCAGCTCCTCGACGACGTTGTAGATCAGATCCGTGTCCTTGAGCATGGTTCGGGTCTCCTTCAGGGCACCCGCCCGGCCCCAATCCTTTCCAATCGACCATGACCATTCGACAAGCCGGGCAATATCGCGTCGGCCGGAACAAGCGATTCGACGGTGCTCGCAGCATGACGGCCGGTCAACCGGAAGCGCGCTCGCGACCGAGAGGAGGAATCCTCCCCCTTGCCCCGTCCGTCGGTCGCGCCGCGACGACGCGCTTCCCGCAGGCTGCGCAGACCGTACGAAGCTACCCGTCGATCGGGCGGATGCCTGCTCCCATGCCCTGCGAACGAGCCCAGTTTCGCGGCCCTGACTGAAAAATGGGCACGCGATGGAATAAACCGTCGGCTGGATCGTCTGTGTGACAAGGTTTCTATCTGCAGATGAAGTTTACCGCCCGGTGGGCGTTCGACGTTCTCCGGACGAGAGGTCTGTGCTTTATGAGTTTTCATCGTCGTAACTTCCTGCACGGCGTTCTTGCCCTACCGGCATTTCCGCTTCTTTCGCGCGCCGGCCGGATCAACAGCGCGCCGGTCCGCGATGGCGAGGAGCTCGCGGATGCGCTCGCGCGCGCCCGGCCCGGCGACACCATCGACCTCGCTCCGGGCGAGTTCGGCGGCGTCGGCGAGTTCGCGATCAAGGTGCCGGGCGTCACACTGCGGGCGAGCGTGCCGCTGCGCTCGATCCTGTGGTCGCCGGTGGAGGTCACCGCCGATCGCGCGACCATCGACGGCCTGACGTTCCGCAGCGAGCCCGAGAGCGGCCTGCTCCTGGCGGCCGCGACCGCCTGCCGCGACTCGCTCTCGATCACCGCGAGCAATGTCGAGGTGCGCGGCTGCGATTTCGGCTATTTCGGCGCGCGGGCGATCCTGGTGCGGCCGAGCGGCAAGAGCCCCTACATCCACGATTGCGAGTTCCACAACAACCGCGACGGCGGTGCCCGGGGCGGCAATGCCCACGAAGCGATCTCGCTCGGCTACGACAACCCGAACTCGCGCGTCGCGATGCGCGGCCGCGTGATCAACAACCGCTTCCTCAATCTCAATGTCGAGGGCGAGGCGGTGAGCGTGAAGACCTCCGACAACGTGCTGCAGGGCAACCAGCTGTCCAGCAGCCGGGCCGGCTTCACCAACCGCTACGGCGCGCGCAACCAGTTCATCGGCAACAAGATCATCAACTCACGCGGCATCGCGATCGGCGGGCGGGGCTGCAAGATCGTCAACAACAGCATCCAGGGGACGGGCTCGATCGCCGTCCAGGCCGGGAACGCGGATGCGGACAATCTGAAGAACGGCGTGCACCCGCAGTCGGCGGACACCCTGGTCGAAGGCAATTCCGGCCTGCTGGTGATCGGCAACCAGTACAAGCCGATGCCGGCGCTCAACACGACGGTGCGCGGGCACAAGGGCAGCGTGCGGCTGATGCTGCAGAAGGACACCAAGCTCTAGAGCGAGTTCGGTGTGACCGAACACACTCCAGGTTTCTTGGGGCCTACCGGCCTCCGGCCTACTTGAGGCAGAGCGTTTCCGCTCAGCGCGGTAGCGCTCTAAGCCGGCGAGGCTCCGCTCGGGGAAGGCCCGGCGAACAGCGCGCGCACGCGCGCGGCCGCGGCCTGGGCATCGGCGAGCGGCCGGGGCAGCACGCCCTCCGGCCAGGGCCGGCCCAGGGGAACGGCGCGACCCGCCTCCAGATGCAGGCGGTGGATGGCGGTCACGTCGCGGCGGAGCTGGCGTGGCCCAAGGGCGCGGCCGAGATGGAACAGCAGCGCGCGCCCGGTGAGCCGGCCCTCGCCGGGTGCCTCGGCAAGATCGAACACGAACACCGGCCTGCCGGTGGCCGTCGCCTCGGTCAGCATCGACATGCTGTCGCTGGTGACCACGATCCGGTCGGCGAGCGCCAGATAGCCGAGATAGGGATTGTCCGGATCGGCAGCACGCCAGCGATAGAGCAGGTGCGGCACCGAGACGGCCGCCGTGAACGCGTCGACCACCTCGGCCGGGGTGCGGGCGCTGGTCGAGACCAGCAGTGAGCCGTGCAGCGCGCGCGCCATCGCGTCCACCTGGGCGCCGAGCGCCTGGCCTTTCGCGGCGGTGAAGGTCCACGGGCCGACATGGCCGCCGAGGAGCACGGCGATCCGCGGCCGCGGCAGGCCCGCCACGGCGTCCTGCCAGCGCTCGGCGGCGGTGCGGAGTGCGGCCGGGATCACCCGGTGCATCGGCGCCTCCGTGTGCAGGATGCGCGGATGCCGGGGCAGGGCGTATTGCGGCGTGGTGACGATCAGGTCGAAGGCCTCGACCGGCGCCCACGGCCGGCCGACATGGACCAGCCGGCAGCGCTCCGGCCCGCCGGCCCGGCGCTGGAGCCAGCGCGCCACCGGCTCGTTGCGCCGGCCGGCGGTGATGACCAGCCCGGGCCAGGGCGGGCGCAGCGGGTCGGAGCGGGCGGGATCGAGGCCCAGGAGCGTGACGCCGAGCAGGCGGTTGGTGAGCAGCTCGGTCGCGCGGAACGCCAGCCGGCGGGTCTCGAACGGCCAGCCCACCGCCTCGGCCAGCGCCAGCACCTGGCCGTTGTCGCCGGGCTTCCGGCCGAGCAGCGCCCAGACCCGGGGGGGGCGCGTCAGCTCGCCTTGCTCGGCTCGAGCCGCCATAAGCCGCCCTCGGTCTCGTCGTTGAGCAGATAGACATAGCCGTCCGGGCCGACGCGCACATCCCGGATCCGCCCGATCTCCCCCTCCAGCAGCCGCTCCTCGCGCACCACCCGCTCGCCGTCGAGCTCCAGCCGGACCAGCAGCTCGTCCTTGAGCGCGCCGACGAACAGGCTGCCGCGCCAGTCGGGGAAGATCGCCGCGTCGTAGAACGCCATGCCGGAGGGGGCGATCGAGGGCACCCAGACATGGCGCGGCGGCTCGATGCCGGGCTTCTCCCTGCCCTCGCCGATCGGCAGGAGGCTGTAGTCGACGCCGTGGGTGACCACCGGCCAGCCATAATTGGCGCCGGCGCGCAGGACGTTGACCTCGTCGCCGCCGCGCGGGCCGTGCTCCTGCTCCCAGATCACGCCGGTCCAGGGGTTGCGGGCGAGACCCTGGGGATTGCGGACGCCGAAGGCGTAGATCTCCGGGCGGGCGCCCTCGCGCCCGACGAACGGGTTGTCGGGCGGGACGCCGCCGTCGGTGGTGATGCGCGCGATCTTGCCGGCCAGATCGGCGAGGTCCTGGGCGCGAGCCATCTCGCCGCGGTCGCCGAGGCTGACATGGAGCAGGCCCTCGCCGTCGAAGGCGAGGCGCGAGCCGAAATGGCGGCTGGTGCGGCCGGCGCCGCCGACCAGGATCACCTGCGCGTCGGTGAGCCGGTCGCCGACGAGTCGGGCGCGCAGCAGGTGGGTGGCGGCACCCTGCGGCGTCGCGCCGGCATAGCTGAGATAGAGGATGCCGTTTCCGGCGAAGGCGGGGTCGGGCAGGACGTCGAGAAGCCCGCCCTGGCCGGTGGCGGCGACCTCCGGCACGCCCGCCACGGGTGCCGCGACCAGCCGGCCGGCCTCGATCAGCCGCAGCCGGCCGGCGCGCTCGGTGACCAGGGCGCGGCCGTCGGGCAGGAACGCCAGCGACCAGGGGTGCTCGAGGCCCGCGACGACCGGGCGCGCGCGGTAGCGGCCCTGCGCGGCCCTGGCCGGGGTGAGGGCGGCGGCACCGGCGCAGGTCGCGAGCAGGCCGAGCAGGTGGCGACGGTCCATGCGGTCTCTCCGGGACAGGGGCGCTGCCCGGGAAGTGGGGCCGCCCGCCGGCGCGTCCAGGCGCCCACGCGGCCGTTACGGGCCGTGAAGCCGCCGGGCGAAGGCCTGCAGGGCCGGGACGTCCTTGATCAAGAGCTCGCCGCGGCCGCGCTGGGTGATGCCCTGCTCCTTGAGCTTGGCTAGGAGCCGCGTGACCGCCTCGCGATGGGTGTTGACGCGGTTGGCGATGGCCAGGTGCTTGGGCGGCGGGGCCAGCCGGGCCGCGGTGTGGTTGATCATGGCGACGCGGGCCATGCGCAGGAGCTCGTGGCAGATCCGCACCTCGACCCGCTCCGCCTGCTCCTCCACCCGTTCGGAGAGGGAGCGGACGAGGATGATCAGCTTGCGCAGCGTCGCCATCGCCATCTCGGGGTGGGCCCGCAAGGCGGCCCGGAAATCGGGCGCGGTCATCGCCGCGACGGTGGCGTCGGTCTGCGCGATCACGCTGGCCGAGCGGGGCTGGCCGTCGATGGCCGACATCTCGCCGAAGCTCTGGCCCGGCTTCAGGTCGCGGAAGTCGATCTCGCGGCCGGATTCGGCGTAGAAGGTGACCTTCAGCTGCCCGCTGAGCACGAAGAACACCTCGTGGGAATCGTCGAGATACTCGACCACGATCTGCTGCGGCCGGAACTGGCGGATCCTGACGCGGCGGTCGATCTCGCCCAGCTCCTCGGGCGTGAGGCCCTGGAACAGGTCGATCGAGGCGAGCTGATGGGCCCGTTCGGCACACATGTTCGCGGCTCGCATGTTATCCGCGCCGGATGGTCCGACGCGCTGAGGCGGCCGGATTTCAGCGCAAGAGCCCGGGCCGATCAACCGCTCTGAGACCTCGGGCGCAAGGAAGCGCCCGGATTGTGACCAATGTCACGGCCCGGGCCCGGCATCAGGGGTATCAACAACCTGCCTCCCAGTTCCTCGAATTCGCGCCCGGGCCGCTCGGTCCGGGCGCTTTTCTGTGCGATGCTCGACCATGCCGCCCCGATTCTGCTAAGGCCCGGTGATGCAAGCGGCAAGCATCAGCGATCCATTCCCGTCCGAGCGCCACGACCATGGGCGCTGCGTGCGGACGGCGGTCAGCCGGGCGCACGATCTGTGCGCG
>JBFWWD010000331.1:0-5611 GCA_050246385.1 Geminicoccaceae bacterium
AGGCGCCGGGTGCGGCGGTGGCAGCTCGCCGGGCTGAGATTCACCTTGCGCGCCAGCTCGGCGTTGCTGAGGCGGCCGTCGCGCTGCAGCAGCGCCAGGATGCGGCGGTCGATCCGGTCGAGCGGTGCGGGCGTGGAAGAGGCTTCCGTCATTCGGGACCAATCGGAAAGAAAATTCGGGCGAAACCGAATGTTGCGGGCGGATGGTGCATCCGGCGGGACGAGTTCGAAAGCACCTCTCGCGACCGCGCTGTTAGGCTGGGGTCATCCCAGCCAGCCAGGACCGCCCGCATGCTCGAGAAGTTCGCCCGTTATCCGCTCACCTTCGGCCCGACGCCGGTCGAGCCCCTGCCGCGGCTGAGCGCGGCGCTGGGTGGGCAGGTCGAGATCTGGGCCAAGCGCGACGACTGCAACTCCGGCCTGGCCATGGGCGGCAACAAGCTGCGCAAGCTGGAATTTATCGTGCCGGACGTGTTGGCCTCGGGTGCCGACACGCTGGTCTCGATCGGCGGGGTGCAGTCCAACCACACCAGGCAGGTGGCGGCGGTGGCGGCCAAGCTCGGGCTGAGATGCGTGGTGGTGCAGGAGAGCTGGGTGCCGCACGAGGACGCGGTCTACGACCGGGTCGGCAACATCCTGCTCACCCGGCTGATGGGGGCCGACAGCCGGATCGTCGCCGACGGGTTCGACATCGGCATCCGCAGGAGCTGGGAGGAGGCGATCCAGTCCGTCAAGGACGCCGGCGGCAGGCCCTACGGCATCCCGGCCGGGGCCTCGGTGCATCCTTTGGGCGGGCTCGGCTATGTCGGCTTCGCCGAGGAGGTGCGGGCGCAGGAGGCGGGGCTCGGCTTCCGCTTCGACTACGTCATCGTCTGCGTGGTCACCGGCTCGACCCAGGCCGGGATGATCGTGGGCTTCGCCAAGGACGGCAGGGCGGAGCGGGTGATCGGGATCGACGCCTCGGGGACGCCCGGGCAGACCCGCGCCCAGGTGCGGCGGATCGTGGACGGGACGGCGGAGCTGGTGGGCTTGGGCCGGCCGGTGCGCGAGGAGGAGATCGTCATCAACCCGGACTATGCCTACCCGGCCTATGGCGTGCCCAGTGCCGAGACCAGTGCCGCGATCCGGCTGGCGGCGCGCACCGAGGCGATGATCACCGACCCGGTCTATGAGGGCAAGTCGCTGCAGGGCCTGATCGACCTGATCGGCAGGGGCTTCTTCCCGGCGGGATCGCGCGTGCTCTACGCCCATCTCGGCGGCGCGCCCGCGCTCAACGGCTACAGCTACACCTATCGCGACGGCTGAGGCGGCGTTCACGCCCGCGCAACCTTCCGCGGCTATGACGGTGCGGGCAACAGCCGGGGTGCGGTCGCGTGGTCCTTCGAGCAGCGGGCATCCTGCCATGGCGCGACCGGGCGGCGCTGACCGCCTGGCGCGATCGGCGGATCGTGGCCTGCGTCGCGCACGCCGCGGCGCGGGTGCCGTACTATCGCGGCCTTTATCGCGATCTCGGCGGCGCCATCGGGGACGTTCGCGGCCTGGACGACCTCGCGGCGCTGCCGCTGACCGACAAGGCGGCCCTGCGCGCGCAGCCCGAGGCGGCGCTGCTGGCGGACCGCGCGCGGCCGCGATCCTTGCGGCGCCTGCAGACGACCGGGTCGAGCGGCGTGCCGTTCGTGCTCTACCGGTCGACCGCGGAGAGCTGGCGGCTGCAGGCCTACTGGGCCCGTGCGCATCAGGCACTCGGCCATCGGCTCGGCGAGCGCATCGTGCGGATCCTGGCGATGCGCCGGGCGCCCCTGCCGGACGGGCGCGGCCTGCGCCGTCTGCTGCGCGCCGGCGGCCTCAAGACCACCGATCTCGACGCCACCGAGCTTCCCGCCGCACTGCTGGCGAGGCTCGCGACGCTGCGGCCGGCGGTGATCGGCGGCTATCCCGGCATGCTGGCGCAGCTGGGCGAAGAGCTGGCCGCCGCCGGGGCGGGGCGGCCGGCTCCCCGCCTGCTGATCGCCGGCGGCGAGGTGATGACCCCGGCCCGGCGCCGGCAGATCGAGCGCTCCTGGGGCGCGCCCGTGCGCGAGGTCTATGGCTGCTGGGAGGCGGGGCTGCTCGCCTGGCAGTGCCGCGCGACCGGCCTGTTCCACCTGTGCGAGGATTCGGTCGCGGTCGAGATCCTGCGCGACGGGCGGCCCGTGCCCGAGGGCGAGCGCGGCGAGCTGGTCCTCACCGCCCTGCATTGCCGGACCATGCCGCTGATCCGCTACCGGCTGGGCGATGTCGTCACCCGCGGCCCGGCGCCGTGCCCGTGCGGCCTGCCGTTCGCGACCGTCGCCGCGATCCAGGGCCGGATGCTGGACTTCTTCCGCCTGCCGAGCGGACGGCTGCTGCACCCCTACGAGCTCCTGGTGCGGCTGCAGGAGGAGGGCTGGGTGAGCCGGTATCGGCTGGTGCAGGAACGCCAGGACCTGATCCGGATCGACCTCGTGCCCGGCCCGCATTTTGCGCCCGAGCGGCTCGCCGCCTTCCAGCGCCGGGCCGCCGCGGTGCTGCGCGGCGAGGCGCGGCTCGAGGCGAGGCTGGTCGAGACCATCGAGAGCGCGGCCGGCGGCAAGTTCCACCTCGCGCGCTCGCTGGTCGAGCCGCCGGACTCGGCGGCGGACTGGCACCGATCGGCACCGGTCGGCTGACATGGATCTCGCCCCGCCCGACCACCGCCACCTCCTCGACGGCAGCGAGGGCTGGCGGCTGTCACCGGACCACCGCATGCTGCTGGCCCACGCCGCGACCTCGCTTCCCGGTGCGGCCGAGCTCGGCCGGCTGCACCCGGCCAATCTCCGCTACGACCAGCGCGCGCTGCTGATGGCAGCACCGGACGATCTGGTCTGCGTGCTCGGCGCCGTCGAGCCGGACTATCTCGGCTATCTGAACGCGCTCGGCCTCGGGCCGGAGGCCCGCAGTCTGGTCACCGTCGCGCGAGAGGAAGCGCAGAGCCTGACCGCGGCTCTGCTGGCGCGGCAGGAGGCACTGCTGCCGGCACTCGCGTCCGATCGCCGCCCGCTGCTGCTGGCACCGTTCTATGCGGGCGCCCCCGAGCTCGCCCTCGCCCGAGCCCTCGCCGACGCCTGCGGCCGGCCCGTCCGGCTGCAGGGAGATCCCGAGCCGGTGGCTTTGGCGAACCGTAAGGACGAGCAGCGGCGCTGGGCGATCACGCTCGGGGTGCCCGTGGCCGAGGGCGAGATCGTCCGGCTCGATGCCGCCCCCGGCACCCCGCCGGAATCCCTGGCAGCGCTCGAGCGTGTCATCGACCTTCGGCTGGCCGCGGGCGAGGGGGTGCTGGTGCGCGGCCGGGACGGCGCCTCGGGCTCGGCCACCCGCATGGTGCGCGATGCCGGCGAGCGGGCGGCCCTGCTGGCCTGGGCCGGCTCGCAGACCGAGACCTGCTATCTGGTCGACCGGCTCGAGGATCTGCTGGTCAGCCCGAACCTGCTGTTCTTCCTGCCGCCCGCCGGCGAGCCACGCTTCGTGGCCGCCACCGATCAGATCTTGGACGCGGGGCTGCACCACGCCGGCAACAGCTTTCCGTCCCGCGCCGTTCTGCTGGAAGAGATGATCGGCCACGCCCGGGCGCTCGCCGCCCATCTGCAAGGGCTCGGCTATCAGGGCTGGGCAGGGTTCGACTTCTGCGAGTTTCGCGACCGGCGCTCCGGCCGGCGGGGCCTGCTGTTCGCCGAGCTCAATGCGCGGGTGAACGGCGCCTGCTATCCGGTCGTCGCCGCCGCGCGCCTGCGGCGGTCCGGGACCGAGGCGGGCGCCTTCCGCAGCGCCTATCTGCGCTCGAGCGCGGGCTCGTTCGCCGCGTTCGCCCGTCGCTTCGGCGAGCATCTCGTGCCCGGGGCCGGATTCATGGGCTGTCTGCCGTTCAACATCGGCTGCCTGCCGCACGGCTATTGCGCCGTGCTCACGCTGGATCGCGACGCCACGGCCGTGCAGCGGCGCTGGCAGCGGCTGCAGGCTGCCGCGGAGACCTGATCGGGCGCTCACCTCCGGCTTGCATGTCGCCTCGGCCGCCTGCTTGTCGCTGCCCAAGGCCGCCGGTCGGCGAGCGGTCGGAGTGCTGCGGGAGCGGTGGTGCGCGAGGTGAACGCGATCGTCCGGGCGCCCGGACTGCGTCACTGGCGCAGCTGCCACGAGCTGCGCGCCTATCAGGAGGGGCGGCTGCGCCGCCTGGTCGCGCACGCCTATGGACGGGTGCCCTACTATCGCGACCTGTTCGACCGGCATGGCTTGCGGCCGGACGACATCCGCTCCGTCGACGACCTGTCCGTGGTCCCGGTCTCCGGCAAGGCGGACCTGCGCCACCTGCCGTCCGAGCAGGTGCTGGCGCGCGGCGTCGGCACCGGCCGCCCGCAACGGCTCCAGACCACCGGATCGACCGGCGTGCCGTTCGTGCTCCATCGCGGCCTGCGGGAAAAATACCGTCACCAGCTGATCTGGCTGCGCGCGCAACGGTCGGCGCGGCAGCGCCCGGGCGAGCGGACGGCACGGAGCGTGGCGGTCAGGGCGAATGGCGGCCGGGCTCAGGGCAGGGCGGGGGCATGGCTGACCCGCCTCGGCCTGCGCAACCAGATGATCGAGGTCGTCCGCCCGACAGACGAGATCCTGGCCGAGCTCGTGCGATCAACGAAAAGTTCAAGATGCGCTTTCGGTTGGGCAGCGAATGTGCCCAGACGACCAGCCCCGGTCGGATCGGCGGGAGTGGTGCAACCTCCGGCGTCGAGGCGGTTCTGCCAGCCACCTGCCGGCGCGCAGCCGGCGATCACAGGGAGCCGGAATATGGCGGAAGATCCGGTTTTGGGTGAGCGCAGTAAGGCGCGGATCGGCGAGGAGAAGGTGATCCGCGGGCAGGGCGGCGAGCTGCATCAGGTCGCCGGCAAGGACACGCCCGTGCTCACGACGGCGCAGGGCATTCCGGTCTCGGGCGACCAGAACTCGCTGCGCCTAGGCATGGGCGCGCTGCTCAAGCTGGTGGCGCCGAACGTCGGCGGGATCGAGGCCAGCGACGGGACCTGGCTCGAGGGCGACGAGAAGATCGATGGCGGCCCCTCGGTGCTGTTCGACGCGATGGCGATCCTGCCGTCCGCACAAGGCGCCACGCTCCTGGCCGGGAACTCTGCGCCGCGCGACTTCGTCGCCGACGCCTTCGCGCACTTCAAGTTCATCGGCCATCACAGCGCGGCCGAGCCGCTGCTGAGCAAGGCCGGGCTGGACAGCGCCGAGCGTGACGGCGGCTGCCTGCGCCTCGATCGCACTGAGGACGTGGCGGCGTTTCTCACCGCCTGCCGCGAGCTGCGCTTCTGGCAGCGCGAGCCGACCATGGCCAAAGGCTGAACCGGCGACGCTGTGGTGCGGGCGATGGCTGCCACAGCGCTCTGTCGGATATGTTTGCTTGTCATAACGTACCTTATCCGACCAACCTCTGTCAGGCGGTGGTTTCTATCGCGAAGTGCGACTCTGTAGGGTTTTCAAAGGCTTGCCCGACGGAGTTGCCCCATGCGCCACGCCTACCGCCAGCTCGATCTCGCCGAGCGCCGCACGATCTTCCGCCTGCTCAA
>JBFWWD010000332.1:0-5608 GCA_050246385.1 Geminicoccaceae bacterium
CCGCACTGGGGCCCCTATCGCGGCCCGCTCGACCTGGACCTGCTGCGCCGCGCCCTCGACGGCACCCAGATCGACGGCAAGACCCTCACCTGGCTCGACAGCCACGCCTTCGCCGAGGCCTGCCGGAAGGGCAGCGCAGATACGGCTTGAGCGGCGCCGGCCACGCAGTAGCTTCCGGCGCGAGCCAGCGAGGGACACGCCATGCCGCAACCACCGACCACCGTGATCTTCGACCTCGGCGGGGTCCTGATCGACTGGAATCCGCGCTACCTCTATCGCAGCCTGTTCGACGACGAGGCGGCGATGGAGCGTTTCCTCGCCGAGATCTGCTCGCCCGACTGGAACCTGTCGCTCGACGCGGGCCGCGGCTTCGCCGAGGCGGTGGCGGAGCTCTGCGCCCGACACCCGCACGAGCGGGCGCGGATCGAGGCCTATCAGGCGCGCTGGCTCGAGATGATCGCCGGCCCGATGCCGGACACGGTCGCCCTGCTCGAGGAGCTGCACGCCCGCGGCGTACCCTTGTGGGCGCTGACCAACTGGTCGGCGGAGACCTTCCGCCTCGTCCGCCACGAGCCGGCCTACGGCTTCCTCGACCGCTTCCGGCGCATCTTCGTCTCGGCCGAGCTGCGCATGATCAAGCCGGACCCGGCGATCTTCCGCCATACCCTGGAGGAGATCGGCGTGCCGGCGGAGACCTGCCTGTTCATCGACGATTCGGCCAGGAACATCGCCGCCGCCCAGGCGCTCGGCCTGCACGGGCACCGTTTCACCGACGCTTCGGCGCTGCGGGCCGAGCTGGCACGGCACGGTCTGCTCGCGCAGGCCTGATGGCGGTGCGGCGGGTGCTCGCCTGGACGGCTGCGGGCCTCGCCACCCTGCTCGTGCTGGTGGCGCTCGTCGGCGTCTGGCTCGCCCGCGCCTCCCTGCCGCAGGTCGCCGGCGAGGTCGTCGCCCCGGGCCTTGCCCGTCCGGCCAAGGTCGTGCGCGACGCCCATGCGATCCCCCACGTCACCGCGGCCAGCGAGCAGGACGCCTACTTCGCCCTCGGCTTCGCCCACGGCCAGGACCGGCTCTGGCAGATGGAGATCGACCGGCTGGCCGGGCAGGGCCGGCTGGCCGAGGTCCTGGGCGAGACGGCGCTGCCGATCGATCGGTTCATGCGCACGCTCGGCCTGCAGGCGCGGGCCGAGGCGGTCACGGCCGGCCTCGATCCGGCCACGCTGGCCCTCCTCGAGGCCTATGCCGCCGGCGTGAACGCCGCCATCGCGCGCTATGGGGTGGCGCTGCCGCCGGAGTTCCTCCTGCTGCGCCACCGCCCCGCGCCCTGGCGGCCGGTGGATTCGGTCCGGCTCGCGAAGCTGATGGCGCTCGACCTGTCCTCGAACTTCCGCGAGGAGCTGCTGCGTGCCCGGCTGGCGACGCGCCTGCGCCCCGACCAGATCGCCGATCTCTGGCCCGACGAGCCGCGCGCCGGGCCGATCACCCTGGCCGAGCTGGCCGGGTTTCCGCTGGACCGGCTCGCCGCGGCGCTACCCGAGGGCCCTCCACCTGGGATCGGCTCCAATGTCTGGGTCGCCGCCGGCAGCCGCACCGCGAGCGGCCTGCCTCTGCTCGCCAACGACCCGCACCTGTCGCTGCAGCTGCCCGGCCACTGGTATCTGGCGCATCTCGAGGCGCCGGGCCTCGCCGTGATCGGGGCCACCCTGCCGGGGCTGCCCTTCGTCGTGCTGGGCCGCAACCGCGATCTGGCCTGGGGCTTCACCAACACCGGCTCGGACACGCAGGACCTGTTCGTCGAGCGGATCGATCCCGCCGATCCGGGCCGCTATCTGACCCCGGACGGCAGCGCGCCGTTCGTCCGGCGCGAGGAGACCATCCTCGTCCGCGGCGCGCAGCCGGTGCGGCTGGAGGTCCGCGAGACCAGGCACGGGCCGGTGATCTCGGATCTCAACCCGGCGGCGGCGGCGGTCGCCGGGGCCGACCGCGCGCTGGCGCTCGCCTGGACCCAGCTGCAGGACGAGGATCGCGACACGACGCTCGCATCCGGCTTCGCGCTGGCACGCTCCGGCGATGCCCGCAGCTTCGTCGCGGCGGCCGAGCTCTATCGCGGCGCGCAGCAGAACATGGCGTTCGCCACGCGGGACGGAACGATCGGCATGATCAGCCCGGGTGCCGTGCCGATCCGGCGCAGCGGTGACGGGCGCCGCCCGGTGCCGGGCTGGACCGGTGAGTATGATTGGGTCGGCACGATCCCGGCGACGGAGCTTCCGCGCTCGGTCGACCCGCCCGGCGGCCTGCTGATCAACGCCAACAACCGCCTGGTCGGCCCGGACTACCCCCATCTGCTCGCGACGCGCTGGGAGCCGCCCTACCGGGCCGAGCGGATCGCCGCGCTGCTGGCGGGCGCAGGGCCTTTCGACATCGACCGGTTCGCCGCCGTCCAGCTCGACCGGCTGTCCGGGCTCGCCGTCGAGTTCCGGCCGTTCCTGCCGCGGCCCGAGACGGTGGCGCCGGATCATCGGCCGGCGCTCGCCGCCCTCGCGGCCTGGGACGGGATCGCGAGTCAGGACCGCCCCGAGCCCATCCTCTTCGCCGCCTGGTACCGCGAGCTCGGAGCGGCGGTCGCCGGCGGCGTGCTCGGGCCGGCCTGGGCCGAGTTTCGCGACAAGGCGGGCTTCCTCGCACGGGTGCTGACGCGCGGCACGGGCTGGTGCGGCCTCGGGGACCCGCCGCAGAACCAGACCTGTGTCGGGACGGCGGCGGCCGCGTTCGATCGGGCCATGGCCGATCTCGCCCAGCGCTACGGCGCCGACTGGCGGGCGTGGCGCTGGGGCGAGGCCCATCCGGCGCTCCTGGCCCACCGGCCCTTCGAGCAGGTGCCGGCGCTGCGCGGCTGGTTCAGCCGACTGGTCACGGTGGGCGGCGACGCGACCTCGGTCAATGTCGCCTCGCCGACGGCCGCGGCCCGGCCGGAGCTGCCCTTCGCCGCGTTTCACGCCGCCGGCTATCGCGCCCTCTACGATCTGGCACGGCCCGACCGCTCGCGCTGGATCGTGTCGACCGGCCAGTCGGGGCACCTGCTGTCGCCCCACTATGTCGACCAGGCCGCCTGGTGGGCCGAGGGCCGCTATCTCACCATGTCGATGGAGCAGCGCGATTTCCTGCCCGACGCACTGGGCACGCTCGCGCTCGAGCCCGTCGCGGCGCAGTGACAGCATTGAGTAGGTTTGCTAGTATTTTTACTCCTGAGCGATGAGCTTTGCTCATATGGCTGCAAATGCGTGAGGGGGTCGCTGGTGGCACCGGGCTTGACACTCGGCCGCAGGTTGCGGGCGCTGCGCGTGGCGCTGGACATGAGCCAGGTCGAGCTCGCCCGACGCATCGGCCGGCACCAGACCGCGATCGGCCCCTACGAGCGCGACGAGTACGAGCCGCCGCGCGAGGTGGTCGAGAAGCTGGCGCTCGTTCTGGAGACCAGCCCGGAATATCTTTATTTTGGCCGCAGCCCCACCCAGGTCGCGCTGTCCGTCGTCGGCCGCATCGGCCGCGCCGGCCTGCTCGAGACGATGCCGGAGCCGATGCTCGAGCTGGTGCGGCTCCGCGACCAGCAGATGCTCGGCTATCGCGTGCTCGACGACAGCATGGCGCCGGTGTTCCGGCCGCGGCAGATCGTGCTGGCGCTGGCAGGCCCCGAAGGCGATCCCGATGCGATCGTGGGGCGGGACGCGCTGGTCGAGCTCGCGGACGGGCGCACGCTGCTGCGCCGCCTGTTCCCCAGCGCCACCCCGGGCCGGTACGACCTTGCCGCCTACAACGCGCCGGCTCTACCCTTGGTCGGGGTGCGCTCGGCTCGATCCATCGCCGGTGTATTGTGGCCGGATGCGCTGCGTGAAACCGAAGGCGAGCGATCGGCCTAGGGAATATCCCTTATGGTTGATGAGAAATACTAGATTCGCTGGAAGTTCAAAAATTGTGCGGTATTTTAGCTAATTATGGGTGATCGGGGGTGATCGCGTGGCTGCGCGCCAGGGCGGTCCGGGGAGTGGCGACGCGTGAACCAGCTGGCGAACAGCAACAAGCCCGTCGGGCGGACGGGTGGCGGGCGGAGCCGTGCGCTCGATGTCGATCATTATGTCAGCCTGCGCATCCGCCAGCGCCGGATCATGCTCGGGCTGACGCAACAGCAGATGGCCGAGCTGATCGGCGTGACCTACCAGCAGGCCCACAAGTACGAGACCGGCATCAACCGGATCTCGGCCGGCCGGCTGTACCAGATCGCCCAGGCGCTGGGGGTGGAGATCAGCTACTTCTTCGAGGATGTCGAGCCCGACCGGAAGGGCAAGCCCAAGGCCAGCGAGCTGATGCCGCAGCAGCGGATGCTGCTCGAGCTCGCCCGCAACTTCGCCGGGATCAACAACCGCAAGCACCAGGACGCGCTGTGCAACCTCGCCCGCGTCCTCGCCAACGGCGAGATCGCCGAGTAGCGGCTCAGGCCCCCGCGGCGGCGCGTCTCTGCGCGCGCGCCGCCGCGACGACCCGGAGCGTCTCGCTCCACAGGCCGAGCCCGGCCAGCTGATCGGCCTCGAACCAGGCAGCGTCGGCGGCGTCGTCACCGGCGACCGGCTCGCCATCGGCTGCCTCGGCGGTGAAGTCCACCAGGGTATAGTGGAAGCGGACCCGTCCGTCGGCGTCACGCTCGATCAGATCGACGGTGGTGAGGAACTCGACCGCGGCCAGCTCGAGCCCCGTCTCCTCACGCACCTCGCGTCGGATCGCCTCCTCCAGGGTCTCGCCGAGCTGCTGCCCGCCGCCGGGCAGCGACCACTGGCCCAGGCGCGGCGGCCGGCCACGGCGGATCAGCAGGACCCGCTCGCCACGCCACACGATGGCACCGACACCGACCACAGGGCGGTCGGGATACTCCCTGCTCATCCTGCACCTAGCCGATCAGCACGAGAACGCCCGCGGCCTCGTGGACCGCACCGTCGAAGATCTCCGCGTCGGTGACGAGACCGACCAGCGGCACCGGCCCCAGCTCGCCGCGCAGGATCGCCACCTCGTCGACGCCCGGGCCGAACAGGCCGTGCCCACGATGCCGGGACGCGAAGTAGAGCGCGGCGGCCGGCACCCGCCCGCGCAGGCGCGCGAGGAGGCTGCCGGCGAGATCGCGCAGGCGGGCGAGGGAGCCTGCGGGATCCGGACGCATCAGGCGAAGCTCTGCGCCCAGCCGGCCACCTTCCACCCGCAGCGCACCGCGTGCCTCGTCGATCTCGGCGATCCGCCGCATCCGCAGGTTCTCGCGGCCGTGGCTCCCGGCCCGTTCCGAGACCCACAGCTCGGGCGCGAACCGTCGCCCCGACCGGCGGAACAGGTCGCCCAGCTCGTCGGTCATCACCGCGAGGGCAGGCCGCCCGTCCAGTGCCAGAATCTCCCCGTCGACGGCGCTCGTGACGAGGTGCGCCGGCCCGATCGGCGAGCCCGCGGTCGCGATGCCGGACACGGCCGTCTGCTCGACGGCGAGCTCGAGGCAGGCGGCGCTGCCGGCGACGACTCCGTCCGCGATCTGCTCCAGCTGCCGGCCAGCGGCGGTAAGCCCGCCGGCCATGCG
>JBFWWD010000333.1:0-5597 GCA_050246385.1 Geminicoccaceae bacterium
GCCCGAAACGTCGAGGACGGCGAACGCGCCGCTCGCTCGAATGACTTCGAAGAGCGCGAGCGACTGGGCTTCGAGTTTCAGCGACTGCTAGCAAGCGCAACGCGGAATCCGATCTTCATCGTGTTCACGAACGCCATGATCGAGCTCAATAGCAATATGGCTCGCCATTTCGGTGCTCCCAGTCACCAGGTCGTACTGCCGCGACGACGACGGATCTATGATGCGGTCAGGGCAGGAGACCCTGCAGAGGCCGCCGAGTCGATGGATGACTTCCTGCGGATGCTGGAGCGATTTTATGTGCGTCAGCGAAACAGGGGGGATCGCTCGAAAACATTCTTCCCGCCCTCTACGCTGGGCGGTAACGCCTGAAGGCAACCGGGACGGCCCTCGCTGCACCCTCGTCCGGTAAGATCCTCGCGACCCGGCCCACGGAAATACAACCATGATCCCCTTGAGCGACTTGTTCCTGTTTGGCGGCGCGGCCTTGCTGATGGTTCTGACGCCGGGCCCGAATATGATCTACCTGATCTCCCGGTCCATCTGTCAGGGCAGGCGGGCCGGGGTGCTGTCACTGTTCGGTGTCATCGCCGGATTTCTCGTACATATGCTGGCCGCGGCCAT
This sequence comes from Geminicoccaceae bacterium, assembly GCA_050246385.1. Lineage (GTDB taxonomy): Bacteria > Pseudomonadota > Alphaproteobacteria > Geminicoccales > Geminicoccaceae > Benzoatithermus. The sequence continues at coordinate 622 of JBFWWD010000333.1, forward strand.
CGGCTTGACGACGCTCTTCATGGCCGTTCCGTTCGCCTACGAAGCGCTCAAGTGGGCCGGAGCGGCCTATCTGCTCTACCTGGCGTGGCAAGCCGTCAGGCCGGGTGCCCGGTCTCCGTTCGAGGCACGCGATCTTCCGATCGATCCGCCGGGAAAGCTGTTTCTGATGGGTTTCATCACCAATCTTCTGAATCCCAAGATCGCTGTCTTCTACCTGTCGATTTTTCCCCAGTTCGTCTCGCCGGCGCACGGTTCGATATTCGCCCAGAGTATTCAGTTGGGACTCACGCAGATTGTCATCAGTTTTGCGGTCAACCTGTGCATCGCGCTATCTGCTGCCAGATTGGCTCTATGGTTCGCTGGCAGCCCTCGTTGGCTAGCCGCCCAGAGGTACATCATGGGGACGGTGCTTGCGGGCTTGGCTGTTCGTCTGGCAACCGAACAGCGCAAGGTTGCCTGACTTCGCCGCCTTGCCTCGGAAACGATCGAATCGGGTATCCTCACTGCGCCGGATACAGAGGAGAGAAGGCATGTTCAGTCACGTGATGGTCGGTTCTAACGACATCGAGCGCTCGAAGCGCTTCTACGACGCAGTGCTCGGAACGCTCGGAGCCGGCGAGCCGATGCTCAACAAGACGAATTCCGGCCACACCCGGCTCTTCTACCGGCATGACGGAAACACGTTCTGCATCACGGAGCCGATCAACAGCGAAGCGGCGACCTTTGCGAACGGCGGCACCATCGGCTTCAAATGCAGCTCGCCCGAGCAGGTGCGAGCGTTTCACGACACCGCCCTTGCGCACGGCGGCACATCGATCGAAGATCCGCCGGGTCTGCGCGAGGGCAGTCTGGGGGCGCTGCACCTGGCCTATGTGCGCGATCCCGACGGCAACAAGCTCTGCGCCATCCATCGCGTCAAGCAGAATCGCTGACCGGGCCCTTGCCCGCCATGCAGCGGGTGCCCAGCAGGGCAGCAGCAGCTACCGGATCCGACCGCCGCTCGAGCCTCCGTCCGCAACCGGCTGAAGACGGCCGACCCGCCCGACGGGCTTGAGCAGGCCGCTGGTGCTGCGCAGGCGGACGCCGGTATTCTCCACGTGCGTGCGAGCGGCCAAGCGAGCCTGCTCCGGGTCGGCATTCCTGATGGCTTCGTAGATCGCTTCATGCTCCTTCTGCGCCTGCCCACCGCGCGCGGTCCTGGCCGAACGCGATCGCGATGCGAGCAGGTTGCGGTTGTACCTGATCGCTCGCCGAATGCAGGCGCAGCACCGAAGGCCGGCGGTTGTCGAGCACCACCAGCCCCCGGCCTTGCTTGCTGGCGACGAGCCCGTTCACCTTCAGCCGTGAGATCGCCTCTCGCAGCACGGTGCGCGAGACGCCGAGGCGCTGCGCGATCAGATTTTCGGCTGGCAGCACATCGCCAGGGCTGAACCCGCCACCGGTGATCTGCTCGCAGAGCATCGCCGTCACCCGATCGGTCAGATTGCTGGTTTCAGGCCGTGTCAGGATGCCGGTTCCATGCGCCATGCGATGCCTGCTATACGGTTCGATCGTACTACAAAGATCCAGCAGGCCCGGCTCAACGACCTCTCATGAAACCGTTGCCTAGTAGTGTAATTAATATGATAATCAGACGAGCGAGCCTCGATTCGGGAGCCGATCCTCGGTAGCGCGGCAGTCCGGCCGCTGCGGCCGGACCACCGACAACGCACTGCACGTCCGGCGACAGAAAGGAGCGATCGGATGCGATCCATCGATGAGTTGGTACACGCCGACCATGGCGTCGTCAGCCGTGAGATCTTCGCGAGCGACGAGTTGTTCCGCCAGGAGCTCACGCACATCTTCGCACGCGCCTGGCTGATGGTCGGCCATGAAAGCCTGATACCGAAACCGGACGACTATTTCGTGTCGCGGATGGGCACGGAGTCGGTGATCCTGACCCGCGATCGGCAGAATCGTATTCATGTGCTGCTCAATAGCTGCGCGCACCGCGGCATGAAGCTGTGTCGATACGACAGCGGCAACAACCGCGCGTTTTCCTGTCCCTATCACGGCTGGAGCTTTTCGACCGACGGCAATCTGGTCGAGACGCCGGGAGGCCTGGTCGGCGTTCCCGGCTTCGACAGCTACTACAAGGGCGAGCTGGACAAGAAAGCATGGGGACTGAAGCGAGTCGCGCACGTCTACAACTACAAGGGCTCGATCTGGGCGACCTGGGACCCCGATGCGCCGCCTTTTCTCGACTACCTCGGCGGCATGCGCATCTACCTCGATTCCCTGCTCGATCACCGGGACGGGCGTGACGGCGGTTCCGAGGTGATCGGCGGCATCCAGAAATGGCGCGCTCGCTGCAACTGGAAGTTCCCTCCTGAGAATTTCATCGGCGACAAGCACCATGACATCAGCCACCGCTCCGCCGATCTCGTCGGAGTGGGGCCGAGCCCGGGCAAGGGTCGCCGCGACCTGACCACGAAGCGCATGTGCATCGCCTTTCCCGACCTCGGCCACGGCACCATCGCGCGGCTCCCGCATTTCGAGGAGTACGACTACATCCCGCAGTACCGGGGTGTCCCGGTGCTCGAAGACTATTTCCGCCAGATCTACGAGGACCGGGTGCGCAATCTGGGCAACCGCATGCGGGCAACGCCGCACGCGACATCCACGATCTTCCCCAACATGTCCTTTCATGCCCTTCAGCCTCGCTCGATCGGCCTGTTTCATCCGATCAGCCCGACTGAAACCGAGATCTGGCGCATCTACCTGGTCGACCGTGATGCGCCCGAAGTCGTCAAGAAGATGACTCATCACTACAACCTGAGCTATCACGGTCCGGCGGGCATGGCCGAATCGGACGACATGGAAAACTGGGCCTGTGCGACCGAAGCCTGCCAGGGCACGATGGCGCGCACCATGGATTTCAACTACCAGATGGGTCTCGGCCACGCCGAGCCGGTTCCGCATCTGCACGATGCAGTCCATGCCGACTTCTCCGAGGAGGGGGCCCGCGCTTTCTACCGGCAGTGGGGCAGGTTCATGAAGGGCCTGAGCTGGACCGAATTGCGTCCTGCCGCCAGGCAACGCGAGCAGGCCGCGTGATGAGCGGGATCGATGTATCGAAGGCGAACCTTCGAGGTCGGCAGCAGGAGATCGAGCTGTGGTGGGAGGTCGATCAGTTCTATTCCTACGAAGCGGCGCTACTCGACGAGCGCCGCTACGAGGAGTGGCTGGCCCTGCTGGATCCGGAGATCACGTACCTGATGCCGCTGGCTCGCAATGTACGCCGTGATCAGCTCGGCAACGAATATTCCGTGGAAGGCCAGACGTCCTGGTTCGACGAGGGCTACGACACATTGGCCAAACGCGTGGCGCAGCTCAAGACCGGCATGCACTGGATCGAGGAGCCTGCTTCGCGCTTTTCACGCATCGTGGCCAATGTCCGGATTCTCGGCGCCAGCGCGGACGGCGAACGGCTCGAGGTCGAGTCGCGTTTCCTGGTCTATCAGAACAGGCTGGATACCGAAGTCGCGCTGTTCGCCGGCAAGCGACTCGATCAGTTGAAAAAGTCCGAGGGACGCTGGCGCGTCGCACGCCGGGAGATCCGCCTGGCGCAGAGCACCCTTCTTGCAAAGGCGCTCGCTTTCTTCTTCTGAGACACCCACCATTGCGAGGCACATGATGAACCGTACAGTGCTCTCCCCCTGCCGCCGGCAGGTGCTCGCCGCGCTCCTCCTGTCCGGCACTGCGCGGCTCGGCTCCGCGCAGGAGAAGTATCCGGATCGCCCGATCAGGATCATCGTGCCCGCCGCCGCTGGAATCGCGCTGGACATCGTCGCGCGGGTCCTCGCCGACGGCCTGAGAAAGAAGTACGAGCATGGCGTCATCGTCGAGAATCGTCCCGGCGCGAGCGGAATGATCGGCATGCAGGCCTATGCGAGGATGCCCGCCGACGGCTATACGCTGCTCGCCGGTGGCCTCGGCCTCAATGTGCTCCCTTCCGCGCTCTTCACCAACCTGCCGCTCGATCCGATGACGGCCTTCGTGCCGATCGCGCAGATCTCCGAGTCGGCCAACATACTGGTCGTACGCGGCGATCTTCCCGCCAGCAATCTCCAGGAACTGGTCGCCGCGGCGAAAGCGAAGCCGGGCGAGCTGAAGATGGGGACCAACGATCTCGGCAGCTCCATGCATCTGGCGTACGAGCTGCTCGCGCAGAGGACCGGCACCACCTGGATCCATGTCCCTTATCGAGGCCCCAATGAAGTGCTGGCCGGTCTTCTGTCCGATACGGTGGATGCCGGGGTGAGCAGCATGGGGCCGTTCGTGCAGATGATCAAGGCCGGGCGGATCAAGGCGATCGCCGTCACGACCGCGTACCGTCAACGCGCGCTGCCGGACGTACCGACGGTACAGGAAGCCGGCATCAGCGATTTCGATGTCGGCAGCTGGCTCAGCCTGCATGCCTTGCCCGATACGCCGCCGGCCATCATCGACAAGGTGAGTCGCGACGTCATCCAGGTGTTGGAGGAGCCGGAGTACCGGACCAAACTCGAAGCGGCGGGCTATACTGTCCGCACGCTGGATGCGCGCGAATTCAAGAAGAAGAGCGATGCCGAGTTCGCCCGCTGGAGCGAGGTGGCCAAGAAGGCCGGTGTCGTGATGGACTACAAGAGCCGCTAGGTCCGGAACGAGAGCACGAACTGACGATGTCCGATTCCAAGTCGATCAATCTGCTCGAACTCGAGCCGGGCATACGCGTCATCCTGTCGGATGGCGCCACTGCCGAGATCGTGGACAATCCGCGAGACGGCATGTGGGTGATTTGCCGCTACCTCTCCCATCCAAGCGATCCGAGCCTCGTGACCGGCAGTGAACGGCCGGTTTTCGCTCAGGATATCGTCGGCGCGGGCTGTCCGGTCGGCACGCCGGCCCTGACCGCGAGCCGGCCCCGCCGACGAATCATCCGGTCGCCCTACGCG
>JBFWWD010000334.1:0-5591 GCA_050246385.1 Geminicoccaceae bacterium
CGCTCTTCCGATCTGTTGCGGATGCGGGCCCGGTGCGGAACGTCTGCTCCCGTTGGTGCGGGACGAAGCGGCCGGGAAACGAACATGGAGGCTGCGCCAAGCCTCGCCCCTCCTGGTCATGGGCTCGATCTCCCACGCCTCGAAATCGAGCTCCGAGAAGATCCATGGCGAGACGAGACAGGTCCAGGTGGCATAGCCGCTGAAGAAGGCAAGATGAAGCGGATCCCTGGACCTGTCGTAGCCGTGGCCGGCAAAGGCCGCCTTCGGTCAGGAACCCCAGCGCGAGCCACGGATGACGCTGCAGAAGTTCCCGCGATGGAAGTGCGGGTCCTTGTCAGCCAGCACATCGGCCTTGACGTTGCCGAACGTGGTTTCCGGCTTGTGCTTGATGCCGTCGTAGAAGGCTTGGATGATCTCCTCCTTGAAGTTCGGCGACCTTGGGAAGGCCCGTACGATCGCCTCGCGCTCGGTGTTCGAAAAGTCGCCATAGGACAGGCCGAGGACGTCCATTTCGACGCCAGCCGTCACCAGCGCCACCACGGGGTGCATGTGCCTGGGGATGCCGGGCGTGGTGTGCAAAGCGATTGCCGCCCACACCGTGTCCATGTCCGCCTGCGCGATCCCATGTTGCTTCAGGAAGTCCCGCGCCGCGTTGGCGCCATCCACCTCGAAACGCTCGTCCCGGCTGCTGTAGGCTTTGGTCAGGCCGATGTCGTGGAACATGGCTCCGGTATAGAGCAATTCGGGGTCGAACTTCAGATCCCGATGCTCGCCGGCCAGCGCGCCGAACAGATAGACTCGGCTCGAATGGTTGAAGAGCAGCTCGGACTCGGTATCTCGGATGAGCGCCGTCACCTCTCGGGCCAGCTTGCTGTCGGGAATCTTGATGACTGTGCTTGTAGCCATGGGTACCTCGTCGCTTGGTGTCCCCAGGCTAGAAGCCTCCAGCCATGTCCTCGATGGTCGTGTAACGACGAATGTGGACATTTCACCCGACCATGAGACACGGTTCACGCTCTAGGACGATCGGCATACTCGCCTTGCCCAGCGTGCAGATGCTGGACGTCGCGGGGCCACTCGACGTCTTCGCGGAAGCGAACGTTCAATCCGGCCTCCGGGCCTACCTCCCGAGCGTCGTTGCGACGGTCGGGGGGCCGATCATGAGCTCTTCCGGCCTGCGCATCCTGCCCGACATGATCCTCGCCTACGACACTCCCCTCGTCTTCGATACCCTGCTTGTCGCGGGCGCACCCCGCCTCGTCGACGCACCCGACGATCCCGCTCTGCTCGACTGGCTACGCCGGTCCGCGCCGCGAAGCCGCCGGTTCGGCTCGGTCTGCAGCGGTGCTCTGGTGCTGGCTGCGACCGGTCTTCTGGACGGGCGGCGGATCACCACCCACTGGGCAGTCGCCGAGCAGCTCGCACGCCGGTTTCCGGCGGTACACCTTGAGATCGACGCGCTGCATGTCCGCGACGACCGCGTCCGCACCGCCGCGGGCGTGACGGCGGGCCTCGATCTGGCGCTGGCACTGGTCGAGGAGGATCTCGGCCGCGAGGTGGCAAAGCGAGTGGCCTCCCAGCTGATCATGTTCTTCAGGCGTCCCGGCGGCCAGCTTCAGTTCAGTCGTCGCGGTGCCGCCAGCCCCATCGGCCGCTCCGTCCTGCAGGAGATCCAGCGCCGGGTGATCGCAAACCCGGCCTCGGATGCCGGCTCGGCGGCGCTCGCGGCACGGGCGGGCCTCAGCCCGCGCCATTTCGTGCGCCTGTTTCGGCAGGAGATCGGGGTGACGCCGGCCGAATGGGTCGAGACCGTGCGCGTCGAGACCGCGCGGCAGAAGCTCGAGGCCGGCGAGCGGCCCAAGCAGGTCGCCGCCGCCTGCGGCTTCGGCGATGTCGATACGTTCCGCCGTGCCTTCCGGCGTCGCGTCGGGGTCACGCCGGCCGAGTACCGGCGTCGCCACGAGACCTTGGGCCCCGAGGCTCCGGCCACGTTCTGAAGAGCCGCTACCTGCGTATTTGACATGCGCCGCTCGCCTCCCGATCCTCCGCCCGCGTCGGAGCAGAGGGAGGGGAACATGGCGAAGCTCAGGTTCGGGGTGCTCGGGGCGGCCAAGATCGCGCGCGAGAAGGTCATCCCGCCGCTGATGCGGTCGGAGCGGTGCGAGGTGGTGGCGCTGGCCTCGCGCGACGCCGGCCGTGCCGCCGAGGTGGCGGGCCAGCTCGGCATCGCCAGGAGCCACGGCAGCTACGAGGCGCTGCTGGCCGATCCGGACATCGACGCGATCTACAATCCCCTGCCCAATCACCTGCACCTGCCCTGGACGATCAAGGCCGCCGAGGCCGGCAAGCACGTGCTGTGCGAGAAGCCGATCGGGCTCGACGCCGCCGAGTGCGAGCAGCTGATCGCCGCCCGCGACCGCACCGGCGTCGTGATCCAGGAAGCCTTCATGGTGCGCACGCACCCGCAATGGCTGCGCACGCGCGAGCTGGTGCAGGGCGGGCGGCTCGGCGGGCTCAAGGCGATCCAGGGCTTCTTCAGCTACCACCTGCTCGACCCGACCAACGTCCGCAACGTCGCCGAATGGGGCGGCGGCGGGCTGCTCGACATCGGCTGCTACCCGATCACCACCTCGCGCTTCGTGACCGGGCTCGAGCCCGCGCGCGTCGCGGCGATCATCGAGCGCGACCCGCAGAGCGGCATCGACCGGCTGGGTGCGGTCATGCTCGACTACGGCTCGGTCCAGTGCGGTTTCCAGTACGGCACCCAGCTCGTGCCGCGGCAGACCATGCAGTTCTTCGGCGACCAGGGCCGGCTGGTGGTCGAGGTGCCGTTCAACGCCCCCAACGACGTCCCCTGCCGCCTCAGCATCTTCGAGGGGCCTGGCCTCGGCGACGTGGCGGTCGAGACCATCGAGGTCCCGGTCTGCGACCAGTATGGCGTGATGGGCGACGCCTTCGCCGCCGCGGTCCAGGATGGGACCCCGCAGCCCGTGCCGCTCGAGAACAGCCTCGCCAACATGCAGGTGATCGACGCCGTGTTCCGTGCCGCCGCCAACGGGAGCTGGGAGCGCCCGTGACCCGGCTCGCCATCGACCGCCTGGATTCGCCGGCAGGGCCGATTGTCCTGATCGCGAGCGATACTGGGCTGGTCGTGGTCGACTTCGACGAGCCGGAGGACCGGCCGTTGCGGATGCTGGAGCGCCGCTTCGGCAGCACCCGGCCGGTGCCGACCACCGATCCGCTCGGAGCGACGAGTGCCCTGCGCGCCTATCTCGCCGGCCGGCTCGATGCGGTCGACCGCCTGCCGGTGGACGCCGGCGGCACCCCGTTCCAGCGCCAGTGCTGGGACGCCCTGCGCACCATCCCGGCCGGCACCACCTGGAGCTACCGCCACCTCGCCGCCGCGATCGGCCGGCCCTCGGCGGTCCGCGCGGTCGGGCACGCCAACGGCGCCAACCCGGTCAGCATCGTGGTGCCCTGCCACCGGGTGATCGGTGCGGACGGCTCGCTCACCGGCTATGGCGGCGGCATCGAGCGCAAGCGCTGGCTGCTGGAGCACGAAGGTGCCTTGCTGCGGATCGGCGCCTGAAGGGGACGCGATGCTGACGCTCTACGACTATCTCTCCTCCGGCAACGGCTACAAATGCCGGCTGCTGCTGGCCCAGCTCGGCATCCCCTGCCGCCGCGTCGAGCTGGACATCCTGAAGGGCGAGACCCGCACGCCCGAGTTCCTGGCCAGGAACCCGAACGGCCGCGTGCCCGCGCTGGAGCTCGAGGACGGCACCGTGCTGTCCGAATCGGACGCGATCCTGTTCTACCTCGCCGAGGGCACACCCTACCTGCCCGACGACCGTCTCGGCCGCGCTCAGGTGCTGCAGTGGCTGTTCTTCGAGCAGTACAGCCACGAGCCGTTCATCGCCGTCGCCCGCTACATCCTCCACCTGCTGCCGCCCGACACCCTGCGCCGCGCCGAGCTGCCGCGCCTCGAGCAGGGTGGCCACGCCGCGCTCGGCGTCATGGAGCGCCGCCTCGCCGGCCATCCCTTCCTGGTCGCCGACCGCTACACGGTCGCCGACATCGCGCTCTACGCCTACACCCACGTCGCCCACGAGGGCGGGTTCGATCTGACGGGCTATCCGGGCGTCAGGACTTGGCTGGAGCGGGTGGCGGGCCAGCCCGGGCATATCAAGATTACGGAGGACTGAGACCTGCCGCTCGATGCAGTTCAGGAGCTTGTTCTTATCCAACGGTTGGAGTAGGCATACCATAGGTGGACGACTGCTAAAGCTACTGGAGGGTGTGCATGGGGCACTGGGGCTGACGGACAAAAGTGCGCAGGACCTCCAGCAGAGCTATTTGGAACAAGTCGGTGACTGAACTCAAATAGCTTTGCGAAGTTATTTGATCTAAGAGTCAGAACCTTGGCGAGACACGCGTAAATGAAGACGGCTAAAGACAAGGCACAAACTGGACTGAGTGACCTAAAGAATGCTGCAGTTGAACTACTTTTGCAATATCCTGATGGACTCCGCAATTCTCAGATCGTAGAATTCTAGGACTGCGCTGTGACCGAAATGGCAAGCAGGCGGACTATCTTACGTGGTCTATTCTAAGTATTTTGATGAAGGAGAGATTGATAAGCTATAGCAGTCCATTGTACATTGTCACTGACAGTTGCAAGATTGACACTCGTTAGAAGCTTAACTGAACCGCAGTCGTTATTCCCTGTCGGTGTAAGGCGAACTGATCGCTTGGCATGAGCGGTTCGATCCGAGCCCAGGCGTAGTCGCTCAACCAGAACACCTTGTGCATAAACTTGCCGCTCCGATCCGGGAACATGACCACAGCTAAGCACATTCTACACGCCGATTCAAATTGTCGATGAGGTACAGACCCAATAAGGCCACTTCATAGACGAATATCACGTAATAGACTTTTCGCCTTCTTGACTAGCCTAGCGCGGCCCGATTCCTCCTGGTTTTCAACAAACTGCCGCAGTGCATTTGCAAGTTCATCACGTTGGCGCATGAGCCGACTGAACGCAGCATCCTCTCGGTACGCTGCTGGAACCCCTCGCTCGATCCAGTGATCTCCCGTCGCCTCGACAACCCGATCTACTAGTGCTTCTCCTGGCTCACAGCTTGTCCAACTTTGGGGCGCGGTACCCGCCCGCGAAATGGCACTTCGACACGCCTCGCCGACCGACTGCGCGGTAACGCGGTGGGTCTCGCAACGCCATCCGTCGGTGTATGCTATCTGCACTTGAAAGATGGCCATCTGGGCGAACCTCCGAGTAGGACGTGGTGAGATCATCGAATGTTCTTGCTATCCTACAGTAGCCGCCACGCTATCCTATCACTTCGACAATGTGCTCTGCATTGGCCTATAAAGGTCGCGACCCGGCTGCAGCCCGCCACGCCGGAGTAAGCAAGCACTCACTTACCATTGCAAACCGGCTTCCCCGTCGCTAAATCCGCGCCCATGGGAAGGATGCGTCTGCCGGCCGAGGAGCGTCGGGTCGTGATCGTCGAGGCGGCCAAGCCGCTGTTCGCGCGGCGTGGCTTCGCCGGCACCACGACGCGGCAGATCGC
>JBFWWD010000335.1:0-5538 GCA_050246385.1 Geminicoccaceae bacterium
AAACGCAGCTCCAGATCGCCGTCGAGCCCGGCGGCATCGAACACGTGCAGCGGCCGGCAGAGGTCGAAGGTCAGATAGTTGGTGACGTCGACCAGGGCCGAGATCGGGCGCAGGCCGATCGCCTTGAGCCGGTTGCGCAGCCAGGCCGGGCTCGGCCCGTTGCGCACGCCACGGATGATGCGGCCGACGAACAGCGGGCAGGCCTTCTCGTCGCCTGCCGGGAAGTCGAGCCGGATCGCCGGCCCGGGCGCGCCCTGGCCCGGCACCGGCGTGAAGTCGCGCGAGCGGAGCCGACCGAGGCCGGCGGCCGCGAGGTCGCGGGCGATTCCCGACACGCCGAAGCAGTCGCTGCGGTCGGGCGTGAGCTTGATCTCGATCACCGGGCCCTCGAGGCCGAGCACCCGGGCGGCAGGACTGCCGACCTCGGCCTCGGCGGGCAGCTCGATGATGCCGTCATGCTCCTCGCCGAGCTTGAGCTCGCGCATCGAGCACAGCATGCCGACGCTGGCGACGCCGCGGATCGTGGCCTTCTTCAGCACCTCGCCTGAGACCGGGATCACCGAGCCCTCGGGTGCGAACACGGCCTTCATGCCGGTGCGGGCATTGGGGGCGCCGCAGACCACCTCGAACACGCCGTGCCTGGTCTCGACCGTGCACAGGCGCAGCCGGTCGGCGTTCGGGTGCTGACGCGCCTCCCGGACATAGGCGACGCTGAAGGCGGCGAGATCGGCGCCCGGGTCGCTGACGCACTCGACCTCGAGGCCGAGCATGGTCAGCCGCTCGCAGATCGCGTCGAGCGAAGCGTCGGTCTCCAGATGCTCCTCGAGCCAGGGCAGCGTGAACTTCATCGCGAAAGCCCGCCATAGGTCGTCGGCACGTCGAGCGGCAGGAAGCCGTAGTGGCGCAGCCAGCGCAGATCGGCCTCGAAGAAGGTGCGCAGGTCGGGAATGCCGTATTTCAGCATCGCGACGCGGTCGATGCCCATGCCGAAGGCGAAGCCCTGCCACTCCTCGGGATCGAGCCCGACCGCCTGCAGCACCTTGGGATGGACCATGCCACAGCCGAGGATCTCCAGCCAGTCGCCGCCCTCGCCGACGATCAGCTCGTCCTTGGTGCGCCGGCAGCCGATGTCGACCTCGGCCGAGGGCTCGGTGAACGGGAAGTAGCTCGGGCGGAAGCGGACCGGCACGTCGTCGCGCTCGAAATAGGCGCGCACGAAGTCGATCAGGCAGCCCTTGAGGTGGCCCATGTGGGTGCGCCGGTCGATCAGCAGCCCCTCGACCTGGTGGAACATCGGCGTGTGGGTGGCGTCGCTGTCGCGGCGATAGGTGCGGCCGGGCGCGATGATCCGGAACGGCGGCTTGCCGGCGCGCATGGTGCGGATCTGCACCGGGCTCGTGTGCGTGCGCAGCAGGAGCGGCCGGCCGTCCTGCTCCGCCTCCAGATAGAAGGTGTCGAACATCTGCCGGGCGGGATGCTCGGGCGGAATGTTGAGCGCCTCGAAATTGTGCCAGTCGTCCTCCACGTCCGGCCCTTCGGCGACGGCGAAGCCCATGTCGGCGAAGATCGCGACGATCTCCTCCGCCGCCTGGCTGACGGGGTGGACGCGGCCCTCGGCGCGCGGGCGGGCAGGCAGGCTGATGTCGATCCGCTCGGCTTCCAAGCGGGCGTCGAGCGCCCGCTCGGCCAGGAGCGTGCGGCGGGCCGCGAGGGCGACCTCGACCTCCTGCTTGAGCGCGTTGAACGCCTGGCCGGCCTCGCGCCGCCGCTCGGGCGGCAACCCGCCGAGCCGCTTCACGAGCTCGGTGACGCTGCCCTTCTTGCCCAACGCGGCGACGCGCACCTCGTCCAAGGCGGCGAGATCGCCGGCCCCGGCAACACGGCCCATGATGTCGTTGCGGAGATCGTCGAGCGCGACGTCCATCCGTCCCCTCGCCCCTTGCTCACGGACAACAAAAAGGGGCCGCACGGCCCCTCTTCGCTGGTCCGGACAACGGCGCCCATGGGCGCCGCCCGGTCATGCCTGCAGAGCGGCCTCGGCCTGCTTGACGAAGCCCGCGAACGCCGCGCCGTCATGCACGGCGATGTCGGCCAGCACCTTGCGGTCGAGGCCGATGCCAGCGAGCTTCAGCCCGTGCATGAATCGGCCGTAGGTCAGCCCGTGCTCGCGCACGATCGCGTTGATCCGCTGGATCCACAGCGCGCGGAACTCGCGCTTGCGCACCCGCCGGTCGCGATAGGCGTACTGATGCGCCTTGTGCATGGCCGCGATGGCCGTGCGGATGGTGGTGCTGCGGCGACCACGCTGTCCCTTGACCTGCTCCAGCACCTTCTTGTGCCGGGCGTGGCTGGTCACGCCGCGCTTCACTCGAGCCATGTCGATCGATCCTCGTTCTTATCTTGCCGCCCGGTCAGCCGCCGTAGGGCAGCATCAGCTTCACGAGCGCGGCGTCGCCGGGCTCGAGATAGCGGGGCCGCCGCTGGCCGACCTTGGCCTGGGTCGGCTTGCCGGTCATCATGTGGCGGTGATACGCGGCCGACCGCTTCACCTTGCCGGTCCCGGTGAACGAGAAACGCTTCGCGGCGCTCCGCTTCGACTTCATCTTCGGCATGCCAGGGAAACTCCAAAAGCCGTCGCGCGCGCCGCGGCGACGGAAGCCGGGGGTCTATAGCCAAACCGCCGCGGTCGCGCAATAGCGAGCTCCTCACGCACCATCAGTGCCGGGAGCATGGAGATGGCCATGGCGGCACGCCAATGCCACCATGGCCATCATCGGAGATCGGCTACCGGTCCAGGCTGCTCTCCTTCAGGAACTGCGACAACAGATCGGCGACCTGGACGTTGTTGAGGTCCAGCATCGGAAAGTGGGTGTTGCCGGTGACGCCGGCCTTGGGCAGGTCGAGCAGCGCGGCCTTGCCGCCATGGCGATTGATCGCGTCGACGAAGAGCTGCGAGCGGATGAGGTTGAGGCGACGATTGTCGAGCGTGAGGCGCGGCCCGACATTGGCGGGGTCCATCTCGCTGGGCACATAGTCGCCCCAGACGATCTGGATCGGGAACCGGGTCAGCTTCTCGAACTCGGCCACCGGGATCACCGCACCGGCGTCGACCTTGGTCCCATTGGCCCGGTCGAGCTGGGCCGGCACCTCGCCTTCGGGGAAGACCACGGCACCCGGCTCGTAGGAGACGATCGCCGCCACCTGGTCGCTCTTGGTGCCGGTGATCCAGCCCCGGATGCCCGTGGAGGAGTGCGTCAGCACGACCGCCGGGCCGATCTCGCCGAGCAGGACCGCCAAGGCGTCGGTCTCGACCTGCTCGTTCTCCGGCGCGTTGAACTCCGGATACTGGATGCGCAGAAACTCATCCAGCGCCTCGGGATCGTCGGCGGGGAACTGCACGCCGGGGTAGAAGGTCGGCTTCTCCTCGCCGGGCAGCCAAGTGCCAAGCCGCCAGGAGGTGAACGATGCCTGGTCGTTGTTGAGCCGGGGCTCATAAGCCGTCGGCTGGCAGCCCTGGCCGGCACGGCCGGTGCGCGGCAGATCGGTCAGGTACACCGGAAAGCCGCGGCGCAGGAAAATGTCCTGGAACCCTTCCCGGCCGTCGAAGGTGGTCTGCCAGGTCTTGGTGCTGCTGGCATGGACCATCAGCAGCGGGACCGTCTTGGCATCGACCGGGATCTGCCACTCGACATAGCCGTGGTCGCAGTGGATCGAGCCCTGATCCGGCGTGACCCGGGTGGTCCCGGCGAACGGGCGCCCGCCCTGGCTGGCGAGCGTCAGCGGCTCTCCGGCCGCGCTGACCTCTCCGGCAAGCACGGTCAGGGCGGCGAGCGAGCATAGTGACAGAAGGATGTTGGATCGCATCAGAGTTGCCGCCCTTCCAGCCATTCGATCAGCAGATCCGCCACCTGATGATTGTTCTTCTCGATCATCATCATGTGGCCGTTGCCGGTGATGCCCTTGCTGGGCAGGCTGACGAAGTCCGACTCCACCCCGGCCTGCGCCAGGTACTTGGCGGTGCAGTGGTCATAGGCCGCGTGATAGGAGGCGTCGGAGACGACGATGATGATCGGAATGCCCGCCAGATTCGGCAGCTTGCGAGCCGGCTCGGCCTGGACATAGCAGGGTGCCAGACCGTCGCCGTCGGGCTTGCCCTCGAGGACGGTGTCGAGCTCCGCGGGATCGGACACCGGCGGGTCATAGGTCAGCGGGATGCGGGCCACTCCCCAGGCGCGGATCGGCTTCTCGCCATAGCTGAACCAGTCGGGGGCGCCCTTGAACTCGAGGTCGCGGAACGGGGGGCCGCTAGGCTCGATGCTGACGATGCCTTTGACGAGCTGTGGCCGCGCGTCGGCGATGAGCCAGCCGAACGGGCCGGACTGGCTGTGGACCAGCACGATCGCGGGCCCGATCCGGTCGAGCAGTGCCGCGCCAGCGGCTTGGTTCAGCTCCTCGATCAGATCACCATTGCTCAGGCTCGGCACCTGCGATGCGTAGAACTGGTCAAAGACCGGGTCCCCTTTGCGGCCGCTGCCCGGCCACTGCGTGTGATGCTCCGCCTGGGGCCAGAGCTTGAAGTCCTGGGGAGCGGTGAAGCGCTGCTCGATCCGAGTGGTGGCGTTGCGCGTGACGTCGCCATAGGAATCCTGGAACTGGCCGGAGCGAGCTCGCGCGGGCTGGTCGACGACATAGACCTCGTACCCGGCACGCAGGAAGTCGTGCGCCCAGCCGCGCCGTCCGTCCGGGGTGCCGGTGAAGTTCGTGCCGGTCTGGCCGCCGCCATGGATCATCACCACCGGATAGGGGTGCGTGGTCTCCTTCGGCTTGAAGTGCTCGACATACATGGCGCCGTCCATGACGTCGCCCGCTTCGCCAGCCTTGTACTGACCACCGGCGAAGAAATAGCCGTGCTCGCTGAGCACCATGTCGCCCCGGTCGGTCGGGTGCGCCGACTCCTGAGCCAGGCTCAGCGTGCTGATGCTGGACATCAAGCCGAGGGTCAGCGCAGCGGCCAGGATTGGCCTGCCGGTCATCTGCATGGACATCACCCCCTGATCGTTTGCTGTCGCGACGTCGGCCGCAGTGACCGCCAACGAGCTTTCGGCGCCCGCGGTCCGCCAGATCACGACCGAAATCATGAGTTTCGTATTCAGAATATGACTAGCTGTGAACGGCACAAATCGACATGGCTGTCATGCCCTGAGCTTCTCAATATCTGGCGGGACGTGAGACAGTACTGTCGAAATCCGTATTCCGACCTTCAATCAACGCGAGCGGTGCCATCGAATGGCACCGCTGCGGAGACGACAGTTCAGCTGACCGCGTGGTAGACCGCGGTTTCGAAATCGTAGAAGTGCGCCAGCGCCTTCTTGTCCACGAACGGCAGGATCTGGACCATGTGGACGCCGCCGATCCCGTTGGTCGGGTCGATCCAGAAGAAGGTGTTCTGGATTCCCGCCCAGGCGAGACTTCCCGCCGGCCTGCCGGTCGGCGCCGGCTCGTCGTTGATCATGAAGCTGAGGCCCCAGCTCTTCGGCA
>JBFWWD010000336.1:0-5546 GCA_050246385.1 Geminicoccaceae bacterium
GGGGCCTCGGTCAGGGCGACGTCGACTGCACCCAGGCGGACCCAGGCGAGTGCCAGCAGCACGCCGAAGGCGGCGAAGGCCAGGACCGCGACCAAGGTCGTCCGGGCGAGTAGCGTCCAGGCGGCGCAGGCGAGGATCATGACCGCGAGCAGCAGGTCGAGGACGAACGCTGCGGTCAAGACGGCGGCCCGGAGCGGCGCGCGACGCCGGCGAGGAGCTGCGTGGCCGCGGCCCCGGCGAGGAGCACGAGCAGCCAGACCGCGACCAGCTTCAGGGCGGCGAGCAGCCCGTCGGCCTGGGGGATCAGGCCGAGCACGACCAGGCCGAGGCCGAGATTGTCGGCCTTGGTCAGCGCATGGAGCCGGCCGAGCGGATCGGGGAAGCGCAGGAGCCCGACGGTGCCGGCGAGGAAGAACAGGCCGCCGAGCGCGACCGCCACGACGGTGAGCAGATCGGCGGCCGTGCTCACGGGCGGTCGGCGGCAGCACCGCCGGCCGCGAACGCGGCCGCGAGGAAGGGCGCGAGCAGCGCCAGCACCAAAGCGACGTCGATCACGGCCGGCGCGTCGAGCGCGGCCGCGACCAGGAGCAGCACCGCGACGACACCGGTGCCGAGGAGCTGCACCGCCATGATCCGGTCGGTGTCGGTGGGGCCGCGCAGCAGGCGCAGGAGGCCCACCGCCACGGTCAGCAGCACGAGCGCGGCCGCGGCGAGGAGGAACTCAGCCACGGCGCCGGACGCCGGCGAAGCGGGCCTCGGCCCGCGCGAGCTGCTCGGCCACCGGCTGGCGGGTGTCGAGGCAGTGGAACAGCACCGCGCCGTCCGGGTCCGCTTGTGCCGGCAGGGTGCCGGGCAGCAGGCTGGACAGGGCGAGAAAGCCGCTCCGGAACGGCCCGGGCGCCAGGCCCAGCCGGTGCCGCACGAAGCCCGGGCGCAGCGGCAGCCGCGGATCGAGCGCGCGGCCGGCGACGTCGACGCCGGCCACGACCGACTGGCCGAGAAAGCTCGCGGCCAGGCCCACGAGGCGGGACAGGCTCAGCCGTGCGGCACCCGGCGGCAGCAGCCGGAGGCTCGCCCAGGCGGCGGCCGCGGCGGCTACGACCCCGACCGCGAGTGCCACCGGATCGGGCCCGAACAGCGCCAGCCAGAGGACGGCGAGCAGCGCGGCGCGGGCGATCCCGGCGCGCCTCACACGCCCTGCTGGCGCCGCCATTCGTTGAACAGGCGCTGCTCCTCGATCTGGATCCGGGTCTGCTCCTGCTGCAGGGCCTGCTGACGCTGGAAGTCGAGCTGCATCTGCTGCTGGACCTGGCGGTCCTGGACCGCCTGCTGGCGCTTGCGCTCCTCGGCCTGGCGGTCGAGCGTCATGTTGCCGGCGAGCCCGCCGACCGCACCGCCGATCAGCATGCCGGTGGCGTTGTTGCCGAACAGGAGCCGGCCGGCCCCGGCGCCGGCCGCGGCGCCCGCCACCGTGCCCACGCCAGCGGAGCCGGCGCCGCCGCCGTCCGCGCAGCCCGCCAAGGCGAGCAGGACGATGCCCAGAAGGGGCGTCGTGAGCCTGATCATGACGCACCTCCGGTCTCTTTCTCGACGATGGTCACCATCTCGTCGAAGGACAGGCCACCGTCGCCGTCGGTGTCGCCCGCCTTCAGCGCGCGCAGCTTGTTCGCCATGACCTCGTCGAAGCTCAACACGCCGTCGCCGTCGGTGTCGACGCGCTCGAACAGGGCCGGGTCGTGCGGGCCGAGCTCCTCGGGCGTGAGCGTGCCGCTGCCGTCCTTGTCGAGGGTGGCGAAGCCGCGGGCGGCGTCGCGCGCCATCTCGGCCTCGGTGATGACGCCGTCGCCGTCGGTGTCGGCGGCGATGAACGCGATCTCCTCGATCGAGTAGTCGGGCCCGGTGATCTCGTCGACCGGGTCCGACTGCGCCCAGGCCGGCCCCGCGGCCAGCGCCGCCAGTGCTGCGGTCGCTGCCCAGGGCAGCAAGCGTCTGGGTGGATGTCGGCGCACTCGTGCTCTCCCCATCAGTTCGTCGGCGCCACGGCCAGGCCCGGCTCCGGCGCGGTGCGGGCACCATAGACCGCGACATAGAGGGCCGGCAGGAAAACCAGCGTCAGCAGCGTGCCGGCGAGCAGGCCGCCCATGATCGCGAACGCCATCGGCCCCCAGAACACGGTGGGGGCGATCGGGATCATGCCGAACACGGTCGACAGCGCAGTCAGCATGATCGGGCGGAAGCGCGTGGCGCCCGCCTCCAGCGCGGCGTCGAACACGCTCCGGCCCGCGGCCCGCTCGGCCTCGATCTGGCCGACCAGGATGACCGCGTTCTTGGTGATCATGCCCAGGAGCGCCAGGCAGCCCAGAAGTGCCACGAAACCGAGCGGGCGGCCGAAGACCAGCAACGCCGCGACCACGCCGATCAGCCCGAGCGGACCGACCGACAGGACGATGCACAGCCGCCGGAAACTCTTCACCTCGAACATCAGCACGGTGAACATGATCAGCAGCATCGCCGGCACCACCGCGACCACCGAGGCCTGCGAGGCGGCGCTCTCCTCGACCGTGCCGCCGGTCTCGACGCTGTAGCCCCGCGGCAGGCCCCGGCGGAACTCCTCGATGCTGTCCGCGAGCCCGTCGACGGCGGTCGCGGGCAGCACGCCCGGCACCACGTCGGCCTGCACGGTAAGCGTGGGCACCCGGTCGCGACGCCAGAGCAGCGGGAAGTCCTGCGCGAACTCGAAGCTCGCGAACTGGCCGAGCGGGACCGTGCGCCCGCCCGGCAGCGGCACCTGCAGGGTGGGCAGGGTGGTGAGCGAGACCCGCTGCTCGTCGGTGGCGCGGGCGAGCACGTCGATCAGGTAGATGTCGTCGCGCACCTGGGTGACGGGTGCGCCGGTGATCACCGTGTTGAGCACGCCGGCGATCGCCTCGGAGCTGAGCCCGAGCAGCCGGGCCTGGTCCTGGTCGATGCGGATGCGCACCTCGCGGGTAGGCTCGACCCAGTCGAAATTGGTGCGCTGCGTGTCGGGGCTGGCCGCCACCACCTGGGCGAGGTCGAGCGCGATCGAGCGCACGACCGACGGGTCGGGGCCGCCGACGCGGTACTGCACCGGCCAGCCGACCGGCGGGCCGAGCTCGAGCGGCGAGACGCGTGCCACCACGTCCGGGAAGTCCAGGGCGAGGCGCTGCTCCAGCTTGCGGTGCAGGCGCTCGCGGGCGTCCACGTCCTTGGCGACGATCACCGCCTGGGCGAAGGCCGGGTTGGCGAGCTGCACGTCGAGCGGCAGGTAGAAGCGGATCGCCCCCTGGCCGACATAGGTGCTCCAGCGCTCGACGTCGGGATCGTCGGCCAGGATGGCGTCGAAGCGCGCCGACAGGTCGTCCGAGGCGAAGATCGAGGCGTTCTGCGGCAGGTTGAGGTCGACCAGCAGCTCCGGCCGGTCCGAGGAGGGGAAGAACTGCCGGGGCACCAGGGGCAGGAGCAGGATCGAGCCCGCGAACAGGCCGAGCGTGACCAGGATGGTCAGCCAGCGCGCCTTCAGCGCGACGGACAGGAACGAGCGGTACCACAGCACGACCCGCGGCGGCTCGGGCGGCGGGCCGGGCTCGGGGACCTTGAGGATGAACAGGCTCAGCAGCGGGGCGAAGATCACCGCGACGAGCCAGGAGACCAGAAGGGCGATGCCGACCACGGCGAACAGGGTGAAGGTGTACTCGCCGGCCGAGCTCCGGGCGAAGCCGATCGGCACGAAGCCGGCGATGGTCACGAGCGTGCCGGCGAGCATGGCGACCGCATAGGCCCTGAACGCGAACATCGACGCCTCGGGCTTGCTGTCGCCGGCGGCGAGCCGGGTGAGCGTCGCGTCGGTCGTGGTCATCGCGTCGTCGACCATCAGCGCCAGGGCGATGATCAGGGCGCCCAGCGAGATCCGCTGCATGTCGATGCCGGCGACCAGCATGAGCGCGAACACGATGGCGAGCGTGAGCGGGATGGCCAGCGCCACGACCAGGCCGGGCCGGACGCCGAGGCTCAGGAAGCTCATGCCGAGAATGATCGCCACCGCCTGCCACAGCGATTCCATGAACTCGCCGATGGCGAGCTCGACCGTGGCCGGCTGGTTGGCGACCAGATGCGCCTCGATGCCGACCGGCAGGTCGGCCTGGATGCGGGCCAGCGCCGCCTCGATGTTCGTGCCGAGGGCCAGCACGTCGCCGCCGTCGCGCATGGCGATGCCGAGCCCGATCGCCTGCCGGCCGCCGACGCGGAACATCGCCTGCGGCGGGTCGGCGGTGCCGCGCCGGACGGTGGCGATGTCGCTCATCCGGATCATGCGGCCGCCGGCCACGAAGTTGATGTCGAGGATGTCCTGCTCGGAGCGGAAGGCACCGGTGACGCGCAGGGAGATGCGCTCGTCGCCGGTCTCGATGACGCCGGCCGGGCGCACGTCGTTCTGGGCGCGGATCGCGGCCAGGAGCTGGGCGCGGTCGATGCCCAGGCTGGCGAGCTGCTCCATCGAGAACTCGACGAAGATCACCTCGTCCTGGGCGCCGATCAGCTCGATCTTGGAGACGTCGGGGACGCTGAGGAGATCGGAGCGCACCTGCTCGACATGGTCGCGCAGCTCGCGCTGGGAGAAGCCGTCGGCGGTGAAGCCGTAGATGATCCCGAACACGTCGCCGAAGCGGTCGTTGAAGAACGGGCCGACCGTGCCGCGCGGCAGGGTGTGCCAGATGTCGTTGACGTCGTTGCGCACCCGCTGCCAGGTCGCCGGCACCTGCGCACCCGAGACGCTGCCCTGAAGGTCGACGAAGATCGTGGTCGCCCCCGGGCGGGTGTAGCTGCGCAGCACGTCGAGGCCGGGGACCTCCTGGAGCCGGCGCTCGATCCGCTCGGTCACCTGCCTGACGGTGTCGTCGAGGGTGGCACCGGGCCAGCCGCCGGCGACGACCATCGTCCGGATGGTGAAGGCGGGGTCCTCGTTGCGGCCGAGCTTGACGAAGGCCAGCACGCCGGCGAGCACCGCGAGCAGCATCAGGTAGACGACGATCGACCGGTTGCGGAGCGCCCAACCCGAAAGGTTGAGGCCGCTCATGCGCGCGGCTCCAGCAGGCGCACCTTCTGGCCCGGGTGCAGCGCCTGCACGCCGGCGGTGACCACGATCTCGCCGGGCGTGATGCCGGAGGCGACGATGATGGCGGCGGGCTCGTAGCGCAGCACGTCGATGGCGCGCAGGCTGACCGTGTCGTCGGCCGGATCGACCACCCACACCGCCGGATCGTCGCCCTGACGGGTGAGCGCGCTCGCGGGCAGGCGGATCACCTCGCCCTCGTCGATCTCCATCCGGCCGGTGACCGTGGCCCCCAGCCGCATCTCGGGCGGCGGCGAGGCGAGGCCGACCCTGACCTGGAAGGTACGGGTCGCCGGGTCGGCCTGCTCGGCCACCTCGCGCACACGGCCGACCGCCTCGATGCCCGGGTCCTCGGTCAGGAACACCTGGATCTCGGGGTCGGGCGGGGCGGTACGCAGCACCTGGGCCGGCACGTCGA
>JBFWWD010000337.1:0-5528 GCA_050246385.1 Geminicoccaceae bacterium
CGGGGATGATCATGTCGTCCTTGCCGAACGAGATCCCCGCCTTGCAGGCGTGGCTGAAGCCCATGGTCATCAGGCGATCGGCGAAGATCACCGTCTCCTTCTGGCCGCAGTGCCGATAGACCTCGTCGATGACCTGGCTGATCTCCTTCTTGGTCAGGGTCCGGTTGAGCAGGCCCTGGAAGGTGACGTTCGGGTGATGCGGCAGGATCTCGTAGAGCAGCAGCCGCCCCGGCGTGGTCTCGACCACCTGCGGACGCAGCTCCCCTTCCTCGTCCATCTTGAAGATCCGGCACTTCACCTTGGCATGCAGCGACACGACGTCGGCGGTGAGCGCCTGCTGCACCTCGGCGACGTCGCCGAACCGCATGCCCTGACCCGGCTCGTCATCGGCGATCAGGCTCAAATAGTAGAGCCCCAGGACGATGTCCTGCGTCGGCACGATGATCGGCTTGCCGTTGGCAGGGCTGAGGATGTTGTTGGTCGACATCATCAGCACACGCGCTTCCAGCTGCGCCTCGAGCGACAGCGGGACGTGCACGGCCATCTGATCGCCGTCGAAATCGGCGTTGAACGCGGTGCAGACCAGAGGGTGCAGCTGGATCGCCTTGCCCTCGATCAGCACCGGCTCGAAGGCCTGGATGCCCAGGCGGTGCAATGTCGGCGCACGATTGAGCAGGACCGGGTGCTCGCGAATCACCTGCTCCAGGATGTCCCAGACCTCGGGCCGCTCCTTCTCGACCATCCGCTTGGCGGCCTTGATGGTCTGCGCCTTGCCGTACAGCTCGAGCTTGGCGTAGACGAACGGCTTGAACAGCTCGAGCGCCATCTTCTTCGGCAAGCCGCACTGGTGCAGCTTGAGCTCGGGGCCGACCACGATCACCGACCGACCGGAGTAGTCGACGCGCTTCCCGAGCAGGTTCTGGCGGAATCGGCCCTGCTTGCCCTTGAGCATGTCGGACAAGGACTTGAGCGGGCGCTTGTTGGCGCCCGTGATGACGCGGCCGCGCCGGCCATTGTCGAACAGCGCGTCGACGGCCTCCTGCAGCATCCGCTTCTCGTTGCGGACGATGATGTCCGGCGCCTTGAGCTCGATCAGCCGCTTGAGGCGATTGTTGCGGTTGATGACGCGCCGGTAGAGGTCGTTCAGGTCCGAGGTGGCGAACCGGCCGCCGTCGAGCGGCACCAGCGGCCGCAGCTCCGGCGGGATCACCGGCACCACCTCGAGCACCATCCACTCGGGCTTGTTGCCCGATTCGAGGAAAACCTCGACCATCTTCAGCCGCTTGACGAGCTTCTTGCGCTTCGCCTCGGAGCTGGTCTCGACCAGCTCGGCGCGCATCTTCTCGCGCTCGACCGGCAGGTCGAGCTTCTTGAGCATGTCACGCACCGCCTCGGCGCCGATGCCGCAGGTGAAGGAGTCGTCGCCGAACTCCTCGCGGTAGCGCAGGACCTGCTCCTCGTTCAGCAGCTCATTGGGCTTGAGCGTGGTCAGGCCCGGCTCGATCACCACCCAATTGTCGAAGTAGAGCACGCGCTCGAGATCACGCAGGGTCATGTCGAGCAGGACGCCGATGCGCGACGGCACGGACTTGAGGAACCAGATGTGGGCCACCGGCGAGGCCAGCTCGATATGGCCCATGCGCTCGCGCCGGACCTTCGACTGGATGACCTCGACGCCGCACTTCTCGCAGACGATGCCCTTGTACTTCATGCGCTTGTACTTGCCGCACAAGCACTCGTAGTCCTTGATCGGACCGAAGATCTTGGCGCAGAACAGGCCGTCGCGCTCGGGCTTGAACGTGCGGTAGTTGATGGTCTCCGGCTTCCTGACCTCGCCGTAGGACCACTCGCGAATCTCGTCGGGGCTCGCGATGGAGATCCGGATCTGGTCGAACTTCTGGCCCGCCGCAGGCTGGCCGAACAGGTACATCAAGTCGTTCATCGGACCCTGCTCTCGATCACCGCCGTGAGGGGTGTGCGGACCCGGCCGCGCCGGCACGCGCGACCAGGTCCGGGGTGCCGGGCACCCGGAAGATGAGGAAAGAGGGGACTGGCCGGATCACTCGCCGGCCATCTCCTGCTGCAGCTCGACGTCGAGCGCCAAAGCCTGAAGCTCCTTGACGAGCACGTTGAAGCTCTCGGGAATGCCGGCCTCGAACGTGTCCTCGCCACGCACGATCGCCTCGTAGATCTTGGTGCGGCCCGACACGTCGTCGGACTTCACCGTCAGCATCTCCTGCAGCGAATAGGACGCGCCATAGGCCTGCAGCGCCCAGCACTCCATCTCGCCGAAGCGCTGGCCGCCGAACTGCGCCTTGCCGCCCAGCGGCTGCTGGGTGACGAGGCTGTACGGACCGACCGAGCGAGCGTGAATCTTGTCGTCCACGAGATGGCCGAGCTTCAGCATATAGATGTAGCCGACGGTCACCGGCCGGTCGAACGGCTCGCCGGTGCGGCCGTCGACCAAGGTCACCTGCCCAGACGCCGAGCAGCCGGCATCCTCGAGCATCCGCACGATGTCGGCCTCGTGGGCGCCGTCGAACACGGGCGTCCCGATCGGCACGCCCGGACGCAGATTGTCGCCCAGCTCGCGCAGCTCCTCGTCGCTGTACTGCCGCACCTCGGTGCCGACCTCGGAACCGTAGACGTCCCGCAGCCGGTCCTCGAGCGCCTTGCGGCCGACGCCGTCCTGCCACTGGTCGACCAACTCGCCGATCTGCCGCCCGAGATTGGCGCAGGCCCAGCCGAGGTGGGTTTCCAGAATCTGGCCGACGTTCATCCGCGACGGCACACCCAGCGGATTGAGCACCAGATCGACGTGCGTACCGTCCTCGAGATGCGGCATGTCCTCGATCGGGGCGATGCGCGAGATCACGCCCTTGTTGCCATGCCGTCCGGCCATCTTGTCGCCCGGCTGCAGCTTGCGCTTCACCGCGACGAACACCTTGACCATCTTCAGCACGCCGGGTGGCAGCTCGTCGCCACGCTGCAGCTTCTCGACCTTGTTCTCGAACCGGTCGGTCAGGAGCTTGTAGCCGTCGTCGAGCTGGCGCTTCAGGCCCTGGATCTCCGTCATCCGATCGGCGTCGTCGACGCCGATCTCCCACCACAGACGCCGCTGCAGGCCGTCGAGCATCTCGCTCGTGACTGGCGCACCGACCTTGAGGCCGCGTGGGCCCGAGGTCGCGACCTGCCCCTCGAGGATCTCCCGCAGGCGGTTGTAGATGTTGCGCTCCAGGATCGCCTTCTCGTCGTCGCGGTCCTTGGCCAGCCGCTCGATCTCGGCCCGCTCGATCGCGATCGCGCGCTCATCCTTGTCGACGCCGCGGCGATTGAAGACGCGGACCTCGACGACCGTGCCCTGCACGCCCGGTGGCACCTTGAGCGAGGTGTCGCGGACGTCCGCGGCCTTCTCGCCGAAGATCGCGCGCAGGAGCTTCTCCTCGGGCGTCATCGGGGTCTCGCCCTTGGGCGTGACCTTGCCGACCAGGATGTCGCCGGCCTTCACCTCGGCACCGATGTAGACGATGCCCGCCTCGTCCAGATTGCGCAGCGATTCCTCGCTGACGTTCGGGATGTCGCGGGTGATCGCCTCTGGCCCGAGCTTCGTGTCGCGCGCCATCACCTCGAACTCGTCGATGTGGATGGAAGTGAACACGTCGTCACGCACGATGCGCTCGGAGATGAGGATCGAATCCTCGAAGTTGTAGCCGTTCCACGGCATGAACGCGACCAACGCGTTACGGCCGAGGGCCAGATCGCCGAGCTGGGTCGAGGGCCCGTCGGCGATGATGTCGCCGGCCAGCACCTTGTCGCCCACCTTCACCAGCGGACGCTGATTGATGCAGGTGTTCTGGTTCGAGCGCTGGAACTTCTTGAGCCGATAGATGTCGACCACTCGGTCGGCACGTGCCGTGTCGTCGGTCACGCGCACGACGATGCGCGAGCCGTCGACCTGGTCGACGATGCCGGCCCGCCTTGCCGCGATCGCCGCCCCGCTGTCACGGGCGACCACACCCTCCATGCCAGTGCCGACGAACGGTGCGGCCGCCTGCAGGAGCGGCACCGCCTGACGCTGCATGTTCGAGCCCATCAGGGCGCGGTTGGCGTCGTCGTTCTCCAGGAACGGGATCAGAGCCGCGGCGACCGAGACCAGCTGCTTCGGCGAGACGTCGATCATGGTGATCTGGTCGGGCCGGGCGAGCACGAACTCGCCGTTCTCCCGGCAGCTCACCAGCTCGCCCGCGAAGCTGCGGTCGGGATTCAGCTCGGAGTTGGCCTGGGCGATGGTGTAGCGCCCTTCCTCCATGGCCGAGAGATAGACCACCTCGTCGGTCACCTTGCCGTCCACGACCCGGCGGTAGGGGCTCTCGATGAACCCGTACTTGTTGATCCGCGCATAGGTGGCGAGGCTGTTGATCAGGCCGATGTTCGGGCCTTCGGGGGTCTCGATCGGGCAGATCCGGCCATAGTGGGTCGGGTGCACGTCGCGCACCTCGAAGCCCGCCCGCTCGCGGGTGAGACCACCCGGGCCCAGAGCCGAGAGGCGGCGCTTGTGGGTGATCTCGGAGAGCGGGTTGGTCTGGTCCATGAACTGCGACAGCTGCGAGCTGCCGAAGAACTCGCGCACCGCCGCCGCGACCGGCTTGGCATTGATCAGGTCGTGCGGCATCGCCGCGTCGATCTCGACCGAGCTCATCCGCTCGCGGACCGCACGCTCCATGCGGAGCAGGCCGACGCGGAACTGGTTCTCCATCAGTTCACCGACCGAGCGCACGCGCCGGTTGCCGAGATGATCGATATCGTCGATCTCGCCGCGGCCGTCCTTGATCTCGACCAGCATGCGGATGACGGCGACGATGTCCTCGTTGCGCAGGACGCGCAGCGTATCCTCGGTCTCCAGCCCGAGCCGCATGTTCATCTTCACGCGGCCGACCGGCGACAGGTCATAGCGCTCGGAATCGAAGATCAGGCTCGAGAACAGCGTCTCCGCGGTGTCCAGCGTGGGCGGCTCGCCCGGACGCAGCACGCGGTAGATGTCGAGGAGCGCCTCCTCGCGGTTCTGGCTGCGGTCGAGCGCCAGCGTGTTGCGGATGTAGGGGCCGACCGTCAGGTGGTCGATGTCGAGCACCGGGATCGTGGTGATCCCGGCCTCCGCCAGCTTGCGCATGGTCTCGCCGGTGAGCTCGTCGCCCGCCTCGGCGAGAACCAGGCCGTTCTCCTCGTTGATCAGATCGCGGCTCAGATAGCGGCCGACCAGCTCCTCGGCGGAGTGATAGGCTTCGGTCATCCCCTGCTCTTCGATCTTCTTGAGCAGGCGCGGCGTCATCTTCGTGCCGGCCTCGGCAAGCGTCTGCCCGGTAGCGGCATCGACCAGATCGGCGGTCAGCTTCTGCCCGCGCAGGCGCTCCGGACGGAACGCGGTGCGCCAGCCCTGGCCGGCCCGGTCGAAGAAGACCTCATCATAAAAGGTGTTGAGGATCGTCTCCTGGTCGAGCCCGAGGGCGAGCAGGAGCGTCGTCACGTGC
>JBFWWD010000338.1:0-5464 GCA_050246385.1 Geminicoccaceae bacterium
AAGTCCAACTGCGCACCCTGCCACGGTCTCGGCGGCGCGGGGCAGGGCTTCTTCCCGACGTTGGCCGACGATGACTGGCTGTGGGGCGGCACGGTCGACGCGATCGAGTACACGATCCGCCACGGCATCCGGAACGGCCAGGATCCCGATGCCCGGGACAATGCCATGCCGGTATTCGGCGCCGACGGGCTGCTCGATCGAACTCAGGTTGAACAGGTCGCCCAGTACGTCCTGTCGCTCACCGACCGCCAGACGGACGCGGCGGCAGCCGAGCAGGGCGCCATCATCTATGCCGACAATTGCGCCTCATGCCATGGCGAGTCCGGCGAAGGTAATCACGAGATGGGCGCGCCGGCACTGAACGATGCGATCTGGCTTTACGGCAGTGATCTCGACCAGATCGTCGCACAGATCGATCGGCCGCGCATGGGCGTGATGCCGGCTTGGCAGGATCGTCTCGACGACACGACCATCAAGATGCTGGCCGTGTACGTCTACAGCCTCGGCGGCGGCGGGTAGGGGGGCGCGGCGGCACATATCGCGCACTCATGCCTTGGCCCGAGCGTTCCCTCCGCGCATAGTGGAGGGTACCGCCGAGGCCGCTCTTTCGGCCCGGTGGCTCGAATCCTGGAGCAGGAGGGCCGGAATGAAGGTGCAGGAGATCCTCGCCCACAAAGGCAACAAGGTGGTCACGATCCGTCCGGACGCGACCATCTCCACGGCTGTGCATCGCATGACCCTCGAGCGCATCGGTGCGCTCGTGGTGAGCGAGGATGGCATCTCGATCGCCGGCATCCTCTCCGAGCGGGACCTGATCCAGGCTCTGGCTGACGACGGTGCGGCGATCCTCGCGCCCGACCGGCATGTTCGCGACCTGATGACGAAGAGCGTGCGGACCTGCCGACCGGACGATCCCGTGAAAGGGGTGATGGCCGAGATGACCAGGCACCGCTTCCGTCACATGCCCGTGGTCGAGGCCGGGCGCCTCCTGGGGATCGTGAGCATCGGTGACGTGGTCAAGACGCGGCTCGACGAGATGGAGCTCGAAACGGTAGTGCTGCGCGAAGCCTACATCGCTGGGCACTGACCACCCGACAAGAGCCGCGGCCGAGCACCCATCGCCATGACCCAGCAACGCACCGTCTCGCCAGTCGACGACCGGATCCTCGTCGAGCGCACGCTCGCCGAGGATAGGGCGATCGACGCCGCGCTGGAGCGAGCCGCGCGAGCCGCCGCCGGCTGGCGCGAGACTCCCGTCGAGCGCCGCATCGAGATCATTGGCCGTGCCATCGACGGCATGGTGGCGCTTCGCGACGAGCTCGCGGCCGAGATCACCTGGCAGATGGGCCGGCCGATCACCCAAAGCCCTGGCGAGATCCGCGGGCTGGAGGAGCGCGCCCGTTACATGCTGGCGATCGCCCCCCATGCCCTGGCGGACAGGCATCCCGAGCCCAAGCCGGGCTTCACCCGCTTCGTCCGGCATGAGCCGGTCGGGCTGGTGTTCGTCATCGCGCCGTGGAACTACCCGTATCTCACCGCGGTCAACAGCATCGTTCCGGCCCTCGCGGCAGGCAACACGGTGCTGCTCAAGCACTCGGCACAGACCCCGCTGTGCGCCGAGCGCTTCCAGCAGGCGTTCGATGCCGCGGGCCTGCCCGTTGGGGTGTTCCAGCACCTGCACATGAGCCATGAGGACGCCCTGCGGATCGCGAGCAGCGGCGCGGCGCAGCTGGTCGCCTTCACGGGCTCGGTTCCAGGTGGCCGCGCCGTTCAGCACGCGGCGGGCCACGCCTTCGTCGCGACCAATCTGGAGCTCGGCGGGAAGGATCCGGCCTATGTGCGCGCGGACGCCGACCTGGCGCACGCGGTGGAGAACCTGGTCGACGGCGCCTGTTTCAACTCCGGGCAGAGCTGCTGTGGGATCGAGCGGATCTACGTGCACGAGAGCCGGTTCGACGCCTTCGTCGCCGGGTATGCCGATCTCGCGGCAAAATATGTTCTCGGCGACCCGACCGATGCTGGGACCAACCTCGGGCCGATGGTCCGAGCGTCGGCCGCCGACTTCGCCCGCAGCCAGGTCCGCGATGCCGTGGCCCAGGGCGCGCAGGCCCTGATCTCCCCGAAGCCGTTCGTTCGCGAGGCAGAGGAGTCCGCCTATATGGCGCCTCAATGTCTCGTCGGGGTCAATCATCAGATGCGGGTGATGCGCGAGGAGAGCTTCGCGCCGATCGTCGGCATCATGCCCGTCTCGAGCGACGACGAGGCGATCGCACTCATGAACGACAGCGACTTCGGTCTGACCGCCTCGGTCTGGACGAGCGACGCTGCCGCCGCCGAGACGATCGGCCAGAAGGTCGCGACCGGCACCTTCTTCATGAACCGGTGCGATTATCTCGACCCGGCCCTGGCCTGGGTCGGGATCAAAGACTCGGGACGCGGCTGCGCGCTCTCCGAGGAAGCGTACGCGCACCTGACCCGACCCAAGAGCTTCCATCTGCGGACCACCTGACAGCGCGGAACCCGGCGTCAGCTAGGCTGTTTCCGGCGTAATGGCCAAGGGATGGCTCCGGGAGGTCCGATGCGAGGTATACTGCTTTGGCTGATCGGCATTCCGATTCCGATCATCATCCTGCTCTACCTGTTCAACGTGTTCTGAGCACTGCCCTGCACTCACCGGGCAGATCCGCCAGCGTGAGCGGAGGCTTCCGCGGGCCGGGCGGCGCGGGTCGCCAGGGCTCATCGGTCAACCACCAGGCAAGATCGTCGCCGCAGCCGTCGCCGGGCGGGGGCGGCTCCTGATCCTTGCATGTGCCGGCTCCGGGCGGGCAGCGCAGGCGGACATGGAAATGTGTGTCGTGCCCCCACCAGGGCCGCACCTTCCCCAGCCAATCCCGCACGCCTGCGACGCGTTCGCACATCGCCTGCTTGATGCCTGGATGGACGAAGATGCGGGCTACCTCGGGGTCGAGCGCCGCGCGGCGGATCACGGCGACCTGAAGGTCGGTGAAGCGCGTAGGGTCGACCGTCCGCGTGCCTTCTCGCAACATCGACACCGCCGAAAGCGTCTCCCGCTCGTCGGACGTCAGCCGATGGTCCGGCATGGGTGTCAACCACAGGTCGACGTCGAGGCCGATCTGGTGCGAGGCATGACCGGTGCGCATCGGTCCGCCCCGCGGCTGGGCCATGTCTCCGACCAACAGCCCCGGCCAACCGTCGCCCTGCGCCGCGACCGCCAGTCGCTCGATGAAGGCGACCAGCGCCGGGTGCCCCCAGTTCCGATTGCGCGACAGGCGCATCGCCTGCCAAGCCGGCCCATCGAGCGGAAGGGCCGCGCCACCGGCGAGGCAGCCCCTGGCGTAGCTGCCGATCGCGGCGGGGGACAAGGCCGCCGGTGCCGAGATCGCGCCGAAGAGCTGCCTGGCCGGGGGCTCGGCGGCATCGGCCGGCAGAGCCGCGCACGCCAGTGCCATCAACAGGACGCAGGCCCGCATCTCACTCCACCCGTGGCGCAGGTAACAGCGCATCGGTGTAGCCAAGCAGCCAATAGTAGACGAGGCCGTACCATTCATAGGCGGCATCATCGAGCTCCGACAGTCGGCCGGCCACGCTCGAGCCGCCGACCACGATCCAGCTGCCCGTGGTCCGGTAGTCCACCGGCCAGGGAATGAGGTCCGACCAGCCGGCGCGTCGAAACACGCCGATCGAGCGAGGCATGTGCATCGCCGAGGTGACCAGCAGCCATCGCTGACCTGGCCGCGGTTCGGCCAGCGGCAAGGCGAGCACAGCGTTCTCGCGAGTCGAGCGGGCCTGGTCCTCGAGAATGACGCGGCCCTCCGGGATACCTTGCGCCTTCAAAAACTGGCTGACCACCCGGGCCTCGCTCCAGCCCTCGGCGCCGTTCGTCCAGGACGTCCCGCCGGTGAACACGATCCTCGCCTCCGGGAATCGGCGGGCAAGCTCCGGGATTGCGGCGAAGCGCTCCATGCTGTCGCGAAAGCTCGGCTGACCGCGTGCCCGGGTGAGCGTGCCGTCGACGCCGCCGCCGAGCACGACGACGCCGTCCACCTGGCCGACGTTCCCTTCGGGTCCACCGAACCGGTCCTCGAGCGGGATGCTCAGCCAGATGCCGACCGGCAGCAGGGTGCACATCGTCATGGCGAGGACGACAGAAACGATCAGCCGCACGCCCCAGCGGCGGCGCATTGCGACCGCTGCAACGCCGATCAGCGCCAGGAGCAGCAGCAGGTTGCTCGGCCGCAGCAGCAGGAATGCGAGCTTCCCCGCGATGAACGCCATGCCGAACCCTTCTTGCCGCAATGGAGCGCAGGCTCTACGCACCCAGAATCAGCGAAAACGAACGAGACCCGAAGCATGTCTGGCAGGTTGGACAAGGCGCAGCTCGAGACGCTCGTCGCCAGTGGCGAGATCGACACGGTGGTGGCGGCATTCACCGACATGCAGGGTCGGCTGATCGGCAAGCGCGTGACCGGCCGGTTCTTTCTCGATGCCGTGCACGAGGAGTGGCACGCCTGCAACTACCTCCTGACCGTGGACATGGAGATGGAGCCGGTCCCGGGGTTCAAGGCCGCATCTTGGGAGAAGGGCTACGGCGACTTCATGATCCGGCCCGACCTCTCGACATTGCGGCGCATCCCTTGGCTGCCGGGCACCGCCCTGGTGCTCGGCGATGTCTGCGATCATCACGGGCACGAGCTGCCCTTCAGCCCACGCACCATGCTCAAGCGCCAGCTGGCACGCCTCAAAGAGAGGGGCTGGACGGCCAAGATGGCCTCCGAGCTCGAGTTCTATGTCTTCGACGACAGCTATGCGGCCGCCAAGGAGAAGGCCTACCGGGATCTCAAGACGGCCGGCTGGTACATCGAAGACTATCACGTGCTCGAGACAACCAAGCGCGAGCCGTTGATGCGGGCCATCCGCAACGGGATGGAGGCGGCCGGCATTCCGGTCCAGGAGAGCAAGGGCGAATGGGGCCCGGGCCAGGAGGAGTTGAACCTGGTCTATGCCGAGGCGCTCGAGATGGCCGACCGGCACGTCATCTACAAGAACGGCGTCAAGGAGATCGGCTGGCTGCAGGGCAAGGCGGTCAGCTTCATGGCCAAGTGGCGCGCCGACCTCGCCGGCAACTCGTGCCACGTCCACGGCTCACTTTGGGACGAGTCCGACAGGCCGGCCTTCAGCGACGGTAAGGGCGAGACGGAGCTGTTCCGGCAATTCCTCGCCGGCCTGCTCGCCACCGGCGCCGACCTGACCTATTTCCTCGCCCCTTATGTCAACTCCTACAAGCGGTTCGTCGTAGGCTCGTTCGCACCGACCAATCTGGTCTGGAGCCGAGACAACCGTACCTCGGGTTTCCGCGTGCTCGGGCATGGGCCTTCGACCCGGATCGAGTGCCGGGTCGGCGGCGCGGACGTGAACCCCTATCTCGCCTTCGCCGCCTTCCTCG
>JBFWWD010000339.1:0-5459 GCA_050246385.1 Geminicoccaceae bacterium
GGGCGGTGGTGGTCGACGAGTTCGGCGGCACGGACGGGCTGGTCACCATCGAGGAAATGATCGAGGAGCACGTCGGCGAGCTCGCGGACGAGCAGGACCGCGCGGCCGCGCCGCAGCTGGTGGAGAATCCGGACGGATCGATCGATGCGGACGGCCGGTTGTGGCTCGACGAGCTCGAGGAGAAGCTGGGCGAGCCCCTGCTCGAGGGCGAGGATCGCGACGAGGCCGACACGCTGGGTGGCCTCATCTTCACGCTTCTGGATCGGGTGCCGACCCGGGGAGAGCTGGTGTCCCATCCTTCCGGCTACGAGTTCGAGGTGCTGGACGCCGACCCACGCCGGATCAAGCGGGTTCGCATCCGCCGCCGTCCATCGGCGGACTGAAGGCGGTCGCTCGCTGGCGCATGCGGGGATGGATTGAGCGTCGACCCGTCCTGACGGCACTGTTGGCCGGCGCGCTCGTCGCCGCGGCGCTGCCGCCGGTCTATTTCCTGCCGACCCTGCTCGGGTTCGGTGCGCTGGTGGCCCTGCTGCATCAGGACGCGGCCGGGCCGCGTGCGGCTTTCGTGCGCGGCACCGCGTTCGGCTTCGGCTTCTTCCTGGCCGGGCTCTACTGGGTCGGCATCGCCTTCTTCGCCGACGCGCAGCGGTTCGGGCCCTACGCCGTTCCCGCGGTGCTCGGGCTCGCGCTGTTCCTCGCCCTGACGGTCGGGCTGGCGGCTGCGCTGGTGAGCCTGCGGCGCTGGCGTTCCGTCGAGGCGCGCGCGCTGGCGTTCGCAGTCGCCTGGACCCTGGCCGAGCCGCTGCGCGGCGGCCTCGGCCTACAGTTTCCCTGGAACCCGATCGCGGTGGTCTGGGCGGTCAGCGACGCGACGCTGCAGGCCACGGCGTTCCTCGGCACCTACGGCCTCAGTCTCGTCACGGTGGCCGCGGCCTGCCTGACCGCACCTTTGTTCCTGCCCGAGCGGCCATTGCCGCGCGCGCCCCTCGTCATTGCGGCGGCCCTGATCCTCGGCATCGCCGGCGTGGGAATCCTGCGCCTGACGTGGGCCAGCGAGGTGGCGGACACCGCAGTGCGTCTGCGTCTCGTGCAGGCGAACATCGCGCAGCACCACAAGTGGGATCCGGCCAAACGCCTGCAGTGGTTCCAGCGCCACATCGAGCTGTCGGCGAGGCCGGCCGCGCCGCCGCCGCAGATCGTGATCTGGCCGGAAAGCGCGGTGCCCTACGACATCGACGGTCAGCCCGAGGTGCGGGACTATCTCGCGCCGGTCGTTCCGCCCGGTGGTGCGCTCTTCGTCGGCGGCGACCGCTACCAGTTCGAGCAAGAGCCGCCCGTAGCGCACAACACGCTGTTCGCCCTCGGCAGCGGAGCCCAGGTGCTGGCACGGTACGACAAGGTCAATCTGGTGCCGTTCGGCGAGTTCCTGCCGATCCGCGGCGTGCTCGGGCAGCTCGGCCTGGGCAAGCTCACCGAGGGCTCGATCGACTTCCAGCCGGGCAAGGGCCGGATGTCGCTCCGCGTGGACGACCTGCCGCCGGCCAGCCCGCTCATCTGCTACGAGGCGGCCTTTCCGGCGGCGGCCACGGATCCGGCCGATCGGCCGGCTTGGCTGGTGAACATCACCAACGACGCATGGTTCGGCCGGAGCTCCGGCCCGTACCAGCATCTCGCCATGGCGCGGATGCGCGCGGTCGAGGAGGGTCTGCCGCTGGTGCGTGCCGCCAACACCGGCATCTCGGTGGTGACGGACGCCTATGGGCGGATCCGGGAGCGCCTGGGGCTGAACCGGACCGGCGTCATCGACGCCTGGCTCCCCGGAGCGCTGCCGCAGGCCTCCTTGGCCCGGCGGCATCTGCTCTCGGTCACGCTGGGCTTGCTCCTGCTCGCCATGGCGGCTAGCGTTCTGATTGAGCGAAGATCGCTTCGATCGCCTGAGATTGGAGAATGAGCGACCAGCCTCATCCCACCGACATCCGCGTCGGACGGCTGCTGCGCGAGCGACGTCTGGCGCTCGGAATGACGCAGGAGCGGCTGGGCGGTCTGCTCGGCGTCACCTACCAGCAGGTCCAGAAGTATGAGCGCGGGACCAACCGGATCGGGTCCAGCCGGTTGAAGGAGCTGTGCGGGATTCTCGGCGTCCAGCCGAACTTCTTCTTCGAGGAACGGGAGCTCAGCGGATTCGCGGAAGCCGGCGCATCCTCGTTCGAGTATGGCCTCGGGCCGGCCTTGAGCGCCGACAGCCGTGCCCTGATCGAGGCGTTCGAGACCATCGCCGATCGGACGGTACGTCGCCGGATACTTGAGCTCGTTCAAACCCTGGCCATTGTCTGCCGGCAGGACAACGGGAGCGCTTGACCCTCTCCGGCCTGCGCTGTTAGTCCCCCGCCCTGTTCGTAGCGCGCCGAGGTGCGCCGCTGCACGGGTGACTGCGGTCCCGGCGGCAGAAGTTGCGATCGTTGCTCAAGGAGCGCCTCCACCATGGCCGCCAACGACTTCCTGTTCACCAGCGAGTCCGTGTCCGAAGGTCATCCCGACAAGGTTTGCGACCGGATCTCCGACGAGGTGGTCGATCTGTTCCTGCGGGAATATCCGTTTGCGCGGGTCGCCTGCGAGACGCTCGCCACGACCAACCGCGTCGTGATCGCCGGCGAGGTTCGCCCCGGTCCCGCGAGCAAGATCACCTCCGACCTCATCGCCCACACCGCGCGCATGGCGATCAAGGACATCGGCTACGAGCAGGACGGGTTCCACTGGCACAACGCGCAGGTCGACGTGCTGCTGCACGAGCAGTCGGCGGACATCGCGATGGGCGTGGACGCCGGGGAGACGAAGGACGAGGGCGCCGGCGACCAGGGCATCATGTTCGGCTACGCCACGGACGAGACACCGGCCATGATGCCGGCTCCGATCCAGTTCGCCCATGAGCTCCTGCGGCGCCTGGCCGCGGATCGGCACGCTGGAACGCTCTCCCAGCTCGGTCCCGACGCGAAGAGCCAGTTCACCTTGCGCTATATCGACGGCAAGCCCGTGGGCGCCACCTCCGTCGTTCTCTCCACGCAGCATCTCCCGGGCCACACGCCGGCGGACATCAAGGAGATCGTCCGTCCCTACGTGCTCGCCACCCTGCCTGAGGGCTGGATGTGCCCGGAGACGGATTTCTACGTCAATCCGACCGGCAATTTCGTCATCGGCGGCCCCGACGGTGATGCCGGCCTCACCGGGCGCAAGATCATCGTCGACACCTACGGTGGCGCGGCGCCGCACGGCGGCGGAGCCTTCTCGGGCAAGGATCCGACCAAGGTCGACCGCTCGGCCGCCTACGCCGCCCGCTATCTCGCTAAGAACGTCGTCGCGGCCGGCCTTGCCGAGCGCTGCGTGATCCAGCTCTCCTACGCCATCGGCGTATCCCGGCCGCTCTCGATCTATGTCGACACTTACGGCACCGGGCAGGTCGACGAGGCGCGGCTGGGCGTGGTCCTGAACGAGATCATGAATCTCAGCCCGCGCGGCATCCGCGAGCATCTCCAGCTCAACCGGCCGATCTACGCCCGGACCTCCGCCTACGGCCATTTCGGCCGCGATGCGGACGAGGATGGCGGCTTCTCCTGGGAGCGGACCGACCTCGCGGCCGAGCTGCGCCGCGCCTTCAACTGAGCGAGGAAGCTCCGGGTCCCGCGGGCGGGTCTCCCCGCCGGATCCTCTACGGGCGGCGCCAAGGCCCGCGGCTGCGTGCGGAGGCCCTGCGTCTTCTCGGCGAGCTGCTGCCCCGGGTCAGGCTCCGGATCGAGCCCGGCGACCGGCTCGATCCCTTCGCGATCTTCACGCCGCGGCCGCGCGCGCTATGGCTCGAGATCGGTTTCGGCGGCGGCGAGCATCTCGCCGCGCAGGCCGCACGCCATCCGGACGTCGGCTTCATCGGCGTCGAGCCGTTCATCAACGGGGTGGCCAAGCTGCTGCGGGCCGTCGAGCGTGACGACCTGGGCAATGTCCGGATCCTCGCGGACGATGCGCGCTTGCTCCTGGAAGCGCTCGCGCCAGCCGCTCTGGAGCGGATCTCCATCCTGTTTCCCGACCCCTGGCCGAAGCTGCGCCACCACAAGCGGCGCATCGTCGACGCTCGGACATTGGCCGAGTGCGCGCGTGTGCTCGCCCCGGGCGGGCGGCTGCTGCTCGCCACGGATCACGCGGACTATGCGCGCTGGATGCTGGCGCACGCTTTGCGCGAGCCGGGGCTGTCCTGGACCGCCCTGTCGGCCCGCCACTGGCGCGAGCCGCCGGCGGATTGGGTGCCGACCCGCTACGAGACCAAGGCGCGTGCCGCCGGCCGCCGACCGGTGTTCCTGCAGTTCACACGCGCCGATCTGTGGCGATCCGCCGCATGATGGTCCGGGAGCTCTGGCGGTCGGTCTGGAAATCACGGAAAACGGCTTGCACGTAGCGGTACAACCCGCCATATTCCGGCCACATCCTTCTTGACTGCTCGTGGAGAGTGGGCAAGCGCCCGCTCCCTTCGTGTTGTCGTTTAGCCAGGGTCGATGTCCTTCAACGAGGTGGCACCACTGATCGAGCCTACAATCCGCGATCTTGGATTCGATCTCGTCCAGGTGCGGATGATGGGCGGTAGCCAGCGGACTCTTCAGGTCATGGCAGAGCCCGTCGATCGGGCCCGCGTCATGACCGTCGAGGATTGCGCGGCGATCAGCCGTGCCGTCTCGGCCGTCCTCGACGTGGCCGATCCGATCGAGGGCGCCTACTCGCTCGAGGTGAGTTCCCCTGGGATCGACCGGCCTCTGGTCCGTCGCGACGATTTCCTGCGCTTCTCTGGTTTCGAGGTGAAGGTCGAGTGCGAGCCGGCCGCCCAGGGTCGCAAGCGGTTCAAGGGTCTGCTGCGCGGTCTGGAAGGAGACGAGGTGGTGATCGAGGAGGCTGGGACGCGGCTCACGATCCCGTTCGCGTCCGTGAAGAAGGCCAAGCTCACCCTCTCTGCCGAGCTGCTGGCCCACGCGGCCGGCGGGCGCAGCTGAGTTCGTAGGCAAGGAACGTCTATGATGGACACGAGCTCGAGCCTTGGACGCGCGGAGATGCTGCGCGTCGTCGAGGCGGTGGCGCAGGAGAAGGGCATCTCGACCGACGAGGTGCTCGAGGCAATGGAGCAGGCCTATCAGACGGCCGCGCGCCGGACCTATGGCGCCGAGCACGAGATTGTCGCCGAGATCGACCGCCGCACCGGCGAGCACCGGCTCTACCGCGTGCTCGAGGTCGCCGACCCGGTCGAGGACACCACCAAGCAGATCGGCTTCGAGGACGCACAGACCTACAACCCGGCGGCGCAGGTGGGCGATCACATCCTCGACCCGCTGCCGCCGATCGAGCTCGGCCGGATCGCCGCGCAGAGCGCCAAGCAGGTCATCGTCCAGCGTGTCCGCGAGGCCGAGCGCGAGCGGCAGTACAACGAG
>JBFWWD010000340.1:0-5407 GCA_050246385.1 Geminicoccaceae bacterium
TTCGGCGTCGGCCGGCCGGCCGTGCGCGAGGCGCTGTTCATGCTCCAGCAGCAGGGCCGGATCGAGATCGCGAGCGGCACGCGCGCCCGCGTGATCTCGCCCACCCCGGCCATCCTGGTGCAGCAGCTCGGCACGCTCATCAAGCGGGTGGCCGACGGCCCGCGCGGCCAGGACTATCTGGAGCAGGCGCGGCTGCTGTTCGAGACCGGAATGGCCTGGCAGGCGGCCCAGAACGCCAGCGACCAGGACATCGAGCGGCTGCGCGAGGCGCTGGACGCCAACATTGCGGCACTCGGCAGGGTCAGCGAGTTCATCCGCTCCGATGTCGCGTTCCACTACGAGCTGGCGCGGATTGCACGCAATCCGATCTTCAACGTGGTGCACGAGATCCTGGTCGAGTGGCTGATCGACCAGCGGACGACGACCATCCACATGCCGGAGGCGGACAGCCTCTCGGTGCGCGACCATACCGCGATCTACGAGGCCGTGGCGGCGCGCGAGCCGGCGCGCGCGTTCCACGAGATGGCCAGCCATCTACGGCTGATCAGCCGGCTCTACAGCGAGGCGAAGCGGCTGTCCGAGACCATCCTGCGCGAGGTCACGCGCGACGTCGCCAAGCGGATCGAGCAGGAGAACGAGGCGCTGTGGGCGGCGTCGTTCGGCGGCGTGGCAGAGCCGGCGCGACGGAACGGCAGCGGCGGGCGTACCGGCACATCGGCGCGGAAGCGGGGAGGTGGCGCATGACCGGACGGGCCTTGCCGACACGATCGCAGCGACGGTCGCGGTGATGGCTTCGGGCGCGACGGTCGTGCTCGGCGCCGGTGCGGTCGGTACCGCGACCGCCTGGTACCTGCTGAAGGCCGGCCACCGCGTCGAGGTGGTGGAGCGGCAGCCGGCGGCCGGCCTGGAGACGAGCTGGGGCAATGGCGGGGTGATCCACGCCAGCGAGGTCGAGCCTTGGTCGCAGCCCGGCATGCCGCGCAAGATCCTGGGCTGGCTCGGCAAGGAGAACGCGCCGCTGCTCCTGCGCTACGGCGCCATCCCGCACATGTGGCGTTGGGGGCTGGCCTTCGCGGCGAATTGCAGCTCGGAACGGTTTCGCGCCAACACGCTGGCCAACCTGTCGCTTGCGCTGCATTCGCTCAGGTCGCTGCAGGAGATCGGGCAGGAGACCGGCATCGAGTACGATCGTGCTACCAACGGCGTGCTCAAGATCTATCGCTCGCGCGATTCGCTCGACGGCGCGGCGCGGGGCTGCGAGCTGCTGGCCGGGCGGGGACTCCTTTACGAGCGCGTCGATGCCGCGGGGTGCGTGGCGCGCGAGCCGGCGCTCGCGGACGTCGGGTCCGAGCTGGCGGGTGGGCTCTATTTCCCGCGCGACGAGGTCGGCGACTGCAACAAGTTCACGCAGGGGCTGGCGGCCGCCTGCGTCTCGGCCGGTGCCAAGTATCACTACGGCACGACTGTCCAGCGATTGGAGACGGGCGGCGGCCGCGTCACGGGCGTGATCAGCGACAAGGGACGGATCGCGGCCGAGCGGGTGATCGTGGCGATGGGCAGCTTCACTCGCCCGCTGCTGCGCTCGGCGGGCGTCGAGATGCCGATCTATCCGGTCAAGGGTCTGTCGATCACCTTTCCACGCGGCGGCTGGAACGCCGCGCCGCGCATGCCGGTGATCGACGACAGCAAGCTGTTCGGCCTGGTGCCGATCGGCGATCGCCTGCGCATCTCGGGCTCGGCCGAGATCACCGGCTACGACACCACGCCGGCCGAGGCGCGGTGCGAGGCCATCGTCGCCAATGCGTCGCAGACATTCCCCGAGTTGCCGCGCCACTTCGAGCGCGCCAGCGCCCGGTTCTGGGCCGGATTGCGACCGGTGACGCCCGCCGGAACGCCGATCATCGGGCAAAGCAGGATCGACAATCTCTGGGTCAACGCCGGTCACGGCCATCTCGGCTGGACGCTGGCCTGCGGCTCGGGGCGCGTGCTCGCCGATCTGATCGAGGGGCGAGATCCGGGCATTTCAGTACCGCCGGCGCAGGGCGACATGAGGCAGAAGACGGCCCGCGCCGCTTGAGATCTGCCACGTGCCTGGGCGATCCCGCCCCGGCCGGAACGAGGGAGGTGACAACGATGCTGCGGCGGATGATGTTGGCTGGGACGGTAGGCGCCCTGATCACCCTCAACGGTGCCCAGGCGCAGGAGGGTGCCGCCGCCAAGGCTGTCGAGGCTGCGAAGCAGTTCAGCGGCAGCGAGATCACCGTGGTCGCCGAAGCCGGTCTGCAGGCACTGCTCGACAAGCAGCACACCGGCCCTGAGTGGGAGCAGCTGACCGGCATCAAGGTCAATGTGGTCGAGCTGAACTTCGAGGAGATCTACCCGAAGACCATTCTCGAGCGTCAGGCCGGTACCGGCGCCTACG
Organism: Geminicoccaceae bacterium; assembly: GCA_050246385.1. Classification (GTDB taxonomy): domain Bacteria; phylum Pseudomonadota; class Alphaproteobacteria; order Geminicoccales; family Geminicoccaceae; genus Benzoatithermus. The sequence continues at coordinate 2,423 of JBFWWD010000340.1, forward strand.
ACGTCCTGCTGATCTCGCCGGCCTGGCTCGCCGACATGGTGGCCAACGACGCCGTCATCCCGCTCGACCCCTATGTCGAGAAGTATGGCGCGGCCGCCGAGTTCGACGACCTCAATCCGACGTTCAAGGATTGGATGACCTACCAGGGCAAGATCTACGGCCTGGTCGTCGATGGCGACGTGCTGGTCACCTATTACCGCAAGGATCTGTTCGAGAACCCGGAGAACCAGGCGGCGTTCAAGGAGAAGTATGGTTATGATCTCGGGCCGCCGCAGAATTACACGCAGTTCGGCGACGTGGCCTGCTTCCTGACCGAAAAGTATCAGCCGGACATCTACGGTGCTGGCGTCATCAACACCGGCTACATGTTCTTCTTCTTCAGCGAGCGGTTCCGCAATGCCGGTGGCCGCTTCTTCGATCCGGACACGATGAAGGCGACGGTGAACTCCGACGCCGGGGTCAAGGTGCTGACCGAGATGGTCGAGCAGAACAAGTGCATGGCTCCCGGCATCGAGACCTGGGGCTTCGCCGAGAACCTGTCCGCGCTCAATGCCGGCCAGATCGCCATGACGATCTCCTGGCCGCCGCTCGGGCGGTGGACACAGGGCGTCAACGTCAGCGACGCCGCGCTGTCATGGGTTCCGGCGACCACCGTGGCCGACAAGATCGGCTACGCCATCAACCCCGGTGGGCACCCCGAGCTCGCCTCGGGCTTCCTCAACGGCGTGTCGCCGGACAGCAAGAACAAGGATGCCGCCTACCTCTACATCCAATGGATGCACAGCAAGGACCAGAGCCTGCAGAACGTGATGAAGCCGGTGGGTCTGCGCGACCCCTATCGGATGTCGCATTACAACAGCCCCGACTATCAGGCGCTCTGGTCGACGGCTCCCGACTACCTCAAGGTGCTGCAGGACGGCGCGGCACAGGGTTATGCCGACTTCTCCCTGATCGAGACCTTCAAATATCAGGACGCCATGTCGCGCGCGGTCATCGCCGCGATCGGCGGCACCGATCCGAAGGAGGCGCTGGACGCTCTGGCTGCCGAATGGGACGCGCTCACCGAGGAGGTCGGCGTGGACAAGCAGCGCGAGGTCTATCAGGTCTGGGCCGCCAAGCCCTCCGCCTACCGGCAGTGAGCGCGGCGACCGTCACGGTGGCACTCGGCCGGCCCGCTCGGGCCGGCCGCAGGCCGGGGCCCGGCTTCTGGTTCGTCGCGCCTGCGGTCTTCCTGCTGATCCTGATCGGTCTCCTGCCGTTCGTCTGGTCGGTGATCGTCAGCTTCCAGAACCTCGCCGGCGCCAGGCGCGCGGGCGATTTCGTCGGCTTCGCCAACTATGTGAAGCTGTGGCACGACGCGCGCCTCTGGGCCGCCATCGGCCGGACCTTCGCGATCATGGCGGTGGCCCTGCCGCTGCAGCTCGTGCTCGGCATGCTGCTGGCCCTGCACTTCCAGCACGACCGCCCGCTGAAGCGGCTGCTCGTGGCGCTGCTGGTCCTGCCGGCGGTCATCTCGCCCATGGTCGCCGGCTCGATGTGGCGGCTGATGTTCGATCAGAAGTTCGGGCCGGTGAACCAGATCATCTCCTGGTTCACCGAGAAGCCGGTGGTCCTGCTCTGGATCGTCAAGGCGCCGTTGCCGTTCTGGGCCGTCATCATCGCCGAGGTCTGGCAGTGGACGCCGTTCATGTTCGTGATCCTGCTCGCGGCGCTGAGCAACATGGACCGCGACCAGCTCGATGCGGCGTCGCTCGACGGGGCCAACCGGTTCCAGACCTTCCGCCACATCGTGCTGCCGGCGATCTTCCCGGTCGTGGTGATCGCGTGCCTGATCCGTGGGCTCGATCTGTTCCGGATCTTCGACGCGGTCTGGCAGCTGACCCGGGGCGGGCCGGGCAACCGGACGGAGACCCTGTCGATCTTCGCCTACATCAAGGGGTTTCAGGGCTTCGAGACCTCATACATCGCCGCCCTGGTGGTGGTCCTGGCACTGTTCTTCTCGGCCCTGGTCATGGCGGCACTGCATCGGGTGAGGCTCGAGCGATGAGGATGCTGCGTTCCGCCGGTTGGTATCTGGTGTCGCTGGTCGCGATCATCGTGTTCCTGTTCCCGGTCTACTGGATGTTCTCGGTTTCCCTGAAGCGGCCGGAGGAGATCTTCAAGTCACCGCCGGCCTGGTATCCGAGTGATCCCCAGTTCGGCAATTTCCTGGTTCTGTTCACGGACGGCGATGCCTGGAGCGTGTGGCACAGCACGGTGATCGCCGGTGCCAGCACGTTGATCGCGATGGCGCTGGGAACACTCTGCGCCTACGGAATCGTCCGCTTCAGGACGGGCGGCGAGAACCTCGCCGTGTGGATCCTGATGCAGCGACTGCTGCCGCCGATCGCCGTCGTCTTTCCATTGTTCCTCGCCTATGCCTGGATCGGCCTGGCCGATACTTACCTCGGGCTGATCCTGCTCTACACCGCATTCGCCTTGCCCTATGTCGTGTGGATGATGCGCGGCTACCTGCTCGAGGTCCCGATGGAGCTCGAGGAGGCGGCGCTGGTCGACGGCTGCACCAGGCTGGGCGTGCTGTGGCGGGTGGTGCTGCCGGTGGCGCGCAATGGCCTGTTCGCCACCGCGATCTTTGCGTTCATCTACAGCTGGAACGAGTTCCTGTTCGCGCTGGTGATGACCCGGACCAACGTCATCACCTACACGGTCCAGATCAGCAACTATTTCGGCCCGCAATCGACCTTCTGGGCGAAGATCTCGGCCATGTCGGTGCTCGGCACGCTGCCGGTGTTCCTCGCGGTGGCGGCCACCCAGCGCTACGTCGTGCGCGGCATCTCCCTGGGTGCGGTCAAAGGATAAACGCTTGTAAACCTATTGACATCGTGCCGGCAATGCGTCGCATCATGGCGACACGCGCCGCGGCAACGAGCGGCGAGGCACGAATGCCGGGGGAACGGCAGGGGTGGGAGCCAGCGCAGCCATCAG
>JBFWWD010000341.1:0-5382 GCA_050246385.1 Geminicoccaceae bacterium
GGTCTCGTCCACGGCCCAGGCGCCGGCCCATTCGTTGGCGCCGACGATCACCCCGGAAACGCCGTCATTGATCCCGGGCGGGGCCTGGTCGACCCAGACCGGCTGGCCGGTCCAGCGGCCGGGAAAGTCCTGCAAGAGATAGAAGGAGCGGGTGAGCACATGGTCGGCCGGCAGCGGCATCAGTGGCGGCAGGTCGATCCCGCGCAGGATCTCGGCGAGCCGCCGCTCGCCCGGGCCGTTGCCTTCCTGACCGGGCAGGAGCAGCGAGGCGTCGCGCGTGTCGAACAGGATCATGCCGCCCTGGGCGAGATAGCTCTCGACCCGCTCCACCGCACCGGGGGCCAGATCGGGATGGTCGGGCGGCACGGGCCAGTAGAGGAGCGGGAACAGCGCCAGATCGTCGCTGGCGATATGCACCGGCACGGGATCGGCGGCCTCGATCGAGGTGCGGTCGGCGAGGACGCGGGTCAGGCCCTTGAGCCCGGCCTCGCTCTCGCCGTCGATGTCGGGATTGCCGGTGACGACATAGGCCAGGTGCGTGTCGCGAGTGAGCTCGATGATCGCGTCGTCTCCCGCCTCCTGGGCAGCGGCCGGCGCTCCCGCCAGCAAGGCGAGCATGAGGACCGCGGCGGCGGAGCCGGCGGCGAGGCCACGCCGGCCGGGGAGCAGGCCGCGCAGTGCCAGGGCGATCAGCAGGTCAACCATCGCGAGAACGAGTGCCGTCAAGATGAGCCACGGCGCAAGATCGCGCTCCGCGGCCCGGGCATAAGGCTCGGGCGAGCCGCCCGCGGCGGCCGGGCCGATCGCCACGACCTCGCCCAGCACACGCTGCAGGTTGAGAGCCGACCGGGCGACCGTATCCGCGTCGCTCTGCCGCCCGACCGGCGCGTAGAGGCCCGGCGGCTGCCGCGGGCCGGGCCGAGCATCGGCGAAGGCATCCGGGGCGATCGCATCCAGCGTGATCCTCGGCTCCTCGAGTCGGCCATAGGCATCCAGCAGGCGGCTGGGCTCCAGAGGCGCGCGATCCGTGCCGCTGACGCCCGGGCCGAGGGCGAGCACCCGTTCCAGCATCTGCACGAACAGGCCGGAGAGCGGCAGGGTGGTCCAGGCGGTGTTGGCGGTGGTGTGGACCAGGATCAGCCAGCCCTTGCCGCGGCGGGCGCCGGTCACGAGCGGCGTGCCGTCGGAAAGGGAGGCCAAGGTCGCCTCGGCGAGGTCGGGGCCGGGCTCGGCCAGCACCTGACGGCTGACCCGCGCCTCGCCGGCGACCGGCAGGCCGGCGAACGGGCTGTCGGGGGGGAAGGGGGCCAGCGCCAGCGGCTCGGACCAGGACAGGGCCCCGCCGAGCGCACGGTCGCCCGCGCGCAGGGGCACGGGCACCAGATCGTCCGTGCTGGCGGCGAGCTTGGGGCCGGCGAAGCGCAGCAGCACGCCGCCCTCGCCCAGCCACTTGTCGACGGCGGCGCGCTCCTCGGTGTCGAGGCCACCGGAATCGGCCATGACCAGCAAGGACAATGGCTGCCGCAGCAGCTCGAGCAGAGGCGCCTCGTGCACCTCCGCGAACGGGCGCAGCGCCCGGTCGATGAAGTAGAGCTCGGCGAGCAGCGGCTGGTCGGCCGAGCTGCGCGGCGGGCCCACCAGCCCGACGCTGCGCCGGCGCCAGCGCTCGTCGAGCAGGAACGTGCCGGCGATGCCCTGGGGCGGGCCGAGCTCGACCCGCGTGATGCGGTTGCGCAGATCGGGCGGCAGCTCGATCCCGGCGGTCGCCGCGGCGTCGCCGGCCGGCAGGCGGATCGGCACTTTGGCGACGGTCTCGCCGTCGGGGCCGATGGCGGCGACGTCGCCGGACCGCTCCACCCCGGCGGGCACCGCCGTGAGCTGGGCGGTCAGGCCGCCGGCCGTCGGCTCGCCGAGCGCCAGCACCATCGGCAGATCGGCGCCGGGCTCGAGCCGCACCTGCAGCGGGCCGAGCGATCGGAGCGCCTCGGCGAGACGCTCCGCCTCGATCCGGCCCTGCTCGCCCAGCGCCACGCCGTCGCTCAGCCAGACCGAGCTCGCCTGCTCGAGGCCGGGCGTTTGGCCTAGAACCTCGCGTGCCGCCGCGCGGTCGACCGGCCAGGGGCGTGGCTGCCAGCCGGCGAGCGATTCCGAGGCCTCGCGTGCGGTCATCGGCTTCAGCTCGACCCGCTCGTCGGGATCGGGTGCGGTCTCCAGCAGCATCACTTCGCGCCCCTCCCGCTCGGCCTGCAGGAGCAGTTCGCGGGCGAGGTCGATCCGCTGGCTCCAGTGTTTGGCGGCGGCCCAGCCATTGTCGACCACCAGCAGCAGCGGCCCGCCGCCACCCAGGCGCGGGGCGGGGTTCAGTACCGGGCCGGCGAGCGCAAAGATCAGGAGCGCGGCGATCAGGAGGCGCAGCAGGAGCAGCCACCAGGGGGTGCGCGCCGGCGTCCGCTCGGGGCTGATCAGCCGGGCCAGCAGGAGAAAGGGCGGGAAGGCGATCCGGCGCGGGGCCGGCGGCGTCACGCGCAGCAGGAGCCAGATCGCCGGCAGCGTGAGCGCCGCGATCAGGAGCCAGGGCTGGGCGAAGGCGAAGGTGCCGAAGCTCAGCATCGTCAGGCCGCCAGACGCGGCGCCAGCATGCCCATCAGGGCGAGCAGGGCCCGCTCGGGGGTGCCGTCGGTCCGATGGGTGGTGAAGCGCCAGCCCTGCCGGCCCGCGAGCGCCGCCAGCATCTCGCGGTGGGCGCGGAACAGCTCGGCGTAACGGTCGCGGATGCCGCCGACATGGTCGATCAGCGCCTTGCCCTCGCGCTCCATGCCCTCGAACAGGATGCGGCCCTCATAGGGCAGCGCCTCCTCCGCCGGGTCGACGAGCTGCATCAGGCAGGCACGCGCGCCGAGGCCGTTGAACTGCCCGAATCGCTGGGTGAGCTGCTCGGGCGGCAGGAGGAAATCGGACAGCAGCATGAGGCGGGCATGGCGCGGCAGCTGCGGCAGCGGCGCCGCCGAGACGCGCTGGCCGACCGAGGCGACGAGACAGCGGACCAGCGTCTCCATGCCGTAGCGGCCGGTGGCGGGCCGCTCGCCGCCGCCGAGGAAGGCAATCCGCTCGCCGCCGCGGACCAGCAGCCCGGCGAGCGCCAGGGTCAGCAGCACCGCCCGCTCCCATTTCAGGGGCAGCTTGGGGCCGGAGCGGAACGCCATCGAGTCGGAGAGGTCGCACCACAACCAGACGCTCTCGGCGGCCTCCCATTCCTGCTCGCGCACGAACAGGTGACGCGACCGCGCCGACTGGCGCCAGTCGATCGAGCTCGCGGCATCGCCGGCCTGGTACTGCCGGAACTGCCAGAAGGTCTCGCCCATGCCGGTGCGGCGGCGGCCGTGCACGCCCGGGACGACGGTGGCGGCGACGCGATCGGCCTCGACCAGAAGCGAGGGCAGCCGCTGGCTCAGCGCCTCCGCGGCGAGGCGCAGCCTGGTCTGCTGGCGGCCGAGACTGGCCGCTGTCTCAGGCGACATGCCGGCAGAGCCGGTCGATGACGTCATCCACCCCGATACCCTCGGCGCGGGCGGCGAAGGTCACCGCCATGCGGTGGCGCAGGACCGGCTTGGCCAGGGCGATGACGTCCTCGGGCGAGGGAGCGAGGCGGCCGTCGAGCAGGGCGCGCACGCGCACGGCCAGCATCAGGCTCTGGCTGGCGCGCGGGCCCGGACCCCAGGCGATCTGCTGGGCGAGGCCGGGCAGGGCCTCGTTCTCGGGCCGGCCGGCGCGGACCAGGCGCAGGATCAGCTCGATGAGCTGCTCGCCGATCGGCATCCGCCGGACCAGCCGCTGCATGCCCATCAGCGTGGCGCCGTCCAGCACCGTGGCGGGCTGCTCCTCCCTGCCGGTGGTCGTGGCGATGACCATGCGGCGCTCGGCCTCGAGCGAGGGATAGAGGACGTTGATCTGCATGAAGAAGCGGTCGAGCTGCGCCTCGGGCAGGGGATAGGTGCCCTCCTGCTCGATCGGGTTCTGGGTCGCGAGGACGTGGAACGGCGCCGGCAGGGCATGGTCCTGCCCGGCCACCGTCACCTTGCGCTCCTGCATCGCCTGGAGCAGTGCCGCCTGCGTGCGCGGGCTGGCGCGGTTGATCTCGTCGGCCATCAGGAGCTGGGCGAAGATCGGCCCGGGGATGAAGCGGAAGCTCTGGTGGCCGGTGCCGGCATCGTCCAGCACCTCCGAGCCGAGGATGTCCGCCGGCATCAGGTCCGGGGTGAACTGCACCCGCTTCTGGGCGAGTCCCAAGACCACGCCCAGGGTCTCGGCGAGGCGGGTCTTGGCGAGGCCCGGGACGCCGACCAGCAGCACGTGACCACCAGCGAGCAGGGTGATCAGCGTGTCCTGGACCACGCCCTCCTGGCCGAAGATGACCCGCCCGATCTCCTGCTTGACCTCGTTCAGCTTGGCGATCGTCGCCTCGACCGCGGCGGCGACGTCGGCGTTCTCGTCGGTGATGATCGACACGCAGGACCTTCCGGTGAACGGGGCAATACCCCTTAGTCAGGACGCTGCCTGGGGAAATGGGATTCGGCAAGCCGATTTCACGGGGGTCGGGTCTGTCGCACGGCGTGCAACCAGCGATGCGGTTTGCGGGAGGTCGCTCAGGGGCTTGCGGGCCTGTCCGCGGCAGCGGCGTCGCCCTTGGCGCTGACGCGCCAGATCACGTTGCCGACATCGTCCGCGACCAGGAGGCCGCCGTGCGCGTCGACGGCGACACCGACCGGCCGCCCACGGGCCTGCCCGTCCTGGTTGAGAAAGCCGGTGAGGATGTCCTCCGGCTCGCCGGCGGGGCGGCCGTCCGCGAACGGGACGAAGATCACCTTGTAGCCGACCGGCTCGGAGCGGTTCCACGAGCCGTGCTGGCCGATGAAGGCGCCGCCCCGATAGCGCTGGGGGAACGCCTCGCCGTCATAGAAGACGAGCCCCAGCGACGCGGTGTGCGAGCCCAGCGCATAGTCGGGCACGATCGCCTTGGCGACCAGATCCGGGCGGGGCGGGTCGACGCGCTCGTCCACATGCTGGCCGTAGTAGCTGTAGGGCCAGCCATAGAACCCGCCCGGTTGCACCGCCGTCATGTAGTCGGGCACGAGGTCGTCGCCGAGCTCGTCCCGCTCGTTGACCGCTACCCAGAGCTGGCCGGACTGCGGCTGCCAGTCCATGCCGACCGGATTGCGCAGGCCAGAGGCGAGGATCTGGGCCTGCCCGCTCTCGCGGTCGATCTCGAGGACCGCCGCGCGACGGTCCTCCGCGTCGATCCCGTTCTCGCCCACATTGCTGTTCGAGCCGACCCCGACATAGAGCTTCGCGCCGTCGGGGCTGGCGACCAGGCTCTTGGTCCAG
>JBFWWD010000342.1:0-5380 GCA_050246385.1 Geminicoccaceae bacterium
CGCCTGGAGGGCGGCGTGGCCCTCCTCGGCAAGCAGCGCGAGGCGGTGCGCGAGCTCGCCGCGCGCGGCCTCTACCCGCGGCTCAAGGTGGTGCAGATCGAGCGGCAGTACAGCGACGATGCCGGGTCGCTGGCCAAGGCCAAGGCCTCGCGCAGCGCCGCCGAGGCGGCGCTGGCCGAAGCGAAGAGCCGCCTGGAGGGCCTGGCGACGGAGCGCCGCTCGCAGCTCCTGGCCGAGCTCGCCGACGCCACCGCCGACCGCGACCGTCTGCGCGACCAGCTGCGGGCGCAGGACGCGCTCCTGTCCGGGCTGGTGATCCGGGCACCGGCGGCGGGCGTCGTCCAGGAGATCGCCGTCGCGGCCGCCGGGCAGGCGGTCGCGGCCCAGGAGACCCTGATGCGGCTGGTGCCCGAGGGCGAGGGGCTCGTGGTCCAGGCGCGTGTCGCCAACCGTGACGTCGGCCGGCTCCGCCCCGGCCTGAACGCCACGGTGAAGGTGCGCACCTTCGACTATCTGCGCTTCGGCACGCTCGAGGGCGTGCTGCAGAAGATCGCGGCCGATGCGACCGCGGACCCGCGCACGGGCGAGCTCGCCTATGCGGTCACCGTCCTGATCGACCGCGACCATCTCGGCGCCCGGGCCGGCGATCTCGCCGTGACGCCGGGCATGGTGGTCGACGTCGACCTGAAGATCGGCGAGCGGACCATCCTGTCCTACCTGACCGACCGCATCTTCCGCTGGCGCGAGGCCTTCCGCGAAGGCTGACGCTCAGGTCGGCGGACGGCGCTGCGGGCCGGTCATGCTGCGCACCTGCAGGCTGCCGTCGGTCATCTTGACGAAGGTGAAGGTGCGCTCGGCGAAGCCGTTGCAGCGGTTGATGGGGCCGGGGGCGAACACCCCGAAGCCGCTGTCGTCGAAGTCGCGCTGGCCTTCGTCGTACCAGTAGTAGCGGATGTTCATGACCACGGTCTGGGGCGTCTCGTCGATCACCTGCGCCCCGGTGATCGAGCGCATGCGAGCTCGCGTGCAGGTCGCGTTCTGCTCGAGTGCATTGTTCTCGTAATACCACATGATCTTGTTCTGCAGCCCGGGATACCCGGCCACGGCCGGGCCCTGATAGCCGCAGGCCGCCAGCCCGAGCAGGGGCAGCAAGGCGATCGTCGCCACGCGCTCCAGCTTCATCCGCGTCTTCCTCCCGCCCTTGCCCCGGCCGGTTCGCGCCGGCAGTCGAACCCGAAAGGTGGTGCCGCGGTCGGACGTTCCCACCAGCTCGATCTCGCCGCCATGCGCCTGCACCAGCTCGCGGCAGATGGCGAGGCCGATTCCGTTCCCGCCGGGCTTGCCCGAGCCCGCGAACGGCTCGAACAGGCTCTGGCGCAGCCGCTCGGGAATGCCCGGGCCGGTGTCGCCGACGTCGATGGTGACCAGCCGCCGCGATGCCCGGGCGGAGATCCGGATCTCGCCCCCGGCGGCACCCATCGCCTCCTGCGAGTTGCGCGTGAGATTGAGCAGCACCCGGAAAAGCTGGTCGGGGTCGGCCTCGACCAAGAGATCGCCCGGCACGTCGACCCGCCAGGTGATGCTGCTTGTCGCACCGTCCAGGCTCGCCTGCACCTTGGCGACCAGCTCCGCCAGCGGCACGGGGCGCGGCTGCGGCCGGGGCGGCCCCGAGCGCGCATAGTCGAGCGTCTCGCCGCAGAGCCGGACCGCGCGGTCGAGCGTCTCGACCAGACGCGGCGCCACCCGGCGCACCGCCGGATCGGCGCTGGCCTCCAGGCGGTCGGAGATCAGGACCGCGGTCGACAGGATGTTGCGCAGATCGTGCCCGATGCGGCTCATGCCGGCGCCCAGTGCCGCCAGGCGGGTCTTCTCGGTCAGCGCCTCGCGCAGGTCGTGCCGCATGGTCGCGAACCCCTGCTCGACCACGCCGATCTCGTCCGCGCGCGGGGTCACCTCGCGATCGACGGTGGCATCCTCGGGCCGGCTGCGGAAGGAGGCGATGGCCTCGGTGATGCGGGCGAGGGGACGCACGATCATGCGCTGCAGCCCGACGATCATCATGCCCGCGACCAGCAGCGAGAGGATCACCGAGACGGTGAGGATGCGGATGGCATAGTCGACCATGGCGACCCACAAGGGCGCCTCGGCGAGCGTGATCTCGACCGTGGTGCCCATCTCCTGCGGCGAGGGCCCGCTGACCCGGATCAGCCGCAGGCCCCGGTGGCGCAGCGTGCCGAAGGCGTCACGGATCAGCTCGGCCCAGCCTTCCTCGCGCAGGTCGAACGTCGCCGCCACCGGTGCCGTCTCGCCGAGCTGGACCGTCCGCCCCTGCGCGCCGTGGATGGTGAAGGCGAGCACGCCGGCATGGCTCAGCAGCATGTCGGCCCTGTCCATCTCCGGCGCGCCGTCCGGGCCGATGCCCAGGCTGGCGAGGTGCGCCGCCGCGATCCGCTCCTCGAGATAGCCGACGCGAAACTGCGCGATCGAGGGCACGAAGATCAGGACCTCGCCCAGGAACAGGCAGGCCATGGTCAGGAGCAGGATCTTGGCCGACAGGCTGCGGCCAACCAGGGTGCGGCGCATCGCGGCCGTGTCTCAGGGTCGGCGCCAGTGGTACGCCGCCCACTCGCCGCCGTCCAGCCAAGCGCACGGCTCGCCACGATTGACAGCCCCGACCCGGGCGACTAACTCACGGGCCTCCACGGCGAGCCGTGGTCCGGATGGGGGATGGTGCAGCTGGTAGCACGTCTGACTCTGGATCAGAAGGTCCCAGGTTCGATCCCTGGTCCCCCAGCCAACAATTTCAATGGGTTGGAACGTGCCGATTGGAGCGTCTCCGACGCCAGTAAGCCAACAGTAAGCCCGCGGGCGGAATTCGCTGGAACTCAGCGGCATTCGATATCCGTGCCCGAGCCCGCCTCGGTGAGTACCTTTCCTGCTACCGTGACCTCCTCGAGGGGCGATTGGAGCTTGGTCGAACTGAGGTCGCCGCGCGGCTTTCTCCTCTGACCTCTCCGCATTGCTATGCTGAAGTGCTGCGCCAATCGAGCACCGACCTCTCCTGGGGAAGGTCCATAGCGATCGTCCCGGCCTTCCGATCGCCAGAGGCACGAACATCCGGGCGAAGCGCTGGCGGCTCGTTCGCGGGGGTGATGGTATCTGGCGGACACGGCGGTCATAGGCAGGATCGTGCCGGCCCGGGCTCTCGCTGCGCTCCTACCGTGGGGCACCTTCTAGGCGCTCCTTGTCGAGATCGAGGATATACCCCCCGGCCTCCGGCCTGACGGCAGACTCGAGCTGTCGACGCTTAGTCTGGGGATGGCCGGCGATCTACGGCGCGATCGGAGGTTCGAGCGCGGTTCAGCTTCCCGCACGGCCATGGCTCGCTGGCGGTGCCGTCACCATCCAGGATGCCGGAGGATCTGCTCTGCGAGCGCGGCCCGGACAAGGCTACGCTGGCGGAAAGAGCTGCATCAAGGTGCTTTCCAACTCCTCGCTGGCCGGCTCGACATTGAAGCCCAGCATGTTCGTGGCCATCAGCACGGCGTAGCCCAGCGCCGGCACGAGCCGAATGCGAGCCGACCAGTAACCGTCGCTGCCATTGTGGCGTAGCTCCGTGCCCCAGCTGCCCTGACTGACGTGCCAGCCGAGCGCATAGCTCTCGCCGAGATCCGGCGACCAGGGCTGGTGCAACCGCGCCAGCGCTTCGGGCGGCAGAAATTCGGTCGGCCCCAGGCCCATGTGCAGATCGGCATAGCGAGCCCAGTCGGGCAGCGAGAGGTGGAACAGTCCAGCGGGTGCGGCGCCGAGCGGCGGGTAGAACTCGGAGTTGGACGGCAGCGGCAGCCAGAACGCGGTGTGTCCCTGAGGCGCAGGTTCGACCGGCGCACCGAACCCGGCGCTGAGCAGACCCAGGGGCTGAAACAGCTCGAGCGCGGCGAGCGCCTCGAACGGCATTCCCGCGACCCGCTCGAGCATGGCGCCGGCCACGACATAGCCGACATTGGAATACTCGAACGTCTGGCCGGGCAAACCGTGCGGCGGCAGCGCCAGCAGGGTCGGCAACGCGCTGGCGCGCTGCGTCGCCGGGCCGCCGGGAACAGGCAGCGGTATCGGCGGCACCTGCGGCAGGCCGGAGCGATGGGCGAGGAGCATCGCCAGCGTCGCAGTGCGGTAGGCCGGCTGCATCGAGCCCGCCAGATCCGGGAAGACCTGGGCCAGCGTGGTCTCGAACCAGATCGCGCCGCGCGCCACCATCCTGGCGGCGATCGTAGCGGTCAGCGATTTGCCGCACGACCCGATGACGAACGGGTCACCGAGCGAGACGGGCACACTGGTCGTCACCGACCGGACGCCCGCCACCCCCTTCGCCACGACCGCGCCACCCCGCAGCACCATTGCGGCCACGCCAGGCAGGCCGTAGCGCACCCTCAGCGCGGCGAGGCTGTCGTCGATCGAGACCGGATCGGCGAGAGCGAGACCGGGGATGGCCCCGATGGCCAGCGCGGCCGTGCTGCTGGCGAGCAGGAAGCGTCGGGACAGCCGGACAGGTTCGACAGGCATGGGCGCGCTCGATGCCAAGAAGATACCTCCACCTCATCCGTTCGTAGGCCGGCGCTTATCCAATGTCACGCTGCCATCGGCACGGCCTCGGATGCCGGCGCGGCACCAGCCGGGGTGGCTCGCCGATCTCGGGCGGCTGATCCTTCACGTGCTGCGGCGCGCTCCTGAGCCCCTGGCGGCGCGCGTGATGATCCGCAGGCAGTCGGCGTGGACCTCATTTGCGGCGCTCGTCACCTTCGCGCAGTGCGGCGCGGCCTCGGCGACGTGCCTGGCCTCGGCGGAAGTGCGGGCCTCGGCCAGGCGCGTCCCAGCCCGGTCGATCGGTGATCGCGGCCGGAGCCCTCCGCTGGACAAGGAGACCGCGCAACGCGCTCAACTTGGCGGGGATGCACCGCGCTCGAACGCGCCGGCGTCACACTCCTTGGTGCCGCTGCCGTTGCCGTCGACGGGTCGCCCGTAGAGACGCTGATCCTCGCCCCGGCAGTCGAAGAAGGTGGCCGAGGTGGTCCCGGTCCCCTTGTCTACGGCGGGGCTGGTGGACAGCAGCGCATGTGTCCGGCTCAGACCGCCGTTCGCCGCCAGTGCGACGAGCTGCGGATCGAGCGGGCTGGTCGCGCTGCCCACCTGATCGAACTGGGTGTTGCCGAAGATGGTGTCCTTGAAGATGCAATTGGAATTCAGGACACCAACGACATTGCCGCGGAAGGAATCGAAAGCGAAGTCCGTCGTGCTATGGCAATCCGGCGCAAACTGATCGTCGAACTTCCCCCGGTTGTCGGTATTCTTCGCCAGAATACTGTTGCCCATGGCGATGTTG
>JBFWWD010000343.1:0-5370 GCA_050246385.1 Geminicoccaceae bacterium
CACCTTGATTCTCGTTCAAGCGGTTCCGGAGATAGCGTCAGCCGATCGATAGGTAAAGTCGAATGGACGGCATAAGGGCAAGCTTATGTAGCTAGCCGGCTTGACGATCTCGTGAATGGCCTCACTCTCCTGCGCATCGAGCCAAGGACGACACCGATGGTGGAGCTGGTGCTGCTGGCCTGCCTGATCCGGCAGCCGACCCATTGCGAGGAGTTCAGGATCCCGTTCGCCGCGACGATGGCGACGCCGCAATGCGTGTGGCAGTCGCAGCTGCGCGCGGCGGAATGGTCCGGCGAGCATCCACTCTGGATCGTTCGCAGGTTGCGATGCGAGATGCCCAAGGCGTAGTCCGCGCGGCCGGTTGGGCGACGAGCCCGGCAGCGAGCATCGGTCGGGTCGGCTCTGCGATCATCGGTGGGCGTTTCCCCGCCGGCGCGCTATGTCCGCAGTCTGTCCGCCTCAACCAGACAAGAGCCGAGCGCACCATGGCCGAGACCGTCCGCGATCTACTGCAACCGCATGCCGCCGACGCGGCCGCGATCCTCGCCCCCGAGCGGCCCGTCCTGAGCTTCGGCGCTCTCCGCGAGCTTGTCGACGCCACCGTCGCGACGCTCAACGGGCTGGGCATCGGCCGCGGCGACCGCGTGGCGATCGTCCTGCCCAACGGCCCGGAGATGGCGACCGCGTTCGTGAGCGTCGCCTGCGGCGCCACGACCGCTCCGCTCAATCCCGCCTATCGGGAGGAGGAGTTCGAGTTCTATCTTTCCGACCTGCGCGCCAAGGCGTTGATCGTGGCCGACGGCGACAAGGGGCCGGCGGTCGAGGTGGCGCGTCGGCACAAGGCCGAGATCCTGCGGCTGACGACCTCGTTGGATCGGCCCGCCGGCTGGTTCGAGCTCGCCGCCGAAGGCTCGGGTGCGGGACCGGTCGACACCGGCGCAGCACGGGAGGACGACGAGGCGCTGGTGTTGCACACCTCGGGCACGACCTCGCGGCCGAAGATCGTACCCTTGCTCCAGCGCAACCTCACCGCCTCGGCCCGCCACGTCCGCACCGCGCTGGCGCTCACGCCCGCCGACCGTTGCCTCAACGTGATGCCGCTGTTCCACATCCACGGCCTGATCGCGGCGGTGACGTCCTCGCTCTCCGCCGGCGCCTCGATCTACTGCACGCCCGGCTTCAACGCGCTGCGCTTCTTCCACTGGCTCGATGACGCGAAGCCTTCCTGGTACACGGCGGTGCCCACCATGCACCAGGCGATCCTGGCCAGGGCCGAGCGCAACCCGGAGGTCCTGGCGCGCTCTCGGCTGCGCTTCATCCGCTCCTCCTCGGCCTCGCTGCCGGCGCAGGTGATGCTCCAGCTCGAGCAGACCTTCGATGCACCGGTGATCGAGAGCTACGGCATGACCGAGGCCACCCACCAGATGGTCTCGAACCCGCTGCCCCCGGCCTCGCGCAAGCCCGGCTCGGTCGGCATCGCCGCCGGCCCGCTCGTGCGCATCAGCGACGATGCCGGCACCTTTCTGCCGGCCGGCGCCCAGGGCGAGGTGGTGATCTCCGGCCCCAACGTGACCCCGGGCTACGAGGCCAACCCCGACGCCAACCTCAAGAGCTTCTTTCAGGCCGACGGCCGGCGCTGGTTCCGCACCGGCGACCAGGGGGTGCTGGACGAGGAGGGCTATCTGCGCATCACCGGCCGGCTGAAGGAGATCATCAACCGCGGCGGCGAGAAGGTGAGCCCGCTC
This sequence comes from Geminicoccaceae bacterium, assembly GCA_050246385.1. Lineage (GTDB taxonomy): Bacteria > Pseudomonadota > Alphaproteobacteria > Geminicoccales > Geminicoccaceae > Benzoatithermus. Next base: position 1,746 of record JBFWWD010000343.1, read on the forward strand.
GAGGTCGACGACGTGCTGATGGACCACCCGGCCGTCGCCCAGGTGGTCACCTTCGCCATGCCGCACGACAAGCTCGGCGAGGAGGTCGCCTGCGCGGTCGTGCTGCGCGAGGGCATGGTGCTCGTCGAGCAGGAGATCCGCAGCTTCGCCGCCGGCCGGCTCGCCGACTTCAAGGTGCCGCGCAAGGTGCTGATCCTCGAGGAGATCCCCAAGGGCGCCACCGGCAAGCTGCAGCGCATCGGCCTGGCGCAGAAGCTCGGCCTCGGCTGATGCGGATCTGCATCTACGGCGCCGGTGCGATCGGCGGGCTGATGGGCGCCCGCCTGGCCAAGGCCGGGGCCGAGGTGTCCCTGATCGCGCGCGGGCCGCATCTCGCCGCGATGCGCGGGAACGGCCTGACCCTGCGTTCGGCCGAGGAGACCTTCACGGTACCGGTCACCGCCACCGACGACCCCGCGTCGCTCGGCCCGCAGGATTATGTCGTCGTCACGCTCAAGGCGCATCAGGTGCCGGGGGTGGTGGCACCCATGCAGCCCCTGCTCGGCCCCGACACCGCCGTGGTCATGGGCGTCAACGGCGTGCCCTGGTGGTACTTCCACGGCCTCGGCGGCGCGTATGAGGGCCGCCGCCTGCCGAGCGTCGATCCCGCCAACGTGCAGTGGGACGGCATCGGCCCGCGGCGCGTGATCGGCTGCGTCGTCTATCCGGCGGCCGAGGTGAGCGAGCCCGGCGTGATCGAGCTGGTCGAGGGCGACCGGTTCGCGCTCGGTGAGCCCACCGGCGAGCGGACCGAGCGGATCGAGCGCCTGTCCCAGGCCCTGATCGCCGCCGGCCTCAAGGCGCCGATCCGGGCCAGGATCCGCGACGAGATCTGGATCAAGCTCTGGGGCAACCTCTGCTTCAACCCGATCAGCGCGCTCACCTGCGCCACGCTGGACGTGATCTGCACCGACCCCGGCACCCGCGCGCTGGCGCGGGCGATGATGGTCGAGGCGCAGACCATCGCCGAGAAGCTGGGCGTGCGCTTTCCCATCTCGGTCGACAAGCGGCTCGACGGCGGGGCCGCCGTCGGCGCGCACAAGACCTCGATGCTCCAGGATCTGGAGCGCGGCCGCCCGATGGAGATCGACGCCCTGGTCACCGCGGTCTCGGACATGGGCCGGCTGGTCGAGGTGCCGACGCCGGCGATCGACGCCGTCCTGGCGCTGGTGCGCCTGCGGGCGCGGATCGCCGGCTGCTACGGCTGAGCGCCGCTCAGTTCTGCACCTTGACCTTGATCGTGTGCGAGCCCCAGCGGCCGAGCGCGTCGTAGACGCGCATGTTCAGCAGGTGATCGCCGTTGGCGAGCTGCGTGGTGTCCCAGAGATTGTGGTTGCCGTTGATGTGGTAGTGGCCCTCGTCGTTGAGGTCGACGTAGCGGGTCACGTTGTCGATCACGAACTGGGCGCGGACCGCGCCGGCGCTCGAGATGCCGTCGCCGAAGAACTCGGCGTTGGTGCCGCTGACCGTGGCACCGTTCTGCGGCTCGCTGATCACCGCGCGCGGCGCCTCGGCGGGGCGTTCGTCGTCGACCGCGGTGACGACGACCCGGGTCGCGGCGAGGCCGGGCGCGGTGATCTCGACCGTGCCGCCATCGTCCGACCGGTCGCCGTCCTGGCCGGCCTTGATCGTGATCGTCTTGCCGGTCCAGCTCGACGGCGTGAAGCGCACCGTCGCCGGCGTGACGCTGATCGAATGGTCGAACATCGCCATCTTGACCGCGGCATCGATCGCCTGGTCCGGCTGCGCCGCCAGCCGCAGCGTCACCATCGCCTGCTTGCCCTCCCTGACCTCGAGCTTCGTCGTCGAGGCCAGAATCGCCTGACTCGAGCTGCCGTCGTAGCGGATGCGGCGAAGCTGCCCGTTGCCGCGCTGGACATAGAGCAGCGAGCCGTCGGGGCCGACCGCGAGGCCGACCGGCTGCTTCAGGCCGCTCTGGAACAGCGTGGCGCTCTGCGGCGAGGAGGGATCGATGTAGTGGATCCAGTTGCCGCAGAGGTCGGCGAAGAAGTACTTGCCCTCATACTGCGCGGGGAAGCTCGCTCGCGACGGATTGTAGAACGTGCCGCCGGCGATCGCGCAACCGGTCGGGTTGCCCGACTGGTGCTGGTAGGCGAAGGCCGGCGAGGTGTGGCCGGCGATGCTCGTCGGTCCCTCGCTGCCCGGCCAGCCATAGTTGCGGCCTGCCCCGCCGACGTTGATCTCTTCCCAGGTCTGCTTCCCGACATCATTGATGAACATGCGGCCGGAGTGGGGCTGGAACGCGAAGGTGAAGGGGTTGCGCAGGCCCACCGCCCAGATCGCCCGGTTGGCGCCGGTCGGGGAGCCGGAGATCCCGGCGAAGCTCGTGGGATTGTTGCCGGGGATCGTCCCGTCCGGATTGAGGCGGAGGATCTTGCCCAGACGGTTGGCCAGTGATTGGGCGTTGGACGTGTTCGCGTTCTCGCCGACCGCGACGTAGAGCTTGCCGTCCGGCCCGAAATGAATGGCCCCGCCATTGTGGTTCTTGCGGTCGGACAGCGGGTCCAGGTCCAGGATCGTCACCGTGCTGCCGGCCTGCGCCTGATCTCCCGCCGCTTTCATCCGGCTGATGCGGTTGCGCGCGGGCGAGCCGGGGACCGTGTGATAGACGTAGACGAAGTCGTTGCTCGGGAAGTTCGGGTCGAAGGCGATGCCGAGCAGCCCGCGCTCGCCGTCGGTGTCGACGTTGAAGGTCGCGAACGGCGTGCCCAGCAGCGAGCCGCCACGAATCACCCTGACCGCACCCGTCTGCTCTGTGACGAAGATGCGCCCGTCCGGGGCGACCGCGATCGCCGTCGGCGCGCTGAGCCCCCCGGTGACGAGCTCGTCGACGAACCCGGCGGGCAGGGCGGCGGCATCCCCGCCGGCGAGCGTGCCGGCCACAACGGCGCAGGCGAGGGCGAGGCCGGCCGAGCGGCCGGATGGGCTTCGCATTGGGCGTCCTCCTTGGTCCGCTGCTCGCTTGCCGGAGCGCGGTTGGCGATGATCGCACCAACAGTCTTTCACCTTTGAAGTTGCAGAGACAAGGAAGATTTGTGAGTCCAGGTTCTAATCCGCATCCGCCCGGGCAGGGGATCGGGCCCGCCGGACCAGGCGTCGCCCCACGCCGTTTCGCGCTGGACATGCCCTGCCGTCCGTCTACTCCTGGGCAGAGCCGGCAGGGAGGCCAAGACGTGAGACGGTCTGAGATCAATCAGATCATGCGGGCTGCCGATTCGTTCTTCCGCAGCCAGGGATTCCATCTGCCGCCCTTCGCCTACTGGTCGCCGCAGGATTGGGCGAGCAAGGGCGAGGAGGTGTCGGAGATCGTCGACCGTCGCCTTGGTTGGGACATCACCGACTTCGGCAGGAACAAGTTCTGCAAATGCGGGCTGGCGATCTTCACCCTCCGCAACGGCCCGGTCGAGGATCTCGCCAGCGGCAGGGGCAAGCTCTACTGCGAGAAGGTGCTGATGATCAGACACGATCAGGTCTGCCCCTTCCACTTCCACTGGCACAAGATGGAAGACATCATCAATCGCGGCGGCGGCGAGCTGGTGATCCAGGTCTACAACTCGAACCCGGA
>JBFWWD010000344.1:0-5318 GCA_050246385.1 Geminicoccaceae bacterium
AGGTGCGCCTCTCGGCCCGCGCCGACATCGGCGTCGAGCTCGTCTACGGCGTCACCGCCGATGCCGCCCCGTTCGCCGATCTGATCGCTGCGCTCGGGCAGGCGCGAGCCGCCCACCTGGCCGACGACCGGGCCGGGCTGGCCGCCGCCGCGGCGGGCCTCGAAGGGGCGCTCGACGGCCTGACCGAGCTGCGCGCACGGCTCGGCGTCTCGGCGGCGCGGCTGGAGACGATCGCGGACGGCCAGCGCTCGACGGTGCTCTATCTCGACGAGGTCGCGAGCTCGATCGAGGATGTCGATCTCGCGGCCACGCTCACCCGGATCGCGAACGATCAGGCGGGTCTCGAGGCCACCTACATGGTCACCGCTCGCCTCGCCTCGCTCTCGCTCGCGAACTATCTCCGATGATCGGCGGCCCGGACAGTGGACGCGGTGCCGCTGGGCGCGATCACCGCTCGACCAGCCAGGAGACCGATGATGGTCGCGAACGATGAGGGCCGGGAGCCGGCGGCGCGGGAGTGCGCGCGCATGATCCGGTTCCCGCTGGGCCTCCCCGGCTTTCCCGGCGCCACGCGGTTCACCCTGCAGCAGGTGGCGTGCCGTCCCGAGCCGCTCCTCGTCATGCGCTCGGCCGACGACCCGTCGGTGCGCTTTCTCGTTCTCCCCTGCGCCGACGATGCCCCGCCGATGGATCGCGCCGAGCTCGAGACCGCATGCGAGCTTCATGGGCTGAGCCCGGCGCAGGTGACCGTCCTGCTGATCGTGAGCGGCCAGTCGGCCGAGTCCGGTTGCGACGAACGCGGCCTGTGCGCCAACCGCCGCGCCCCGATCCTGCTCGACACCGGACGGGCGATCGCCGTCCAGCACGTGCTCGACAATCCGAGCTACGCCATCCGCTGGCCGCTGACGCTCGCGGCCTAGGGGCCAGCAGCCTCGCATCGGGCGTTGCCGAGGATCGGGCGGTCGATCACATAGGGCTCTGCCTTGGGTTGATCGACGACGGATCGGTGCGGGATGCCGAAGCTCACTTGCGATCCGCTCCGGCGGCGACCGCCGTCGCTGCTCCTGCTGGCCGCGCTGGCCGCTTTCCTGCCGGTGGCGGCGATCGCGCAGGGGGTGAGCCTCGACCCGGACCGTGGCGTCCTGACCATGGCGCCGCTCCTGGAGCGGGCGACGCCGGCCGTGGTCAACATCTCGGTGCTGGGCCGTGAGGCGGGGAGCGAGAACCCGCTGTTCAGCGATCCGTTCTTCCGTCGCTTCTTCGACCTGCCGGCGCAGCCGGAGCCGCGCCGCTCCATCAGCGCCGGCTCGGGCGTGATCGTCGATGCGCGGCGTGGGCTGGTACTGACCAATCACCACGTCGTCCGCACCGCCGAGCGCATCACGGTCACCCTGAAGGACCGCCGCGACTTCACGGCGGAGCTCGTCGGCAGCGACCCGGCCACCGACATCGCCCTGCTGCGGATCCCCGCCGACTCGCTGACCGCGCTGAAGTTCGGCGACAGCGATCGGCTCGAGGTTGGCGATCTGGTGGTCGCGATCGGCAACCCGTTCGGCCTCGGCCAGACCGTCACCTCGGGGATCGTCAGCGCGCTCGGGCGCAGCGGGATCACCAACGGCAATTTCGAGGACTTCATCCAGACCGACGCCTCGATCAACCCCGGCAATTCCGGCGGCGCGCTGATCAATTCCAAGGGCGAGCTGGTCGGCATCAACACCGCGATCCTGGCGCCGAGCGGCGGCAATGTCGGGATCGGCTTCGCCGTGCCGGCCAGCATGGCGCGCTCGGTGATGGACCAGCTGCTCCGCTTCGGCTCGGTGCGCCGCGGCCGCATCGGCGTCGTCATCCAGGACCTCGAGCCCGACGCCGCGGAGCAGCTCGGCCTCGCGCCGGACCAGGGCGCCCTGATCGCCCGGGTCGAGCCGGGCTCGCCGGCCGAGCAGGCCGGCATCCGCGCCGGCGACGTGGTCCTGACGGCGGACGGCCACCCGGTCCGCGGCTCAAGCGAGCTGCGCAACCGCATCGGCCTGGTCGAGGCGGAGAAGGACGTCCGGCTCGAGATCCTGCGGAGCGGCCGGCGGCAGACCCTGAGCGTGCGGGTGACACCGATGCGCGAAGCCGCCGGGGAGCCCGGCGGCGAAGCCGATCTCGCCGGCGCCCGCCTGCAGCCGATCCCCCCGGAGCACCCAGCCTATGGCCGGATCGACGGAGTCCTCGTCGCCGCGGTGAGGCGGGGCAGTGCCGCCGCGGCCGCCGGGATCCGCCGCGGCGACATCGTCCTCGGCGTCGACGGCCGTTCCACCGCATCGGTGGCGGAACTGGAGAACGCGCTCTCCCAGGCCTCCGGGCCGGTCCGGCTCGATCTGCTGCGCGGCGGCCGGCAGCTCGCGGTCGTCCTCCAGTAAGGGCGGGATTGTCACCGGCCCCGGGCGGGCCTACATCCTCTTCTCGTCTCAACGGGGTGTCCGGGCTTGCCTGGGCTGAGAGGCGCTGCGGCGCGACCCGTCGAACCTGATCCGGCTCATACCGGCGAAGGGATTTGAGATGCCGGTCAGCACCAGGCACCCCGATCCCCCGCCACGGACAAGACGGGGGAGGCATGGCGTCAGCCAAGCGACGCGACGATCGAGGCGGCATTCGGGTCGCGCTGACGATCGCGGGCTCGGACAGCGGCGGCGGCGCCGGCATCCAGGCCGATCTCAAGAGCTTCTCCGCCCTCGGCGTCTATGGCGCGTCGGTGATCACCGCGCTCACCGCGCAGAACACGCTGGGCGTCCAGGCGATCGAGCCGATCGATCCCGCCTTCGTGCGCCGCCAGATGGATTCCGTGTTCTCCGATCTGCGCGTCGACGCGGTGAAGATCGGCATGCTCGGCGGCCCGGAGACCGTCGCCGCCGTGGCGGACGGTCTCGCCGCCTGGCACCCGCCGAACGTCGTGGTCGACCCGGTCATGGTGGCCAAGGGCGGGGACCGGCTGCTGCGGGACGAGGCGGTCGCCGCCCTGCGCGAGCGGCTGCTGCCCCTGGCGGATCTGATCACGCCCAACCTGCCGGAGGCGGGGGCGCTGCTGGATCGGCCCGCCCCGGCCGACCGGCCGGCGATGGAAACCGCGGCCGCGGCCCTGCGGGCGCTCGGCCCGGCCGGCATCCTGCTCAAGGGTGGCCATCTGGCAGCCGAGGCGAGCCCCGACCTGCTCGACACGGGCTCGGCGCGGATCTGGCTGGAAGGGCCACGCGTCGCGACCCGCAACACCCACGGTACCGGCTGCACGCTGTCGGCGGCGATCGCGGCCCTGCTCGCCAGGGGCCGTTCCCTGCCCGATGCGGTGCGCGAGGCCAAGGCCTGGCTGACCGATGCCCTGCTCGCCGCGGACGCGCTGCGCCTGGGCGGCGGCATCGGCCCGGTGCACCATTTCCATGCGCTCTGGGGGCAGGACCGGGATGGGTGAGCGCGGCCTGGGGGTCACGGTCGGCATCCCCAGCCTCACGCTGGGCGGGGTGCCCCTGTTCGACCGCTTCCGCTTCCACCTCGAGCCCGGCCGCTGGACCTGCCTGCTCGGGCCGTCGGGGATCGGCAAGACCACGCTCCTGCGGGTCGTCGCGGGGCTGCAGTCCGGTGGCCTGGTCATGGCCGAGGACGGCGCCGGGCTGCGGGGCCGCATCGCCTGGATGGCGCAGCAGGATCTGCTGCTGCCCTGGCTGAGCGTGCGCGACAATGTCCTGCTCGGGCCGCGCCTGCGCGGCGCGGGGCGGGCCGAGCTGCGCCGCCTGCGCGAGCCGGCGCAGGCGCTGCTGGCCCGGGTGGGTCTCGGCGACCGCGCCGACAGCGCACCCGCGACCCTCTCGGGTGGGATGCGCCAGCGCGTGGCGCTGGCGCGTACGCTGATGGAGGACCGGCCGGTCGTGCTCATGGACGAGCCGTTCTCCGCCCTCGACGCGATCACCCGGCACCGGCTGCAGGATCTCGCGGCCGAGCTGCTCGCGGGCCGGACCATCCTGCTCGTCACCCACAGCCCGCTCGAGGCGCTGCGGCTCGGGCACCGCGTGTTCGTGCTCAGCGGGCGCCCCGCCCAGGCCCGCGGCCCCCTGCTCCCGCGCGGGGCACCGCCCCGGGACGTCGCCGATCCGACCCTGCTGGCTCAGGAGGCGGAGCTCCTTGGCGAGCTGACCCGGTCGGCCGCGCTGCAGGAGGCGTCGTGAGATTCGTGCGCATCGCCGTCACGGCCCTCGGCCTGCTTCTGGCCTGGCAGGCGCTCGTCCTGGCCACGGGTGTGCCCCCCTTCATCCTGCCCGGCCCCCTCGCGGTCGGCCGGGCGCTCGCCGCCAACGGGGCGCTGCTGGCCATGCACGCGCGCATCACGCTCGCCGAGATCCTGCTCGGCATTGGGCTCGGCACCGCGATCGGCGCCGCGACCGCGATCCTGCTGGCGGTCTCCGGGATCGCGCGCCGCTGGCTGATGCCGATGCTGGTCGTCAGCCAGGCCCTGCCCGTGTTCGCGCTGGCGCCGCTGCTCGTCCTCTGGCTCGGTTACGGCCTGATCTCGAAGGTCGCGATGGCGGTGCTGATCATCTATTTCCCGGTGACCGCCGCCTTCCTCGACGGCCTGCGCCGGACCGAGCCGGGCTGGCTGGAGCTGGCCCGCACCATGGACGCCGGCCCGGTGCGGATCCTGCGGCACATCCGGATCCCGGCCGCCCTGCCCGCCCTGGCGTCCGGTCTGCGGGTCGCCGCGGCGGTGGCGCCGATCGGGGCGGTCGTCGGCGAGTGGGTCGGGTCGAGCGCCGGCCTCGGCTACCTGATGCTGCACGCCAACGCCCGCATGCAGGTCGACCTGATGTTCGCGGCCCTGCTCGTGCTCGCGGCCATGGCCCTGCTGCTCTGGTTCGCCGCCGATCACGCCGGCCGTGCGCTGGCGCGCTGGCAACCGGAATCGCTCGGTTCCACTCGGGGAGGACTGGCTTGATGCGGCTCGTGCGCTGCGCCCTGCTCGCGCTGCTGCTGGTGCCGGCAGCACTGCCGGTCCAGGCGGCGGAGAAGCTCTCCGTCGTCCTCGATTGGTTCGTCAATCCGGACCATGGCCCGCTGGTGATCGCGCGCGAGCGCGGCTTCTTCACGGCCCAGGATCTCGACGTGACCCTGATCGCACCCGCCGATCCCAACGATCCGCCCAAGCTCGTCGCCGCGCGTCAGGCCGATCTCGCGGTGTCCTACCAGCCGCAGCTGCACTTCCAGGTGGCACAGGGACTGCCGCTGGTGCGGGTGGGCACGCTGGTCGCCACACCGCTCAACAGCCTGGTGGCGCTGGCCGACGGTCCGGT
>JBFWWD010000345.1:0-5298 GCA_050246385.1 Geminicoccaceae bacterium
GGACGCGCCGAGACCGAGGCGGCGACGGAATTAGCGACGGGCGTCGGCGCGAAAGGAGGCGTCGAGATAGTCCTGGAGATCGCCGGTCTCGACATCGCCCGGCTGGTCGCGTTGCCGTCGGGCAGCTTCGAGCCTGAGGCCAGGCTCGATCAGGAGCGAGCGGTCCCGACTCTGCTTCAGCCACTCGTCACGGTCGGCGACGAGCGCACTGCGGATGCGGAGATTGGCGCGGTTCTCGTCGATCCAGCCCCGCAATCGCTCCCAATGGCGGATCAGCGCCTCGTGGCTCACCTCGGCGGAGCGCGCGCCGGTCGCGTCGTTGCCGGTGACGATGAGGCGCGCGTCACTGGCGGTGAACGCCGCGGCGACCTGCTCGAGCGTCGGATCGGTTGCGAGCGTGATCCGCGCGCGCGTGTCCTCGCGGCCTTCGCCCGGGGTGACCAGGCTGACGAACAGGCGCTTTGCGGCGGCCTGCTGGTCAGCGGGCAGGCGCACGTAGATCTCGTTGGCGCGTTCCTCCAGAGCCTGCTCCAGCCCAGCATAGTGGGCGAGGCCGAGCCGGCGATCCTTCGCCTTGGCCCAGGTCTGCTCCAGAGCGTATTCGAGCAGCGGCAGCTTACCGATGTCGTAGTGGTCGGCGCCGGGGTTGGCCGGGTCGAGGCCGATGTCGCGCAGGAGCTTTCTGGTCAGCTCCGGCTCGACGCTGCCGCCCAGCGCCTTGGCCGGGCCTTCGATGGCGGCGGTCAGCTCGGCCTTGGTCATCGGCCCGAGGCTGACCTGGCAGTCCTGCACGGCGGCGCGCAGAGCGTCGTGGGTCTGGAGGTCGGGGTAGAAGTCGGAGCGGACGCTGAGGACCAGGGTGCAGGGGGAATTGTCGGCGGCGTCGAGGGCGAGGTCGATGAACCGGCGGGCGTCGGCGGCGCGGGCCTGGTCCTCGGGGGTCTTGGGGTCGCGCGGCTGGGCCTGGGTGTAGAGTTCCTCCCACTGATCGACATAGAGGAGGAGCCGGGTGGTGCCGGGGTCGTCCTTGAGGCGGTCGCAGACGAGTTGGGCCAGGGTGACCTTGCGCTGGCGCAGCAGCTCCACGCCGGCGTTGATGGCGGCCAGCTTCTGGGTGCGGGACAACCCCTCGTCGGGCGGGTCGAAGGTCTCGATCAGTGCGTGCAGCGGTTCGGCGCCGGGGCGCAGATCGAGGATCTGCCACACCGCCTGCTGGCCAGCTCCCTTCTCCTGCCGCAACGCCGGTAGCAGGCCGGCGAACACGACCGAGGACTTGCCGCTGCCGGAGCGGCCGAGCACGGCGACCACGTTGCTGGCCGAATGCTGGCGGACCTTGGCCGTCAACTCCTCGACAAAGCGCTCGCGGCCGAAGAACAGGCCGGCGTCCTGCTCGCGGAACGCCAGGAGGCCGCGATAGGGGCGTAGGGAGGCGAAGTCGCGGAGGGTGTCGAGGGGCTGGCCGTGGATGGCGGTCAAGAGGTGTTGCACGGGCAGGGGCTCGTCGACCGTCCGGTCGAAGGCAACCCAAGTGTTGAGCGCCAGGAAGGTGCCGAGCGGGTAGTCGTCGGGCTCCAGGCCAGGGAGCAGGACGGGGATGACCGGGAATGGCGTCGCGGTCTTCTCGGCGCCGGTCTGGCGGTCGAGGCCAAGCTGGATCTCGCGGTGCTGCCAGCCGCCGATGCCCTTGGGGCCGATCAGCACCAGCATGGCGCGGCAGCCGGAAAGCGCCGACTCCAGGGCTGGCTGCCAGGGGCGGCCGGCGGCGAGCGCGCGCCAGTCGATGAAGACCTGCAGCTTGCCGTCATTGACTAGACGATCGCGCAGGGCGTTGGCCACGGCCTGGTCGGCGCGGCTGTAGCTCAAGAACACATCGTAGCTCGCGGGCGTGCCCGCCATCGATAATATCCGGTCCCGCCTATGGGGCGAGTAAATCCGCGGTTGGGGGCGGGGTCAATCGCGCGGGCAAACCATGCCCGCATGCATGGCAGGTCGGCGCCGCCCAGGCAGCCGATCACGGCACCCGCTCAGCTTGACAGCCATCCCACCCCCTTCTACATGACCGCCCACCCGCGGGGACGTAGCTCAGTTGGTCAGAGCGCCGGCCTGTCACGCCGGAGGTCGCGGGTTCAAGTCCCGTCGTCCTCGCCACCTCGAACCGCGATCGCCGGTCTGGCATCCGCGGCGCTGCGCCAGCGGCGAAAGCGCGCAAGCCGCCTGCCTTGGCTTGTGATGCGAGCGCTTCTAATCTCGCTCTCGCGACCGCGCTGTGCCGCAGCGTGGTGCCAGTCGTGCGCGTTCCAAAGGGCGGACCGGAATGGACGGTTACCTCGCCGAGTACCTGCCGATCCTGATCTTCCTGGCCATCGCCGTGGCGCTGGCGGTGATCATCGTCACCGCCTCGCTCCTGGTCGCCCCGCAGCGCCCGGATCGGGAGAAGCTCTCGCCCTACGAGTGCGGCTTCGAGCCGTTCGAGGATGCGCGCGGCCGTTTCGACGTGCGCTTCTATCTCGTCGCGATCCTGTTCATCATCTTCGATCTCGAGGTGGCGTTCCTGTTCCCGTGGGCCGTCAGCCTGGGCAATATCGGCCTGTTCGGCTTCTGGTCGATGATCGTGTTCCTGGCCGTGCTCACGGTCGGGTTCGTCTACGAATGGCGCAAGGGAGCGCTGGAATGGGAATGAGCGCGGCGGCCGCCCCGGCTTCGGCGCCGGCGCCGGCCAATCTGTTCGACCAGGTCAATGCGGGCCTGGAGAACCAGGGTTTCTTCGTCACCAGGCTCAACGACCTCGTGAACTGGGCGCGCTCGGGCTCGATGTGGCCGATGACCTTCGGTCTCGCCTGCTGCGCGGTCGAGATGATGCACGCCGCGGCGTCGCGCTACGATCTCGACCGTTTCGGCCTGGTGTTCCGGCCGAGCCCACGCCAGTCGGATGTCATGATCGTCGCCGGTACCCTGTGCAACAAGATGGCGCCGGCGTTCCGCAAGGTCTACGACCAGATGGCGGAGCCGCGCTACGTGCTGTCGATGGGCAGCTGCGCCAATGGTGGCGGCTATTATCACTTCAGCTACTCGGTGGTCCGCGGCTGCGACCGCATCGTGCCGGTCGACGTCTACGTTCCGGGCTGCCCGCCCAGCGCCGAGGCGCTGGTCTACGGCATCCTGCTCCTGCAGAAGAAGATCCAGCGCACCGGCACGATCGTCCGCTGACCGGCATCGGGGAGGGAAGATGAGCGGTCATATCTGGACCCAGCCGGCGGCCGCGCTGGAGGAGCTCGCCGGACGGATCGAGCCGGTGCTGGGCGAGGTGATCGTCTCGCGCACGATCGCCTGCGGCGAGCTGACCTTCGTCGTCGAGGGCCACGCCATCGTCCGCGCCCTGACCTTCCTGCGCGACGAGCCTTCGCTCCTGTTCAAGGAGCTGGTCGATCTCTGCGGGGTCGACTATCCCGCGCGCGAGCGCCGCTTCGACGTCGTCTACCACCTGCTCTCCCTGCGTCATAACCTGCGCCTCCGGCTCAAGGTCGAGACCGACGAGGCGACGCCCGTGCCGTCGGTGCGCGCGGTCTATCCGACCGCCGACTGGTTCGAGCGCGAGACCTGGGACATGTACGGCATCCTGTTCAGCGGGCATCCCGACCTGCGCCGCCTGCTCACGGACTACGGTTTCGAGGGCCATCCGCTGCGCAAGGACTTCCCGCTGACCGGCTATGTCGAGATGCGCTACGACGAGGAGCAGAAACGCGTCGTCTACGAGCCGGTGCAGCTGCGCCAGGATTTCCGCAACTGGGACTTCCTCTCGCCGTGGGAGGGGGCCGGCGGCCTCCTGCCGGGCGACGAGAAGGCGTCGAACTAGGCTCGGGCCGGACGGAGGGGAGCGATGCCCGAGATCGAGATGCGCAACTACACCATCAATTTCGGGCCGCAGCATCCGGCGGCCCACGGTGTGCTGCGCCTGCTGCTCGAGATGGACGGCGAGGTGATCGACCGGGCCGACCCGCACATCGGCCTGCTGCACCGCGGCACCGAGAAGCTGATCGAGATGCGGCCCTACCTGCAGTCGATCCCCTATTTCGACCGCCTCGACTACTGCTCGATGCTGATGCAGGAGCACAGCTTCGTGCTCGCGGTGGAGAAGCTGCTCGAGATCGAGGTGCCGATCCGGGCCCAGTACATCCGGGTGCTGTTCGACGAGATCACCCGCATCCTCAACCACCTGCTCAACGTCACCACCTTCGCGCTCGACGTCGGCGCCATGACGCCGCTGCTCTGGATGTTCGAGGAGCGCGAGAAGCTGATGGAGTTCTACGAGGCCGCCTCCGGCCAGCGGATGCACGCCAACTACTACCGGTTCGGCGGCGTCAACCGCGACCTGCCGGACGGGCTCGAGGAGCGGATCGGCGCCTGGATCGAGCAGTTCGGCCCGCGCCTGGACGACGTCGACGTTCTCTTGACCGAGAACCGGATCTTCAAGCAGCGCACCGTCGACATCGGCGTGGTCAGCAGCGAGGACGCGCTGGCCTGGGGCTTCGCGGGGCCGTGCCTGCGCGCTTCCGGCGTGCCTTGGGACCTGCGCAAGGCGCAGCCCTACGAGGTCTACGACCGGCTCGAGTTCGACATCCCGGTCGGCAAGAACGGCGACTGCTGGGACCGCTATCTCGTGCGCATGGAAGAGATGCGCGAATCTTTGAAGATCATGCGGCAGTGCCTCGAGCAGATGCCCGCAGGCCCGGTGCGGGTGTTGGACCAGAAGGTCACCCCGCCGCCGCGCGCGGAGATGAAGCGCTCGATGGAGGCGCTGATCCATCACTTCAAGCTCTATACCGAGGGCGTGCGGGTGCCCGAGGGCGAAGTTTATGCTGCGATCGAGAGTGCCAAGGGCGAGTTCGGCGTCTATCTGGTCGCCGACGGCAGCAACAGGCCCTGGCGCTGCAAGATCCGCTCGCCCGGCTATGTCCACCTCGAAGCGTTCGACTTCATGATCAAGGGGCACACGCTGGCCGACGTGCCGGCGATCATCGGCTCGATCGACATCGTGTTCGGGGAGATCGACCGTTGAGCACGCCCGCCGGCAGGCCCGAAGTCGTGGGCGAGATGGCGCCCGAGGTGACGGTGTTCGAGTTCACCGAGGCCAACCGCGCCGAGGCCGACCGCGTCCTCGCCCGCTATCCTGCCGGCGGGAAGCAGAGTGCCGTCCAGCCGCTCCTGACTCTGGCGCAGGCGCAGCACGGCGGCTGGCTGCCGCAGGCGGCGCTGGACTAACTGGCCGGCCTGCTCGGCATCCCGAAGATCCGGGTCTAC
>JBFWWD010000346.1:0-5212 GCA_050246385.1 Geminicoccaceae bacterium
AAGAGAGACGACCGGGGACGGACCCGTGCCGATGAGCCAAGACCGAGCGCGCCGACGACCGGTGGCGGCGCCCGCGCTCGCTGCGGCGCTGCTGCTCGCGATGCCAGCCGCGCTGGCCCAGACCGTGGACCCGAGCTCGCTCGAGCAGTCGCCGTCGGTGCTGACGTCGGACACGCTCACCTACGATACCGAGAACGAGGTCGTCGTCGCGACCGGCAATGTCGAGATCAGCACCGGCGAGCGGCGCCTGCTGGCGGACGAGGTGCGCTACGACCAGCGCGCCGACAAGATGCGCGCCATCGGCAATGTCGTGCTGATTCAGCCCAATGGCGACGCGATCTTCGGCAAGGAGGTCGAGATCACCGGCGACCTGCAGGAGGGGTTCGTCCAGGCGGTCGGCATGCTGCTCAACGACGATTCGCGGATCGCCGCCAACCGTGCGGACCGGTATGGCGGCAACGTCGTCGACTTCGACCGCGCGGTCTATTCGCCCTGCCCGCTCTGTGCCGACGAGGACGGCGATGGCGGCGCCCTGTGGCAGATCAAGGCGCGGCGCGTGATCCTCGACGAGAAGGCGCAGACCGTCACCTACCGCGACGCGCGCATGGAGCTGTTCGGCGTCCCGGTCGCCTACACGCCCTGGTTCCGGCACCCGGCACCGGGCGTTGCCCGGCAGTCCGGCTTCCTGACCCCGACCTTCGGCACCACCTCGGAGCTGGGCGCCACGGCCCAGATCCCCTACTACTATGTCATCGACCAGAGCTCCGACGCCACCATCGCCCCGATCTTCACCCAGAAGGGCGGCACGGTACTCGCCGGCGAGTATCGGCGCCTGCATCGCCGCGGCTACACCCAGCTCGCCGGTGCCGCGACCTACGCGGTGAGCGACGAGAGCGACCACGACGCGGAGCAGGGCCACGGCTTCCGCGGCTATTTCCGCGGCATCGGCGGCTATTCGGTCAGCGACCACTCCCAGGCCGGCTACGACGCCTATCTGAGCTCGGACGACACCTTCCTCGACCGCTACCAGATCGACGATGCGAGCGTCCTGCGCAGCCGCGCCTTCCTCGAGGGCTTCGAGAACCGCAATTTCTGGTCGCTGAACGGCTACTATTTCCAGGGGCTGGCGCCGTTCTACGACCAGGACACGATCCCCGTCGCGCTCCCCTTGGGCGAGACCCGCTTCGTCAGCGAGCGATATTGGGGCGGCTCCTATTTCACCGCCGACTCGAACGTGCTGGCGCTCACCCGCAAGAAGGGCCTGGACACGCGGCGCCTGTCCCAACGCGTCGGCTGGACGCTGCCCTATGTCGGGCCGATCGGGGACGTCTACTCGCTCGACGTCAGCCTGCGCGGCGACGTCTACAACACCGACGGCGACCCCAGCACGTTCAGCTCGGAGGGCGGCGAGAAGTCCGAAGGCCGCGTCCTGCCGCGGATCAGCGGGCAATGGAGCTGGCCGCTCGCCGACTGGACCGGCTCGTGGGTGCACGAGGTCGAGCCGACGCTCACCCTCAATCTCGCCCCCACCTGGGGCAACACGCAGAAGATCCCCAACGAGGACAGCTCGGACTTCGAGTTCGACGAGACCAACCTGTTCGAGGAGGACCGCTTCGCCGGCCTGGACCGGATCGACACCGGCAGCCGCGTCGCCTACGGTTTACGCTTCAGCTCCTACGGGCCGCGCGCCACCGAGTTCAGTGGCGTGTTCGGCCAGAGCTACTCCTTCACCGAGAACGACTACATCCCGCCGGAATCCGGCGTGCAGGACAATCTCTCGGACTTCGTCGGCGCGTTCTACGTCCGGCCGAGCCCGCTGCTGGACCTCTCCTACCGCTACCGGCTCGGCAAGAGCGACCTCAAGTTCCGGCGCCAGGAGGCGATCGCGACCTTCGGCCCGAGCTTCCTGCGCTTCAACGTCAACTATGTGAACCTGTCGCGCGAGCCGGAGGCGTTCGACGACGAGCGCGACACGGGCGCGAACCCGTTCGGGTTCGAATCCCGCGAGGAGATCACGCTGGGCGTGCGCGTCAAGCTCACCGACCAGTTCGCGATCGGCGGCCAGACGCGGCGCGACCTCAGCGCCGGCGAGACCATCGCCAACCAGGCGGGTCTGATCTATACGCACCCTTGCCTGATCCTGGCGGTCGGCTTCGAGCAGCGGTTCACACCGGATGCCGAGCTGGGCGACGAGACGGCGTTCATGTTTCGGATCGCATTCAAGAATCTCGCCGATTTCGAGACCGGCGGCTCGCTGTTCGGCTCGGAGTCGGGTGAAGGAGGGTGACCCGCATCGTGCGTTCGCTTGAGACCTGGAGCCGCCGCCTTGTCCTGGCGCTGCTCGCCTGCCTCGCCCCGGCCCTGGCGCCGGCTCAGACGCCGACCCAGCGCATCGCCGCCGTCGTCAACGACGACGTGATCACCTCCGGCGACCTGATCGACCGGATCAATCTCGGCATCGCCACGAGCGGTCTGCCGAACGACGACAGCACGCGCCAGCGGCTGGCGCCGCAGATCCTGCGCGGCTTCATCGACGAGAAGCTGCAGCTGCAGGAGGCCAAGCGGCTCGGCATCGAGGTCAGCGACGCCGACATGAACCAGGCGCTGCAGACGATCGCGCAGCGCAACAACTCGACGCCGCAGGCGCTGCTGCAATATCTCGCCGACCACGGGCTGAACCCGCGCGCCCTGCAGGACCAGCTGCGTGCCCAGATCGCCTGGATCAAGATCGTCAGCGGGGAGATCCGTCCCAAGGTCGTCGTCACGCAGGAGCAGATCGATCGCGCTCTCGGCCGGGGCGTCGGCGACGACGCGCGCGAGATCCAGCTGAGCGAGATTCTTCTGCCGGTCTATGATCGTGGCCAGGAAGACCAGGTCGTCGCGGATGCCCAGGGCCTGATCGCCTCCCTGCGCGGGGGTGCGGACTTCGCCGCGGTGGCGCGCCAGGTTTCCGCGGCCGCCAGCGCCGAGAACGGCGGCGATCTCGGCTGGGTGCCTCTGGCCACCATCGTCCCCGACCTGCGGGATCGGATCGCGGGCCAGCCGATCGGCCAGGTGTCCGATCCCATCCTCAGCCCGGCGGGAGTCTACATCTTCCTCGTCCGCGACCAGCGGACCCGCACCCAGGGTGGCGGCGACCGGAACACCGTCCGGCAGCAGCTCGAGCAGCAGCAGCTCGAGCGCCAGGCGAGCCGCTATCTGCGCGACCTGCGTCGGGAGGCCTTCATCGACGTCCGCATCTGACCCGCCGGGTGCCCGGCCCCGCGCCGACAGGCGGCTCGGTCAGCACTTCCTCTTCGACCCCTCGATCCTGCGCCGGATCGTGGCCGCGGCGGGCGATCTCGCCGGCCGGACCGTGGTCGAGGTCGGGCCGGGGCCCGGCGGGCTCACCCGGGCGCTGCTCGCGGCCGGCCCGGCCCGGCTGGTCGCGATCGAGCGCGACCCCCGCTTCGTCGCCCAGCTGCGCGCGCTCGAGACCGAGGCGGGCGGGCGGCTCACGATCGTCGCGGCCGACGCGCTGACCGTCGACCCGGGCGCCTGGGCCGATGGCGGGCCGGTGCGGATCGTCGCCAACCTGCCCTACAACGTCGCCACCCCGCTCCTGTTCGGCTGGCTCGACCGCCTGGACGCGATCGGACCCATGGTGCTGATGTTCCAGAAGGAGGTGGCGCTGCGCCTGGTCGCGCACCCTGGCGGCGCCGACTATGGCCGGCTCGCCGTGATGGCGCAGCTCCTGTGCCGGGTGGAGCGCCTGTTCGACCTGCCGCCAGCGGCCTTCCGCCCGCCGCCCAAGGTCAGCTCGAGCGTCGTCCGCCTCACCCCCCGCGCCGACCGACCCCCGCCCGAGCTCGTCCGGGCGGTCGCGGCGGTGGCCCGCGCCGCCTTCGGCCAGCGCCGCAAGATGCTGCGCTCCAGCCTGCGCGGCCTCGTCCCCGATCCCGCCACGCTGCTCGCCGACGCCGGCATCGACGGCAGCCGGCGTGCCGAGGAGCTGACGCTGGCCGAGTTCCGCGGGCTCGCCGAGCGGCATCTGGCCCGCGGCGGAGCCTGAGCCGCGGGGGGGCCGTCTCACCTCACCGCCGCCGTCATATAGCCCTCGGCCTCCCGCGCGGGCATGGCGTCCTCGGCATAGCCGAAGGTGCCCCGCTCCCTGACCTCGAGTGCCGCGCGCTTGAGCGCGCCCAGAGCGGCGCGGGCGAAGGAGCCGCCGACGCTGATCCGCTTCACCCCCGCCTCGGCCAGCTCGGCCACGCTCCAGACCGGGCCGGACAGGCCCATCACCACGTTCACCGGCTGGTCGACCGAGGCGCAGACCAGGCGGATCGCGGCGAGATCCGGCAGGCCGGGGGCATAGAGCACCTCCGCCCCCGCCCGGGCGAAGGCCTGCAGCCGGCGGATGGTGTCGTCCAGGTCCGGCCGCCCGTGCAGAAAGCCCTCCGCCCGTGCCGTCAGCACGAACGGACGCCGGCGCGCCGCCTCGGCCGCCGCCGCCACCCGCTCCACCGCGTGGTCGAAGGCAAAGATCGGCCGGGCCGGATCGCCGGTCGCATCCTCGATCGAGCCGCCGACCAGCCCGATTTGCGCCGCCAGTGCCACCGTCTCGGCGCAGGTTTCCGGGGCCGCCCCGAACCCGTCCTCGAGATCGGCCGAGACCGGCAGCCCGGTCGCTTCCACGATGGCGGCCGCGTTCGCCAGCACCACCTCGCGCGACAGGGCGGCCGCGGAATCCCGCCGCCCGAGCGCGAAGGCGAGCCCGGCACTGGTCGTCGCCAGCGCCGCGAAGCCCAGGGCCGCGAGGATGCGCGCCGAGCCCGCGTCCCACGGGTTGGGCATCACGAACGCGCGCTCGTGCAGCGCCACGAACGCCCGATGCTTCTCCACCTGCCCGACCATCGCCGCCCTCCTTGTTCGACACTCCCTTTCTATCAGGAGGAACAAACAATGAACATCTCTCGCGCCCGGCAGGGCAGCCGCGCCGGCGGCGCCAAGGTCTGGCGCGCCACCCTGCGTGTGACCTTCTGAAATGCTCTCGCCATGGCGCTGACCGCCGGCATCGGCGTCCTGCCCGGCAGGGTCGTCTGGTATTACAGCCGGGTTTCAATGGAGGTTCGCCGCCGCCACTGGCAGCGGCGGGCGCGTTGCTGGTGACGGCGGCGCCAGCGGGACCAAGCCATCGCCGCTGCGCTGGCCTGCGCCGGCGGCCAGACGAGCT
>JBFWWD010000347.1:0-5207 GCA_050246385.1 Geminicoccaceae bacterium
TATAGTAGCACTCGATCCCGCCGATCTCGGCCGCGGCCTTCAGGCAGCCGTCGCGCGCCTGGTCGAAGAACGGGTTGTTCATGTTCTTCGGCACCAGCGCGAACACCTTGTCCTGGGCCTGGACCGCCGGCGTCACGCCGGCACACGCCAAACCCGCCAGCGCCACCATGATGGCCGCTCGCTTCATCCCGGTCGCTCCCTGAGCTTCGTCTCGTTCCGCCGCTGCGAGGCGACCGACGAGTCCTAGGCTGCAGGGCCGGCGGTGGCAACGCGCATGCCGCCCGGGGGACCGGGGATGCCGCGCCGTGGTTTCCATCCCGGCTCGGCCCCGGCCGGCAGCATCGCCGCCGGAGGATGGAGCGGACCGAACCTGCGCATGGGCCTCGAGACCATCGTATGATTCCCGCCCGGCTGGCCACCGGCTAGCTTGCGGTCGTGATCCCAAACTTCGAGGTGCATCGGGCATGGACCGACAGGCGCCGATTCCGGCGCTCGCGCTCACCCGGCGCGAGCTGGTCGCCGAGCCCTCGGACATGGCATCCGCGCCGGATGCGGAGCGAGAGCAAGGAGCAGTCGAGATGGGCAGCGGCTACGTCACCACGGAGGACGGCACGCAGATCTTCTTCAAGGACTGGGGGCCGAAGAGCGCCCAGCCGATCGTGTTCCATCACGGCTGGCCTTTGTCGGCCGACGACTGGGACAACCAGATGCTGTTCTTCCTGGCGCAGGGCTACCGCGTCGTCGCCCACGACCGGCGCGGCCATGGCCGCTCCTCCCAGGTCGACCTCGGCAACGACATGGACCACTACGCCGCCGACGCCTCGGCCGTGGCCGAGCATCTCGACCTCAGGAACGCGGTCCATATCGGCCATTCGACCGGCGGCGGCGAGGTCGCCCGCTATGTCGCGAAGTTCGGCCAGCCCCAGGGCCGCACCGCCAAGGCGGTGCTGGTCAGCGCCGTCCCTCCCTTGATGCTCAAGACCCCGGCCAATCCGGAGGGCACGCCGATCGAGGTGTTCGACGGCTTCCGCGCGGCGCTGGCGGCCAACCGGTCGCAGTTCTACCTCGATGTCGCCTCGGGCCCGTTCTACGGCTTCAACCGGCAGGGTGCCGAAGTCTCGCAGGGCATCGTCGAGAACTGGTGGCGGCAGGGCATGATGGGCGGCACGCTGGCCCATTACGAGGGCATCAAGGCCTTCTCCGAGACCGACCAGACCGAGGACCTCAAGGCGATCACCGTGCCGACCCTGATCCTGCACGGCGACGACGACCAGGTGGTGCCCTACAAGGCCGCGGCGCTGCTTCAGGCCAAGCTGCTCAAGAACAACGAGCTGAAGATCTACCCCGGCTTCCCGCACGGCATGCCGACCACCCACGCCGAGGTCATCAACCCCGACCTGCTGGCCTTCGTGCAGGGCTGAGCGGCAGGCCGGCTGCCCGGCGGTGCGCTGCCCTGGAGCGTGTTCGGCGCGACCGAACACGCTCCAGCTTTCTTGCAGCCTATCGGCCTTCGGCCTGCTTGAGGCCGAGCTTTTCCGCTCAGCGCGAAAAAGCCCTAGGCGGCGCGCCGCCTGCGGGCCAGCGCCGCCAGCCGCCGGCGCTGCTGCCGGTTGAGGGCGGGCGGCTCGGGTTCGGCCGTGCACGCGGCGAGATTGCCGTTCGCCGCGTCGGGTTCGAACGTGCGCGCGTGATATTCGCGTGTAGGTTCATGAACGTCAGGTTCGGACGTGCACGGTGCGATTTCGTTCGTGAAATTTGGCATGGCCGCGCCGGGTTCGGACGTGCCGTCCTGCAGCTCCTCGATCCAGGCGTCCGGGCGCTTGCGCAGCACCCGCAGCGCCTGCAGGGCGCGGCCGATGTCCTTGTCGATCCGGGCACCGTAGCGGGCATAGGTGCCGAGCCTGCGCACGGTCGCCTCGGCGGGCGGGCTCTCCGTGGCGGCGGCGGTCAGCGTCGCCAGCTCCAGGCCGCGCAGGCGGTCCTGGCGCCACAGCGAGCCGACCAGCTCCATCACCCAATGCCGCTCGTAGGCGTCGCGCGGGCCCCAGTCGGAGCTGACGGCGGCGTGCAGGGCGGCGAGCTCGTCGCGCTCCTCGCCGGGCAGCAGCGCGAACGGGCCGCCGCGCAGGCCGTGTTTCGTGCCGTTGCTGGCCGAGCGGGCCTTGCCCTCGGCGGTGACCGGGCCGTGCGAGCGGGCGCCGTTGGTGCGCGCGGCGGCCTGCTGGGCGGGGGAGCGGGTGGTGGACATGTCGGGCTCCTGGTGGGTCAAACCTGCCAGCTTATCGCTCATTGGTTGATCCATGTCAAGGAATATTACCCTATACAATTTCCTGCCCGCAGGCAGGGCACCAGGACAGCGTCTACTTCCGGCTGCTGGAATATCGGCCGGGCGAACGACACGGTTCTGAAACAGAAGGCCGCTAGCTTGGCCCGGCTGCCTGGAACGGCAGCCATGAAGGCGCGATCGACGCGGCGTCGGGCCGGGGGCATCTGCTTCGGGCAGTTCCAGAGATGCCGACCATTTCCCCCTGTCGCGCGTGGGGTGGCTGTCATGCTGCGGTGCAGCAGGACTGAATGTTCGATAGACCAGCAATCGGGGCGGAACATGGCGGTCATCGCGAACGGGATCGGCGGCGGCGCGGCATCCGACGGAGCGCGGGCGGCGAGGAGCGCCACGCTGCATCTCGGCATCGTCATCGCGCTCGGCACCGCGGCCTGGATCGCGGCCGGACTGGCGGTCCTGCGCATCATCTGATCGGCGCGGGCTCGCGCGGACCGAGCTCTGCTCGGCCGGCCGGTGCTCGGGCGCCGAACTCGGGGTAGGTGCTCGAGCAGGCGAGGGTGACGACCAGCGCCTGGTTCCCAGGGCAGAAGTTGGCGATCGACGCCCCGAACAGCCCCGGGCTGACGCTCTCCCAGGACGGTTGCTCGTCGACCTGGAAGCATAGGCTGTCGACCGCGTAGCTCGGGGCGTAGCCATAGAAGATCCCCCAGAAATAGGGGTGGTCGCCGCTGCAGGAAAAGGTCCAGTTCTGGAACCCGAGCCCCTGGTAGCTCACCGCGGGCTGAGCCTGCGGCTCGCAGTTCGGTATCTTCTGCCCCGAGCCATCGGCCGAGGTCTGGCACGGATCGGTCGCCATGGCCGGGACGGACCAACCGCCGACGGCGGCGAGGGCGGCGGCCGCCAGCGTCGGGATGCCGGAACGCCGCCACGCGTCGAACGGATCCATGTGCCTTCCCCCGCCCTCGGACACCTTGTGGCGGTGTCGCTTCTCGCGGCAGCCGCGGCGCCGAAGCCGCAGGCTGCTGCCGTCCGGGACGGTAGCACCACCGGAAGGTCGCGCACAGCTTTCGCGCTCGAGCGGGAGGACCGGCGCTGCATGGTCCTCATGGGGCGGGGCCGTCACGAGAACCGCCGCAAGTTGAAGTTGCAGATCGGAATGCCCCAACTCATGATTGATGGTCAAGAAATTCAGCCCAACTTGACGTGCTAATCGGGTTACTGCTCTTGTCGCCGGCATGGAGACGCAGATCGTCCGGCCCGGCGGGCAAGATCACCGATGATCGCCGTGATCGCCGCGTCCTGTTGGGCGGGCATCGAGCGCATCTACCATGCGGCGACCGTGCGGGACGCCCTGAAATACGGCACTTTCGACGGTTCCACGATCTTCGCGCAGCTCGCCAGGCCGACCACGGCGCGCGGCATCCAGGCGACGCGGCTGCCGCGGGAGGAGGCGGTGGCGGTGTGGAGGCTCGATGCCGTCAAGCCGGACAAGGTGCCCTGCTGAGCCGGAGGCTCCGCCCATGCCGCCCACCCTCGATCCCGCCGCGTTCTGGGCCAGGCTCGCGGCCCTGCCGGTCACCCGCTTCGCCCTGGGCGAGACCGTGCTCGCCGCCGGCGCCAGCTCGGGCCGGCTCCTGGTGCTGCGCTCGGGTGCGGTCGAGGTGGTCAAGGACGGCACCCGGCTGGCCGAGGTGTCCGAGCCGGGTGCGGTGTTCGGCGAGCTGTCCCTGCTGCTCGGCCGGCCGCACACCGCCGACGTCCGTGCGCTGGCCGCGAGCGAGTTCCACCTCGCCGACGAGGCGAGCCTGCTCACCGAGGACCCGGCCACCCTGCTCTACCTCACCGTCCTGCTCGCCCGCCGCCTCGACGCCACCAACCAGGCCCTGCTCGAGGTCCGCCAGCAGCTCCAGGCCGGCCAGCCCTACGGCGTGATCAGCGGCGCGCTGGCCCGGGCGGAGGGCCTGGGCTTTGGCGGCGCCGGCCTGGCCGCGGGCGACTACCGCTACGACCCGTTCGAGCCGGCAGTACAGTAGCGGTCGAGCGGACGTCGATGGTGCCGGCGAGCGCTAATGGTGCCAGGTACCATTAACGATTAGTTGATCAAGCTGCGGCATGCTGGCGGTCGAACGGTTCAGAAGAGGTCCGGGCATGGCCAGGGCGGACCGTCGGCTCGCCGCCGGCACCATCCATCACGTCCACAATCGTGGCGCGCTGCGCCGGGCGCTGTTCGAGGCGGAGGTGGATTGGCGGCTGTTCCTGGCGACGCTGCACGACGCGCGCGACCGGCACCAGGTCGAGCTGCTCGCCTGGTGCCTGATGCCCAATCACTGGCATCTGCTGCTGCGGCCGGCCACGGCGGCGGCCCTGCCCGCCTTCATGCGCTGGCTGACCCTGGCGCACAGCCGTCGCCGGCAGGCGCTGCACGGCCAGGCCGGGATCGGCACGCTCTATCAGGGGCGTTACCGCTCGCACGCGGTGGACTCCGACGATCATCTGCGCACCGTCGTGCGCTACATCGAGCGCAATCCGGTGCGGGCCGGGCTCGTGGACCGCGCCACCGACTGGCCCTGGTCCAGCGTCCGCGAGCGCCTGGGCGGCTGCGGCGGGCTGCTGGCACCGCTGCCGGTCGCCCTGCCAGCCGACTGGGCGGCTCGGCTCGACACTCCGGAGACGCCGACGGAAGTTGCGCTATCGCAGAGGAAGCGAGGACGGCCCCCGCGCAAACTGCAGGCAACTTGCTAATAGGCGTTAATGGTACCCGGTACCATAGGCGCTAAGTTAAGCTTTCTTCGCTGAGGTTTTGGCGGTATCTGGCGTGGCATGGGCCAGGGACTGCTGAGCGATCGGGGCTGGTCGGGGCTGCTGGCGGGCTTGCCGGAGGGGCTCGATCTGGCGGCCAGCGCGCGGGTGGCGGGTGCCTTCG
>JBFWWD010000348.1:0-5170 GCA_050246385.1 Geminicoccaceae bacterium
GTCTCTGCTCCAGCACCAGAAACATCCACGATCTCAGTCGTCTACGCTGCGCCCGCCGCCCCCATGCTCACGCCTGATGAACTCTTCAGGCTAGTGCAAGGCCGTCGGCTTCTGCATTGGACCCACCATTTAGCCAAGGCGAATTAAACCAATTCAAATTCCACCACAATAGCACAGGTGCGCCGGCATCTTGAACCACGCATCGAAGCCGGAGCGGCAAAGCGGGGTTGGGCGGGCATGACGACAACAGGCGCTCCGTCGCACGATAGCGGGAGATCGCGCTTACTCTCGCGCCGGACCCAGTGGGACCAGCCTCCCCCGCCAGATCGTGCCTGCTTGGAAGGCATCGTCCTCTTGTCACGACGAGACGCCTTGTGCTGCGACGGTAGCTATCTGGTAGCTTCGGACGGCAGCCACTATGACAGCCAATGTCTGCCGCGCTTGCAGTAAGCGCTTGATCTGGCGGAGACGGGGGGATTCGAACCCCCGATAGGGGTTTAGGCCCCTATAACGGTTTAGCAAACCGCCGCCTTCAGCCACTCGGCCACGTCTCCACGCCCGTGGCTTCTATCGTCGGCGGGCGCGCGGAGTCAATCGACGGCGATCTCGGCGACCGTCCCGCCGGTCAGGCGCACGAGCTCGGCGCGGTCGGTCGCGAACACGCAGTGCGGATGGCCGGCGGCGGCGAACAGGCGCGCGAAGCGGCCGAGGCTGGCGTCGATCGCGGTCGGCAAGGGAGCCAGATGGCCGACCGGGGCGACGCCGCCGATGGCGAAGCCGGTGGCGGCACGCACCTTGTCGGCGTCGCAGCGGCGTGCCGGCCCGGCCAGGCCCAGGGCGGCCGGCAGGGCCGCGAGATCGCAGCGGCGGTCGCCCGCGACCAGGGCCAGCACCGGCTCGCCGCCGATCTCGAACACCAGCGACTTGACGATGGCACCCACCGGGACGCCGCAGGCGCGCGCCGCGTCCTCGGCCGTGCGCGCGGTCGCGGCGAGCTCGACGATCCGCCCGTCGAGCCCGTGCTCCGCCAGCGCCGCCTGAACCCGGCGCACGGATTCGCTGGTGACCAGGGCGCTCATGCCGGCAGGGGAATGCTGTGGCCCATGGCCGGCACGTCGTAGCCGCGCTGCAGCCCGGGCCGGGCGGCGAGCTCGCGGTACCAGCGGCGGACATGGGGGAACTCGGCCATGTCGATCCCCTGCCACTCCCAGCGCGACAGCCAGGGCCAGGTCGCGAAATCGGCGATGGTGAGGTCCTTGCCGGCCAGATAGGGCTTCTCCGCCAGCCGCCGGTCGATCACGCCGTAGAGCCGCTTCGCCTCCGCGGCGTAGCGCTGCTCGGCATAGGGCGCCTTGCCCGGGTTGAACCTCAGGAAATGGTGCGCCTGGCCGAGCATCGGCCCGACCCCGCCCATCTGGAACATCAGCCACTCCAGGGCGGCGATCCGCGCCGCCGGGGCCGAGGGCAGGAACAGGCCGGTCTTCTCGGCCAGCCAGATCAGGATGGCGCCGGATTCGAACACGCTCTGGCCGCTGTCCTGGTCGACGATCGCCGGGATCTTGTTGTTCGGGCTGATCGCCAGGAACTCGGGCCGGAACTGCTCGTCCTTGCCGATGTCGATCGGGTGCACCCGGTAGGGCAGCCCGCATTCCTCGAGCATGATCGAGACCTTGCGGCCGTTCGGCGTGGACCAGGTGTAGAGATCGATCATGCGGGCCTCGGCGCTTGGGTGTCGCACCGTCGATAGCCGCTGCGCCCCACCCAGCCAAGCGGCGACGGGCGGGACCGCCGCCCGCTCAGCCGCCTTTGGAGTCGGCGCGGAACAGGCGCTCGAGGCCGCCGAGCACGGTAAGCACCAGGAAAGCCACCACCGTGGCGGCCGCCGCATGGATGTAGAAGCCGAAGCCGCAGGCGATGCCGATGGCACCCACGACCCAGATGGTGGCACCGGTCGTGGCGCCGTAGACGTCGCCGCGGCTCTGGATGATCGCCCCGGTGCCGAGAAAGCCGATGCCCTCGATGATTCCCTGGACGACACGGGACGGGTCGATGCTCCCCAGGCTGTCGTCGCGCCGGAACAGATCGACCAGCTCCATCGTGATCAGCCCGAACGAGCAGGCGCCCAGGGCGACGAGAATGTTCGTCCGCAACCCCAGGGGCTTGCTCCTGAGCTCGCGCTCCAGCCCGAGAATGCCGCTCAGCAGAGCGGCGGCCCCCATTCGGGTGACGACCTCCCTCAGTTCGGCCATGCCACCCGGCGTGACCAGCAGGCCGCCGAGCCCGGTCTCGTCCATCACATCCTCCCAAGATCCGATCTGGCTTCGGAACGATCGATCAGTCGCCCTGTTGGCTTTCTGGGGCAATGGTGGATCGGGCGCGGGCGCTCCCCGATCAGAGAGCAATCGGAGGTGAAGGTGAAGGCGCAGCTGCTCGACAGGACCACGTCCGGCCTGCGGACCATGGTCGCGGTGTTCGAGACCGGCGATCGGGTCGTGGCCGGCCTCAAGGAGCTTGCGGCGCGGGAGCGGCTGACGGCAGCCCAGCTGTCGGCCATCGGAGCCTGCTGCGAGGTCGAGCTCGCCTATTTCGACTGGGAACGGAAGGAGTACCAGTCGCACCGCGTGACGGAGCAGGTCGAGGTCGCGAGCATGCTCGGCGACATCGGCGTGGACGGCGAGGGAGCACCCGCACTGCACATCCATCTGGTGCTCGGCCGGCACGACTTCACCGCCATCGCCGGCCATCTGCGCGAGGCGATCGTGCGGCCGACGCTCGAGGTCGTGATCACCGAGACGCCCGAGCATCTGCACCGGCGCAAGGATCCGGCGACAGGTCTGAATCTGATCCGGCTCGAAACCTGAGCCGGGCCGCTCGGCTCACGTCGCCTCCGATGATGAGGGGGTCGGCTTGGTCGTGACGCGCCGCAAGCTGATGCTCGCAGGGCTGGTGCTGCCTGCGGCACTGGCGGCCGCGGCGTTCCTGTTCGCCTGGTCCGGCCTCTACAGCGTCGCCGCCAGCAACGGGCACTGGCCGATCACCGCATGGCTGCTGCAGGTCGGCATGGAGCGCTCGGTGACCGCTCACGCGGCCGAGATCGAGCCGCCACCGGACCTGGCCGAGCCCCGGCTGGTCGAGAGCGCGGCGGGCCACTTCGCCCTCGGCTGCGCGCCGTGTCACGGCGCTCCCGGCGTGCCGCCGAGCCGGGTCACGCAGCAGATGCTGCCGGCCCCGCCCGATCTGACGCAGGCCGTCCCGAAATGGGAAGCCAAAGAGCTGTTCTGGATCGCCCTGCACGGCATCAAATATGCTGGAATGCCCGCTTGGCCGGCGCAGGCCCGCGCGGACGAGGTCTGGGCCATGACCGCCTTTCTGCTGCAGCTCCCGGAGATGACGCCGGACCGCTTTGGGGCGCTGAGCTCCCTCGCCGGCGGCACCCCGGAGGTCAATGCCGGAACCCTTCCGCCCGTGCTGCCCGCCGCCGATCCTTCGCTGTGCGCCCGCTGCCATGGCCGGGACGGCGGCGGAAGCCCGTCCGGCGGCGTGCCGCGGCTGGCCGGGCAGAAGCGCGACTATCTCCGCACCACGCTCCAGGACTATCGCAGCGAGGCACGCCCGAGCGGCGTCATGGGACCGGTCGCGGTCTTTCTCGAGGATGCCGACATCGAGCGGTTGGCCGGCTACTACAGCGCGCTCGAGGCGCCGCGCGGTCCCGCGCCCGAAGCCGACGCGACCCGGGTGGAAGCCGGCCGGGCTCTTGCCGCCATGGGCGACCGGCGCTCGGGCATTCCGGCCTGCAGCGGCTGCCACGGCGCGGACGGCCGCGCCGGCGACCGGCTCCCCGCCTACCCCGCCCTTGCCGGCCAGCATGCGCCCTATCTCGTGCAGCAGCTGCGGCTGTGGCGGGCCGGCATCCGTGGCGGCAGGCACGGCAATCTCATGACCGCCGCGGCCGCGAACCTCTCCGACGGGCAGATCGCGGCGGTCGCGTCTTACTTTGCCGGACTTCGCCTCGACGAAGGGCTGCCGCGTGGTCAGGCCGCGGGCAGCCCGTAGGCCGGGGTTCGGCCCGCGGCTACTTGGTCTTGCAGCTGTCGACGGTCTCGGGCGTGCACACGTCGAGGCCGACGGTGATCGGGTCGGGCGGCTGCTTGCCGTCGACCAGATCGTCGAGCACGTACATCGCCCGGTAGCCCATCTCGTACGGCCGCTGGCCGACCTGGCCGTCGCTCAGCCCCTCCTTGAGGAAGCCCATCTGCACGTCCATGGTCTCGACGAACAGCAGCACCAGATCGTGGTTCTTGATCCGGTCCTGATGTTTCTCGAGCAGCTGGCGATAGGCCTGCGGCAGCATCTGCGGTGCGCCGCCGGCGTTCAGCATCGCATCCAGGTCGGGATACTTGGCCAGGATGTCGGTCATCTGCGCGATCGACAGCGGGAAGTCGTCATTGTTGTAGAGCGGGCAGCCGTCGACCTGGGTCCACCTGTCCTTGGGCAGGGTGTCCAGCATGCCCTGCATGCGCTCGTTCATGTTGACCGCCGACGGGCCGCCGCTCTGGATGCAGAAGGTGCCGCCGTCCGGCTTCAGCTCCATCGCCCGCTTGGCGATCTCCTTGCCGATCTCGGTGTTGACCGTGCCGATGTAGGTGGCGCGCAGCCCGTGATCCTGGTCGAGCAGATCGCTGTCCCAGGTGATGAACGGAATGCCGGCCTGCTTGGCGGCGGCCGCGGCCTTGGCGATCGCCGGCGCGTTGGCGACCGAGACCGCGATCCCGTCGACGCCCTTGGCGATCAGGTCCTGGACCATCTGGAACTGCTCGTCGCCGCCGCCATGCTCGCCGGGGCCGATATAGTAGCACTCGATCCCGCCGATCTCGGCCGCCGCCTTCAGGCAGCCGTCGCGCGCCTGGTCGAAGAACGGATTGTTCATGTTCTTCGGCACCAGCGCGAACACCTTGTCCTGGGCCTGGACCGCCGGCGCCACGCCGGCACAGGTCAAGGCCGCCAGCGCCACCATGATGGCCGCTCGCTTCATCCCGATCGCTCCCTGAGCTTCGTCTTGTTCCGCCGCTGCGAGGCGGCCGACCAGTCCTAGGCTGCAGGGCCGGAGGTGCCAATGCGCATGCCGCCGGGCCGAAAGGGAATGTCGCGCTGTGGCTTCCGTGCCGGCCCG
>JBFWWD010000349.1:0-5150 GCA_050246385.1 Geminicoccaceae bacterium
TGGGCACACTTTATTGTGGGAGCCGAGGGTGCATTTTGCACTGGTCGAAACGCATCGCCGACCCATCGAGCCTGAAACTCGTTCCGCGAAAAATGTCATCGGAATTTCAGATAATTATCTGGCTCCCCGGGGTCGACGAAGACGCGAACTACGAGTTCTCGATTTCCCTACTCCCGACTACGCCAAAACCGCCCAAGATGCGCAAGCGTGACCGGGATCGCGCGGAAAGGCTACGCCTCGCCGGCGGCCCCAAGCCATCTTTGAGGGACCGAGCCGTCGCCCTCGCAATTGAGCGCGGAACAGTGCGGACGCGCGATCTAACCGACATCGGGGTGCCTCGCTGCTATCTTGCCCGCATGTGTGAAGAAGGCCTGCTCACAAGGGTGGGCTACGGCCTGTATGGTCCGGGCCGCCAGGCAGCTTAGCGGCACCAGGCGCGAAGCTCCTTCAGGAGCCGCGTGGCACTCCGGCTGATATACGTCCATTTCGGACGACGTAGATGCAAACGCGTCGCAATAGCATTTTAACATGAGCTGACTACTGTCCTGTCAGCAGTTCTGCCGATCCGAGTCGGCTGCCCGCGGGAACCATGAAAATCCCAGCGCGCAGTTCCCATATTGGTTGAGGCGGTTGCCGCTTGGCCGGGGCATTCATTCCGGGAGTGCCACGGCTGCAGTTCACCGGAATCACAAAGGAGTTCCGGCCGCTGGAGGCGCAAATTGAGTTGAGGCACCTGCGCTATGCCGTCGCCGCCGCGCACTATGGGAGCTTCCGGCGGGCGGCCGAGGCGCTCGGGGTCAAGCAATCCACCCTGAGCCGCTGCATATCGCAATTGGAAATTCGTCTGGGCGTCGTGTTGTTCGAGCGAACCAGCGGGGGAGTTCGACTGACCACGGCGGGGACTGAAATATTGCGCACGTCCCGGCACCTGGTCGAAACCGTCGACCACATGGCCGCGACGGCCAAGGAAATGGGTAGGGGCGAGGCCGGCCGTCTCACCGTCGGATTCTACACCTCGCTCTCGGCGGGAAATCTTCGGGCCAGCCTGATCGAGTATGCATCGCGGTTCCCCAAGGTCGAGATCCGGACATATGAGGGCGCTCGCGCTTGCCTCTTCGCCGGCGTCGACGCCGGGCGGCTCGACGTCGCCATCGTTACCGGAGATCCGGTTCCTGGCGAGGGGAAGGTGATGGGGCTCTGGAGCGAACGCATCATGGTCGCGCTGCCAGAGGGCCACCGGCTCGCCGCCAACAACATCGTCTATTGGACGGACCTCAAGGACGAGACGTTCCTGTTCAGCCAGCACGATCCCGGTCCTGAGATCCAGGACATCCTTCTGGCGAAGCTTGCGGCGCCGGGCGAGCGGCCCAAGGTCATCAGCCACGATGTCAGCCGCGAGAACATCAAGAGCCTGGTCGGGGCTGGCTTTGGCGTCAGCCTGATGTGCGAAGCCTGCGTTGGCGCTGCCTACACAGGCGTGGTCTATCGCGAGGCGCGCGACGGCAACGGGCCGAGCAGGATCAGCTATGCCGCCTATTGGCAGCCCAACAACGACAATCCAGCGCTGGCGGGCTTCATCAGCTTGCTTCAAGAGCGCTATCCCGCGCTGCCGGCAGGTGATTGACGCTGCCGTCGCGCCTTCGCAAAGCCCCGATCGGTCGCCATGAAACGCTCGACCATGGGGACGATCAGCTTGGCCGGATCGGCTGCCGGATGTCCCGTTTCCCGAGCCAGGATCTCGGCATAAGCGACCAAATCCCGATGCACGGCGGCAGGAAGCTCGATCGTGAGCTTGACCGGCTTGTCGTCTGCGATGGCTCCCAGCTTCAGCTTCGTCATATCAGCCTCCGTAGGGCTCGAGGACGAGGTCGCGGGTGACGATGACGCGGACCGGAAAGCCGGGCCGGATGGTCAGCGTCGGGGCGACGTTCAACTGGCGGCGGACGATCTGTTGGCCGGCGTCGTTGATCGTGTCCTGACCGCCATTGCGGATAGCCTGGATCAGCCGGTCGTCGTCGTTGGTGGCAAGCTCGGCACCGATGCTGAGCAACGTCGAGAGACCGGCCGCCTTGGAGAGATCCCACCAGTGATAGTCGACACCGTCCTGGAGACCGGCATAGCCCTCGGCGTCAGCGCCGGGCTGGCGCTCGAGGACGATCGAGCGGCCATTGGGGAAGATCAGGCGGTTCCAGACCAGCAGCACGCGGCTCTGGCCGAACTGAACACTGTTGTCGTACTGGCCGATGATGCGCGTGCCTTGGGGTACCAGCAGGATGCGCCCCGTCGGGCTGTCATAGATATTCTCCGTCACCTGCGCGGTGATCTGGCCCGGAAGGTCGGATCGGATGCCGGTGATCAGCGCGGCAGAGATGACGGCGCCGGCTTGCAGAATGTTGGGCGATGCCGGCGCCGCTATGCGGTCTGGCGCGACGGTGCGCCGATCGGCAGCGGCGTTGAGGAAGGCGAGCTGCCGATCCTGCGCCGATGGCGTGGCGGGCTGCGGAGCCAGGCCCAGACTCGCCAGGTCAGGTGTGGGCTGCGGTGCAGCCGCCGCCGCGCCGGGGCTCTGCGATGACGTCGGGCGATTTTCCGTGCCGGCGAAGAGCCTGGCTGTGCGCGCGGCCTCGATCTCCTGCAGCCGTCGCTGCTCCTCGGCGCTGAGGCTGGGATTGGGTGCCGCGACGCCAGGGGGCACGGGCTGTCCGCGGTTCTGCGCGCCAAGGATCGGCCGCCCGAGATCGCCGGGTAGTGGCGGACCGAGCTGGGGAATGCCGCTGTAGTCGCGCGGTAACCCCGCGAGACCGTCGGCGGTCGAGCGGTTCTCGGTCGAATAGAGTTCCTCGGCGGGCCTGCCCCCGTCGCGGGTCTGGAGCGCGTAGATCAGCGCGCCGCCCAATCCCACGCTCGCGACGAGACCGATGCCGGCGAGCGCCTTGCGCGAGAGCCGCGTAACACGCGGCGGTTCGGCGCGGAGCCGCATTGGGGCGGCCGCGTCGGCGGTTGCTCCGGTCAGCGGCGCGTCTTCTTCTTTTTGTTCGCTTGCGGGCTCGCTCACGACGTCGGCCTCCCATCGGTGCGGGTGATCCGGACGCGCTTCTGGCGGTCGCCAGCGCCGAATCGCAGTTCGGCGGCCGCAAACAGACGGTCGACGACCATGTAGTTGCCACGGACTCGGTAGTTGACCAGTTCGGAGGTGTTGCCCTCCGGTCCGACCACGAACAGGGGTGGCATCTCGCCCTGGCCGATGCCGCGCGGGAATTCGATGAACACCTGCCGTCCGTCGTCGTAGGCGCGGAGCGGCCGCCACGGCGCGCGATCGCCCTCGATCGCATAGCGGAAGTTGATGTTGGCGAGGTCGACACCGGTCGCGACCGGGCGTGCGGCTTCGGCCTGCGCGTTCTGCCGCCGAAGTGCGATGAGCTGGTCCTGCGGATATTGCCAGGAAACCGAGGCCATATAGGTGCGCTCGGTCGAGCGCAGCTCCATGTGATAGGTGCGCAGGTTCGTGTTGATGACGAGGTTGGTCATCAAATCGGACCGCGTCGGCTTCACCAGGATGTGGACCTGCGTGCTTGCCCCGGAGCCGCTTTGTGTGTCGCCGATGATCCAGCGCACGGTATCGCCGGCTGCGACCGGACCGGAGCCGACGAGCTGCTCGCCCGGCTGCAGGGCGATGTCGGTGATCTGACCGACGGCGGTATAGACCTGATAGAGTGCGCCAGGCGTGAAGGGATAGACTTGCATGGCGTTGATGAAGCCGTCCCGAACGGGCTGGACCCGAGCGGCGGCGTTG
The DNA here is from genome assembly GCA_050246385.1 of Geminicoccaceae bacterium. Lineage (GTDB taxonomy): Bacteria > Pseudomonadota > Alphaproteobacteria > Geminicoccales > Geminicoccaceae > Benzoatithermus. The sequence continues at coordinate 3,794 of JBFWWD010000349.1, forward strand.
GCCTGGTTGACGCGGGCGGCCGGGTCGGTGGGCTCGGGCGTGCGACGCGACGGCTCGACAGGCTTCATCTGTCCGGGTAGCGGCAAGGGGCGCGGCAGCTCGACGACCTGCACCGGCGCCGGCGGCTCGGCCTGGAGCGTTGCCGGCGCGGCATCGTCGTAGGAGATTTCAGGGGGTCTCTGCGTCGTGGCGCAGCCCGCCAAGGCGCTCGCTGAAAACAGCAAAGCCGCAAATGTGGAAGTGCGAGAAGCCGGATTTCCGGCTTTATGGAAAGACGGCTTCATTGCCCAAGCTCCCGTGACCAGTTGATGGCGTTGACGTAGATGCCGAGCGGGTTGGCGCGGAGCCGGTCGGGGTTGCGCGGCACCTGCACGACGATGGTGAGAATGGCGGTCCAGCGGGTCGTCTCGGCGAGCTGGCCGTTCTCGTAGCGCCGCTCTGTCCAGGCGACGCGGAAACTGTCCGGCGAAGCGCGGATTACGCTGGAGACGTCGATCGCGACCTGCTGGCGGCCGACCTTGGTGAAAGGGTCGTTCGACCGCGCATAGTCGTTGAGCGCGGCCGCGCCGCGATCGGTGGTGAAGTCGTAGGCGCGCAGCCAATTCTGGCGGACGATGATGGCGTCAGCGGGGATCGATCGCACCTGCTCGATGAAGCGCGCGAGATGGAATGCGATCTGAGGATCGGTCGGACGATAGTCGGCGACGGCGGGCGCGACGGCTTGCGCCTGGCCGAGCCTATCGACCTGCACCACCCAGGGCACGATCGTTCCGCGAGCCGATTGCCAGACGAGTGCGGCGGCGAAACCGGCTGACAGGATCAGCGATCCGAACGCCATCAGTCGCCAGTTCCTCGCCTGAACGCGGGCGGCGCCGATGCGATCGTCCCAGACCTGGGCGGCGCGCTGATAGGGCGTTTCGGGCTCGGGGGTCTTGCCGTAGTGGGTCGAAGGTCGTTTGAACATCAGCGGTCGCTTTCGGAAAGATTGACGGAAGAGCCGCCGCCATGGGCGTCGCCGGAGCGGACGGCGTGCGCGGCGGCCTGGACAGCGTGGGTCGTGCGCTGGGACTGGCGCATGCGCCTGACCCAATCGGGAGGACCGCTGGCGACGGGCGCTGCAGTCGCCTCCGCGGTCGAGTTGCCGCCGGTGAGAACGGACTTCCCACCAGCGTTGAAGCTCGATTGCATGCTGTCGGCGGCACGAGAGGCGGCGCGGCGCAGCGGCGACGTCGCGGCAGTGCCGGCGGCCCGCGCAACACCACCCAGTCCCGACGCCACACCTTGGAGACCGGCATGGCCGGCCGCGCCGCGGCGGTAGGCGGGGGCAGCACCACCGGCGAGCGCTGCGCCGCCCCGC
>JBFWWD010000350.1:0-5056 GCA_050246385.1 Geminicoccaceae bacterium
CAGCACGAACAGCTTGGGATAGGTCTTGAGCTTGAGACGTGCGCCGGTGAGATCCCGCAGCCCGCCGCCGGCATCGGTCTTCCACACCTGCGGCAGAGGATTGATGTCGGTCGTTCCGGCGGTCGCACCGCTCACCACGAGCACCTCGCGGTTCGGCAGGCTGATCACGCTCGGGTACCATCGCCCCGCATTCATCGCGTTGGGTTGCGTCTGCCAGGCCGGCGCTGGCTGCTCCGAGAACAGGTTGATGTCCCCCGAGCCGTAATAGTTGGCGTTGATGTGACCGCCCATGGCGAGAAGGCGGCCGTCCGGCAGAAAGGTATGGCCGGCGCAGAACAGGTTGGTGACGTTGTTGGGCACGTAGGCCCAGGTGGTCGCCGGGGCGCTGCCGGTCGGAATGTCGACGAGGTAGGATTTGGAGAAGCCGGCGTTGCGGCTCTTGAGGCCCGTGACATCGTCGTCGGAGAAGCTGAGCAGCCGCGCGCGGGCCGGATTGCCGCTGGGAAGCAGATGCAGGTGAATGGCGACGTCCGGCCATCTGTAGATGGCAGACCAGCGCCCGGTCAGCTCCGGCCCTTCGGCGGCCGACACTCTGGGTGCAAGCAGTGCGCAACCTGAAGTCGCCAAAGCACGGAACACAAATCCGCGTCGAGAGAAATGGTCATCGTGCATGTCGCTGCGCCTTACGTTTCTTCGTGACCAATAGGTCGAGGATCTTCCCCGCCATTGCTGCTTAGTCGATTCTTTGGCCAGCGAAGTACCGGTCGGGGGATAGACGCCTTCAGGTATGCAGCTGCGATCATGGGGCCGATCGCAGGTCGAAGTGCACGGTCGTCGAGGTGCACTCCAGGTCGCTGAACCTTTGGAGCCCTCGACGCTGCTTCCGGTGCGCACCGACCGTTGACAGGCACACAGCGGGCGTGAAGCCTGCGCCACGTCCTACGCTGCGGTCACACCGCACCGGCGCGCCATTTCAGGAGGTGCTTTGAGCCTCGTCAGCCGGATCTGTCTGCTCGTCCTGCTCGCCGTGGCACCGGCCATCGCTCTCCAGCTCTACAAGGACCTCGAGCAGCGAGGCGAGGGCGAGGCGGAGATCCACGATGAGGCGCTTCGCCTGACCCGCTTCGCCGCTGGGGAGCTGGACAAGATCCTCGAAGCGGCGCGCGTCTTCCTCCTGGCCGTCGCCGCTCATCCGGCGGTGCGGGCGGGAGATGCCGCAGGTTGCGCCGACTATCTCGCCGACATGGCACCGCCCCCGAATCCGTTCCGGGGGGCAGCCGTGATCGATATGAGCGGCCGGATCATCTGTTCCACGCGCCCGGTCGGGGACGCGAAGTTCGCGGGCGACCGCGACTACTACCAGAACGCGATCGCTTCGCGACGGTTCACGGTGGGCGTGCTCACCGTCTCGCGGGCCGATGCGGGCCGCAGCCTGCCGGTCGCCGTGCCGGTGCTCGCGGCCGACGGCAGGCCGCTGGGCGTCGTCGCCGTCGGCCTGGACGCGGCCGACTTGCAGGCGACGTTCCAGGACAAGGCGTGGCCCGAGGGCGCATCGGTCTCGCTGATCGACAAGGAGGGCACCGTCGTCGTCCGCTGGCCGGAGTCCGAACTGATCGGCGGGCGGCTGCCGAGCAGCTCCCGCTGGATGCTCGACGCGCCGGCCGAAGGCACGACCGACGAGGTGGGGCCGGACGGCATGGAGCGTATCGCCGCGTTCGAGCCGCCGGCGATCAATCATGGACTTCTCTTGTCCGTGGCGCTGTCCAGGCAGCCGGCCGTCGCCAAGCTCGACCAGGCTCTCTACCGCGACCTCGCCCTGCTCCTGGGGGTTGCCGCCCTCGCCTTCGCTGCGGCGGTGCTGGGCGGCCACCGGTTCGTCAAGCGGCCGGTGGAGAAGCTCGCCCGGGTCGCCGACCGTCTTGCGGGTGGTGATCTTTCCGCACGCGCGGATCTGCCCGACCAAAGCTCCGAGCTCGGTCGGCTGGGTGCCAGCATCGACGCGATGGCGGCGGCAGTCGAGCAGCGCACACAGGACCTGAGCCGCAGTGAGGAGATGTTCCGGCAGTTCGCGGAGTATCTGCCCGAGGTGGTCTGGGTCGAGGATGCCGCAACAGGCGAGATCGAGTTCGTCGGCCCGACCTACGAAAGGGTCTGGCATCGGCCCGCCGCGGAGGTCGCGAGGCAGGACTCGGGGTGGCTCGATGCCGTGCTGCCGCAAGACCGGCGCCGGCTGCTCGAGGCCTTGGAGCGCGCACGCTCGGGCACGGCCGCCTCGGCCGAGTACCGCATCCGCCGCCCGGATGGTGAGGATCGCTGGCTGCACAGCACGGCCTTCCCGCTGCGCGACCAGGACGGTCGGGTGGTGCGGGTCGCGCGGATCACGCGCGACATCACGGAGCAGCGGCGGCTCCAGACGGAGCGCGAGCGGGCGCTCGAGCAGCGCGAGCTGCTGTTTCGCGAGCTCAATCACCGAATCCGGAACAATCTGCAGATCGTCGGCGCATTGCTGCGACTGCAGAGCGGGCGCATGTCCGATCAGGACGCACGGGACGCTCTCGACGCCGCCGGACAGCGCATCACCGCAGTCGGCGAGCTGCACGCGATGCTGGACGGCAGGCGGAACATGGGCCGCCTGGACTTCGGTGACTATCTGAGCCGTCTCGGCGAATCGCTCGGCACGGCACTGATCGAGGATCCGGACCGGGTCCGGGTCACCTGCCATGCCATTCCCTTGATGCTCGACATGGATCGGGCGGTGCCGCTCGCGTTGATCGCGTCCGAGCTGATCACGAACAGCCTGAAATATGCCTATCCGGCCCCGGCGGAGGGCGAGGTGCGGGTGGAACTCTCACGCGGCGCAGGCGGTCGGGCCACCATGGTCGTGCGCGATCACGGACGAGGCTTCGCCGGTGAGCCCGCGCCCGGTTTCGGGCTCGACATCATCCGCCTGTTCACCAGCCAGCTGGGCGCGACGCTGACGCTGACGGGTGATGGTGGGGTGACGGCACGGGTCGAGTTTGCCGTCCCGGCGGAAGAGGAGGCCGCCGCGTGAAGCCGCCTCGGAGCATCCCATGACCGTCACGCTCGCCTCGCGTCGCGATATCTCCCTCGCAGCGGCGAGACGGGTGGGCTGGGAAAATGCGGAGGTCCGGATCGCCTCGGACGCGCTGCGCCGGATGGCCGAGGCGCGTGCCGCGTTCGAGCGTCTGATCGAGGATCCCGAGGTCACGATCTACGGGGTCACTTCCGGCTACGGCCAGTATGCCTCCGTCCGCCTCAATCCCGCCGATCGCCTGCGCCATGCCCGCCGTTCGCCCCAGGCGATGCAGAGCAGTGCCGGGGAGGCCTTCCCGGAGCGGGTGGCCCGGCTGATGGTGCTGGCCCGCCTCGCCAACTTCGTCGACGGTCACGCGGCGGTCCGGCCGGAGCTCGCTCAGGCGGTGGCCGGCCTGCTCGCGGGGCCGCTTCCCTCTGTCCCTCGCCCGGGCGCGGTCAGCGCGGGTGAGATCCTGCCGCTGTCCTGGCTGTTCGGCCCGCTGCTCGCCGGCTTCGAGCCGCGCGAGAAGGAGACGTTGGCCCTGGTCAACGGCGCTCCCGTGGCGGCGGCCCTCGTCAGCGACGGTACGCTCGCCGCCGGCGGGCGGGTCGAGGTCGCCGAAGCCGTGCTGGCACTGGCGGCCGAGGCCTATCTCGTTCCGACCAGCCATTTCGAGCCCGAGGTCGCGGCGCTCTGGGGCGATCCGTTCGAGCTGGCCTCGGCGACGAGCCTGCACCGGCTGATCGCCGGGGGTGCCGCCGAGCGCCGGCCCTATCAGGCGCCGGTCTCGTTTCGCACGCTGCCCAAGATGCTGGGCCGTCTGCGCCGGGAGGCCGACCGCGCCGCCACGATCGCGACCACCTCGCTGAGCCAGGTCTCCGACAATCCAGTGTTCCTGCCGCCCGACGAGCGGCATCCGAACGGCCGGGTGCTGTCCACCGGCGGCTATCACAATGCCGCCGCATGGCCGGCCCTGCACGCGCTCGCCGCCGGCTACGCCGATCTGTGCACGGTCTGCGATCGCATGATCGCCCGTCTGCTGGACGGCCGCACCTCGGGCCTGCCCGACCAGCTCGGCGGTGGGGACGGCGAGCTGGGCTATCTCGGAACCCTCGGTTTTGCCGCCGTCGGCTGGGGCGAGGCGGCGCGGCGCGCGGCGCAGACCGTCTTCCTGCCCGGCTCCGACGCCGGCGGCTTCGTGCAGAACGATCTCGCGGTCCCGACCAGCCTCGCCTGGGAGGGACAGGAGGCCGCCGGGCGGATGCTCGATCTTTGCCTGGGCGCGGTCGCGGTGGTCGCGTCGCGGGCGCTCCAGGTGACCGAACGGAAACCGCCTCCCGCCCTGCGCGATCGCATCGCCGGCTGGCGCATCGCGGCACCATCGGCGCCCGCGCAACAAGCGCCGGGGGCTCTCGCCGCCGCGGTCGCGGAGCGGCTGTCCCTTTCAATCTACCCGCAAGGGTAGATTCTTTTCCCCTCTGGGGTTGTTAATCGTCCGGATTGATGCTTCCCTGGGTAGCAACGCCGGCCACTCGTGTCCTCGCACGGCATGCGTGCCCGAGCCAAAACGCCTCAGCCCCGGGAGGACGACGCCCATGGTCAGAACGACCACGATCGGCCTGCTTGCCGCCCTTGTCACCGGCTCACCGGCAATGGCGGACCCGCCGCAGAGCACCGTCATCAAGGACGTGATCATCAACATGGCGAGCCTGCGCCAGTTCGCCGACGAGAGCGACAATTTCGCGCTCACCTGGCATCCGAACGGCTCGATGTACGGCGCCTACGGCGATGGCTGGGGATTCGGTCCTGCGAACGTCTCCAAACGAGCCATCGGCGTGAGCCGAATCCAGAACTGGCCGGGCAATCTCGTCGGCAACGACACCTGGCGGGGAGACGCGCAGGGCCAGAACTGCTGCTGGGCGCCCTGGAACGGCAAGTCCTGGGGCATGATCGCGGTCGGCCCGACCCTGCACATGTGGTTCACCATCGGCCGCCCTCGCCTCATGGGCTTCACCGAGG
>JBFWWD010000351.1:0-5017 GCA_050246385.1 Geminicoccaceae bacterium
TCGGCGCTGTCGCAGGTCGGGCCTGCCAGGATCACCTCCCGCGCCGACCCGCGCCGCCGGCTCGCGATCGGGTTGCGAATGGCCTCGCCCTCGGTCTCGGCGAGGCCGCCGAAGCGGCCGATGTCGAGATAGACCCATGGGCGCGGATCACCTTCGCCCTTCTCCGCGATCAGGACGACCTCGGTCTGGATCACGCCGGCACTGCCGACCAGGCCGCGGCCGGGCTCGGCGATCAGGAACGGGATGCGGTTGCCGAAATGCCGCCGCACCGCCGCCATGATCTCCACCCCGTAGATCGCCGTGTCTGGCACCGTGCCGCGATAGGGTGTCGGGAAGCCGCCGCCCAGATTCACCATGCCGAGCTCGATGCCGACCGCCTCGAGGTCGCGGAACAGCGTCGCCGCCTCCGCCAGCGCCGACTCCCAGGCCGTCGGGTTCTTCTGCTGCGAGCCGACATGGAACGAGACGCCCCAGGGGACCACGCCCATCCCGGAGGCGCGGGTCAGCAGCTCGCGCGCCATCGAAGGCGCGCAGCCGAACTTGCGCGACAGCGGCCAGTCGGCACCCTCGCCGCTGGTCAGGATGCGGCAGAGCACGCGGCTGCCCGGTGCGGCGCGCGCGATCTTGGCGAGCTCGGCCTCGCTGTCGAAGGCGAACAGGCGCACGCCCTGAGCGTAGGCCGTGGCGATGTCCGCCTCCTTCTTGATCGTGTTGCCGTAGGAGATGCGCTCGGGCGGTGCCCCGGCGGCGAGCGCCAGCGCCACCTCGCCCGGGCTCGCCACGTCGAAGGAGGAGCCGAGCTCGACCAGCCGGGCCAGGATCTCCGGCGCCGGGTTGGCCTTGACGGCATAGAAGATCGCCACCCCGTCCAGTGCCGCGGCGAGCGCGTGGTAGTTGGCCTCGACGACGTCGACGTCGACCACGAGATAGGGCGTGGCCGGTCGGATCTCGTCGAGGAAGCGGCGCAGCTTGGGCGTCATCAGGCAATCCCTTCCACAGGGCAGAGGGGTTGGAGACAACGGCACCCGCTCGGTCTTGCCCACGCTATGCCGAAAACAGCTAAGGCTTGGTGTCAGCCGACCAGGATGTTCTTGAACTGCCAGGGGTCGGCCGGATCGACATCCTCCGGGAAGAGGACCGCCCGATTGTCCAGGGGCGACCAGTCGGAATAGGCGCCGACCACCGGGCCGAGATAGGGCCGGGCGACCTCGAGCACCCGCTTGTGGTCGAGCTCGTCGGCCTCGACGATGCCCGCGGTCGGATGCTCGATCGCCCAGACCATCCCGCCCAGCACGCCCGCCGCCACCTGCAGCGAGGTGGCGCTGTTGTAGGGCGCGAGCTCGCGCGCCTGCTCGATGGTGAGTTGCGAGCCGTACCAGAAGGCACCCTTCCTGTGCCCCATCAGCAGCACGCCGAGCTCGTCCATGCCGCTCGTGATGTCGTCCATCAGCAGGCGCTGCGCGGGCTGCTGCCGCCAGCCGCGGCCGGCCAATTCGTGCACCGACAGCACGGCGTCGTCGCAGGGATGGTAGGCATAGTGGACCGTCGGCCGGTACAGCAGCGCGTCGCCTTCGCGCAGAGTGAGATGGTCCGCGATCGAGATCGCCTCGTTGTGGGTGACGAGGAAGCCGTGGAACGGGCCGTGGTTCGGGGTCCAGGTGCGCACGCGCGTCCCCGCCCCGGGCTGGTTCAGGTAGATCGCGGCACCGCAGCCATGGCTGTGGCGCATCCCGCCGCGCGGAAAGTGGCGCTCGTGCGTGCCCCAGCCCAGCTCGGCCGGCTGGCACCCCTCGGAGATGAAGCCGTCGACCGACCAGGTGTTGACGAACTCGCCCCGCGCCTTGCGCCGGTCCGACACCTGGGTGTCGCGCTCGGCGATGTGGATCGCCTTCACGCCCAGGTCGCGGAACAGGCCCGCCCAACCCTGCCGGTCCGTCGGATCCACATGCGGCACGCCGGTGTCGCGGGCGACGATCAGCGCCGCCTCCTTGAGGAGCTGCGAGACGATGCCGGGGTTGGCGCCCTGCGCGCTGACCGCGGTCGCGCCGCGGCCGAGCTCGCGGCGCAGCCTCAGCATCTCCTCGCGCAGCGCATAGTTCGAGCGCGCCGCGGGCGACAGGCCGTGGTCGAAGTACATCCCACCCCAGGGCTCGACCACCGTGTCGAGGTAGAGAGCGCCACGCTCATGGGCGACCCGCGCGATCGCCGTGCTGCTGACGTCGACCGAGAGATTGAGGAGGAAGTCGCCCGTCCCGACCAGCGGCTCCAGGACGCGGCGATGGTTCTCCTGGGTCAGCGCCTCCTCGATGAACGCGATGCCATATTCCGCCGCCTGCTCGCGGCCGCGGCCGTCGGCGGTGACGATCGTGATCCGGTCGGGCGTGACTCCCAGGTGCCGCAGGATCAGAGGCAGGACGGCCTGGCCGATGCTCCCGCAGCCGACCATGACGAGCTGGCCGGGCAGCCGGGTGTGAACGACGTGCTGGGCCATTGCCCCTGCTCCTCCTCCGACGGCAACTCGATGCCATCATGCGACTGGGCCCATCATGCGACCGGGCGGGACCGCGGGGGGTCCCGCCCGGTGCATCGGCCACACAGCTCGGTGGCTGGACGCCCTGCCGAGCTTCAGCTCGGCCTGGCTGCCTCGGCGGACACGCCCGTGGCGGCGCGCTCGCTCACGAGCACCACCGCCTCCAGGCGCGCCAGCCGCTGCTCGACCGCCTCTTCCCACCGCTGGGTGGCCTCGGCCGGCACCACGCCGCGGCGCGGCAGGGCCGCGGTGAGCGCCTGGCTCAGCCACTGCCCCAGGGTCATCCCCTTCGCCCGCGCGGCGTCGCCGGCCGCCTTCTGCAGCTTCGCCGGCACTCCGCGCACGGTCCAGCGGTCGCTCTTCTTGACCGGCTTGACCGCGCGCTCCGCCTTTTTCGCCATCATGGTCCCCGTTGTCTGCCGCGGCAGCCACGACCGCCGGGGAGGCCGCATATAGGGGCGCGCCTCGTGCCGTGCAAGAGCTTTCTGGCCGACGCGGCAGCCATGTCAGCCGACGCCCTTACCACCGTGATTCCGAAGCCGCGACGGCATGCGCGATGACCGCCGGTTCGGCGACTTCACCGCCGTCGCGGGCCCGTCAGGCTCATCTCGGCCGCGCGACCAAGTGCTTGACGATCGATACGGACGCCCGAATCTCGGCGGATGGAACCACCCTCGCCCTCGCCGACTGCGGAGCTGCCCATGAGCGCCTTGTTCTCACCGCTGACCTTGCGCGGCCTGACCCTGGCCAACCGCGTGGTCGTCTCGCCGATGTGCCAGTACTCGGCCGAGGACGGGGCGGCGACCGACTGGCATCTGATCCATCTCGGCAGCCTCGCCTTGTCCGGCGCCGGCCTGCTGTTCACCGAGGCCACCGCCGTCGAGCCCGACGGTCGCATCAGCCCGGCCGATCTCGGGCTCTATGACGGGGCGACCGAGGCGGCCCTGGGTCGCGTGCTTCATGCGGTGCGGAAATACTCCCGCATCCCGGTCGTGATGCAGATCGCCCATGCCGGACGCAAGGCGTCGAGCCGCTCGCCCTGGAACGGCGGCGAGCTGATCTCTCCCGAGGATGGCGGCTGGTTGCCGCTCGCTCCCTCGCCAGTTCCGCACAAGGAGGGCGAGCCGGCGCCGCTTGCGCTCGACCAAGCCGGGCTGGCCCGCATCCGGCAGGCATTCGTCGAGACCGCGAGGCGCGCGGTCCGCCTGGGCATCGACGCGCTCGAGGTCCATGCGGCGCACGGCTACCTGCTGCACGAGTTCCTCTCGCCGCTCTCCAACCACCGCTCCGACGAGTATGGCGGCAGCCTGACGAACCGGCTGCGCTACCCCCTGTCGGTGTTCGATGCCGTGCGCGCCGCCGTCCCGAGCGACATGCCGGTCGGCGTGCGGGTCTCCGCGACCGACTGGGTCGAGGGTGGCTGGGATCTGGTGCAGACCATCGCCTTCGCGACCGAGCTGAAGGCGCGCGGCGTCGACTGGGTCGACGCCTCCTCGGGCGGCGTCTCGCCGGCGCAGCAGATCAAGCTCGGCCCGGGCTATCAGGTGGAGTTCGCGCAGGCGATCAAGGAAGCCACCGGTCTGCCCACGATCGCGGTCGGCCTGATCACCGAGCCGGAGCACGCCGAGGCGATCGTCGTCGAGGGCCAGGCCGACCTCGTGGCGCTGGCCCGCGGCCTGCTCTACGACCCGCGCTGGCCCTGGCACGCGGCCGCCAGGCTGGGGGCGACCGTCGAGGCGCCGCCGCAATACTGGCGCTCGGCGCCCCATGGCGTGAAGAACCTGTTCACCGACGCGAGTTTCGGCGTCCGCTGAGCCCGCCGGTCGCGGGATGGGCTACTGCGTCGGCGGCTTGAGCTGGAAGTCCAGCTCCACGTCGGTCAGGAAGAAGTCCATCCCGGTGGCTGCGGCCTTGAGCTGCGTCCCGTCGAAGGTGCCCTTGCCGGTGATGCCCATATACTTGCCGGTGCCGCCGACGATCTGCTTGGTGCCGTCATAGTCTCCGCTGCTCGACCAGTTGACCATGACCTGGTCGCCGTCCGCATCGACGTAGAGGCACGAGCCGTTGCCCGGTTGATCGTTGACACCCCAGTAATATTGGCCGGTGCAGTATTCGGTCATCCGGTCGAACCAGCTCTTGCCGTCGAGATTCCGGGTGATCCCGCCGAACTCCATGTTCCCGAATCCGGCCCGACCGCTCATGTCGACATCGTTGCCGTCCCACTGCAGGTACGACACCTGGAACTTCGCCTTGCCGCTGGGCGGCAGCTTCTCGACCTGCCCGGCGTGAACGGCTCCGGCGTGAGCCGCCATCAGGGCTGCGATCATGGTAAGCGTCGTTCGGCTCATCGGAATCCTCCCGTGACCCGGCACGTCGCGTGCCGGGTGGATGTTACCGAGAGCTGAGATGCTGTGATCTTGTTCTCTTCTGGCTTCTACTGCGAGCAGCCTGTCATTCTAACAATAAATCCGGCGCGGCCGTCAATAG